>DATAED010000383.1:0-11399 GCA_036258195.1 Ktedonobacterales bacterium
GTAGAACCTGTGGCAGAGGTTGCGGCGTGGGCGAGCGGAACCTCTCCCCCTGACCCCCTCCCCTCCGAGGGAGGGGGAACCCATGCCAGGCGCCGTCAGCGATTGCAGGCGTCACACCAACCGGACGCCAACTACGCGCCAACCGAACGCCAACTACGCGCCGCATCTCTCGACATGGGTTCTCCCCCCTCCCCGTGGGAGAGGGAGACAGAGGGTGAGGTTCTCGCCCCGCGCGATACGCCAGATAAACGGAAACCCCCTCTCCTCGCGGGAGAGAGGGTCGAGGGCGCCGTCGTCTTAGCGGCGGGTGGTCGTCGCCTGGGTCAGCGTCTCCATCCAGCGCTGGTAGTAGGTGTATGGCGCGGAGAGCGCCTCGCTGTAGGCGTCGAGGGCGTCCTGCGCCAGCCCGCTAACCGCCTGCCACTGGCGATCAACCTGCGAGGCGAGCGTGTCGAGCAGGGCGCCGTTGGCCTCGGCCTGGCTCTTCAGCTCCGCCACGCTGCTCTCGTAGAGTGTCTGCGCCAGCTTCGTGCGGCGCTCCTGCGCGGCAAGCGCGCTCTTCACGATCACCTCAGACACATTGTGGGTCGTCTCGGTCCAGGTCTCCAGCGCCTTGCGCGCCTCGGCCTCGTACTCGTTCACGGTCCTGGTCGCCATGTGTATTGCTGTCCCTTCTGGCCTGCGCGGCCTGCTCTGGTCCACTACTTATCAGAACTCTTCGGCTTGTCCGGGGAGCGCCCCGTATACATGCGGAAGAACATATCCATCGTGCGCCGATACTGGTCGAGCGAGCCGGCCCACAGCTTCAGATACGCCTCGCCCGCCTCGGTGATGGAGTAGACGCGGCGCGCTGGCCCCTGGCCTGAGGTATCCCAGCCGGAGTTGACGAGCCCCTCTTTCTCCATCTGCCGCAGCACACGATAGAGCGTGCCGGGGTTGAGCGCGGCGAAGCCAAACGCCGCCGCCTTCTCCAGCAGATCGTAGCCATACGAATTCAGCTCGCGTAGCTGCAAGAGCAGCACCGCCGTCAGCCAGTTCTTCGGCATACCCGTCGGGCCGTCGTCGCGCGCGCTGGCGCTCTCGTCGCGCTTGCCCTGGCGCTCCTCGTCATCGCGTGTCATCGTGTGCGCCTCCTTCACCGCTATATATGTGCATTATACACATAGATGCAATGTCTGTCAAACGGGTGGGCTACGCTGCTCGCGGAGTCTGCGCATGGTCGCGGCGCAACGACGCACGATGTATACTCGTCAAATAGAGCGAGGGCGTGGCGCCGGGCCACGCCTGCTGTGTGGACAGCGAATGAGAAAGGTACGGCGCTTCGTGAGCCAGCCATCAGATAAAGGCAATGCGGTCAACCCCTTCGATCCCCTCGGTTTCTGGCGCACCACCCAGGATTCCGCGCTCGACTCGTGGTCGAAGTCCATGGTGGAGCTGGTCAACTCGCAGCCATACGCCGAGGCGACCGCCCGCATGCTCGACTCCTATCTCAGCATGTCCATCCCCATGCGCAAGCTGCTGAGCCAGACGATGGAGCAGACGCTGAGCCAGTTCAATATGCCCTCGCGCACGGAAGTGATCAGCCTGGCCGAGCGCCTGACCAATATCGAGATGCGCCTCGATGATATGGACGCTCGCATGGACGACATCCTGCGGCTGCTGAAGTCCGTCGCCAGCGCCGAGGCCAGCGTGGCTGCGCCGCCTGCCGCCCAACCCGCCGCTCGGCCAGCGCGCGCCACAGCGACCCGCGCGACCAATGGCGCCACGCCATCAGGCGGCGCCCGGCGTAGCCGATCCACCAGCGCCAGCGCGAAGGCGCGCTAACCAACGCCGTGTCACTACCCACCAGCAGCGAGGCTCTTTATGGCAGATAGCGCCGTTAAGGCGGCGGACGCCGCCGCCGTACACGATCAACTCGAACAGATCGAGCGCAACATGAGCACGCTGCAGCGCGTGCTGACCACGCCCTATCCCGTCGCCCAGACCCCCAAAGAGGTCATCTGGACACTCAACAAGGCCAGCCTCTACCACTACATACCCGTCACGCCGCCGGAGCAGCGTCATCCCATCCCGCTGCTGTTGGTCTTCGCGTTGATGAATCGCTCCTCGATTCTCGATCTGCGCCCGGGCAGCAGCTTCGTGGAGTACATGGTCAAGCTGGGCTACGATGTGTACCTGCTCGACTGGGGCACGCCGGGCCTCGAAGACAAGAACCTCACGTTCGATGACTACGTGCTTGATTACCTGCCGCGCGCGGTGCGCAAGTTGAAGTCGTTCTCTGGCGCCAGCGAGTTCAGCCTGCTCGGCTGGTGCATCGGCGCGCTGATCACGACGATGTACGCCGCGCTGCGTCCGGATGACGGGCTGAAGAACCTGATTCTGCTGACGGCGCCGCTCGATTTCACCGACAAACAGTGCGCGGGCTTCATCCGCTGGGTCAACGACCAGCACTTCGACATCGAGAAGATTCTGGCGAACTTCGGCAACATGCCCGGCGAGCTGCTCGACTACGGCGCCAAGGCGCTCAAGCCAGTCGAGAACTACATCACGAACTACATGCGCCTGTGGGAGAACTTGCACGACCCGCGCGTGGTGGAGTCGTGGCACGCCATGAATACGTGGGTGACGGATCTCGTGCCGCTGGCGGGCGGCGCGTATCGCCAGCTCATCATCGACTTCTACCGCAACAACCGCCTGATCAACGGCACGATGACCCTGCGCGGCGAGCGCGTCGATCTCGGAAACATCCGCGCCGACCTGCTCAACATCATCGCCACCGAGGACCACATCGTTCCCCCGGCGCAGACCGAGGGTGTGATGGCGGCGATTGGCTCAGAGGACAAGCAACTGCTGAAGATTCCCGGCGGCCACATCGGCATGATGGCGGGCAGCTCGGCGATCAAGCGCACCTGGCCGCAGATCGACGCCTGGCTGAGCCAGCGCTCCGGCGACTGAGGCGCGACCTCTCCCCCTGCTCCCTCCCCTTCAGGGAGGGGAACCCTGGCCAGACGTTGTGGCGCGGGGCGGCTCTCACCCTCGCCAAGGGGGTAAATGCGCTGGCCAGCAGAGAAGCGTGTAGCTCCCCTCTCCCGCACAGCGGGGGAGGGGCTGGGGGTGGGGGCGCTCTACGCGCTCACCTCTTCCTCCCGCGCCACGTAGCCAGAGATGGCTTCCAGCGCGTTCAGGTTGGGGTCGAGCTGCTTGGTGACGCCGTCGAGCAGGCCCAGCGCCCGCCCGATGAGAATCAGGCTGGTGGGGATGTGGCCGATGCTCTTGCCGAGCCGCTGCCCCACCTGCGCGGCGCTGGCCCCCTCCTGCTCATTGCCCAGCAGCACGCCGACGAGCTGGAGCAGCGTGGCGCCACCCAGCCGCTCATCCAGCCGCACGCCAGCGGATTGCAGCGCGCGGGTGAGGCGCTCGAAGTCGCCCTGCAGCAGCGCCGAGACCATCTCGCTGATGGCCGCGACCAGGGCGGGATCGAGCGGCACGGTCAGCCCGTGATCCAGCAGCACGAGGCGCGGCCCGGCGCCGGGTCGCGCCTGCGCCAGCAGGTTGCCGGGGTGCGGGTCAGCGTGCAGCCAGCCCAGCCGGAAGATCTGCTCGGCGTAGACATCATTGATCAGGCGGGCGAGCGCGGATGGGTCGATGCCTGCGCGCTCCAGTCCAGCGCGATCATTGATCTTGACGCCCTCGACATACTCCATCACCAGCAGGCGTCGCGTGCTCAACTCCGGAATCGCCGCAGGGATCAGCACATCATCGCGACCACGCAGCGCCTGGCGCAGGGCGGTCATGGCGCGCGCCTCACGCGCGAAATCCAGCTCCAGCGGCAGCGTCTCCTTGAGGTGATCGACAATCGGCTGGAGTTGCACGTCGGGAACGAACTCGGCGACCCCGCGCACGATGTATTGCAGCACCTTCAGATCGGTCGCCATGATGCCCGCGATGTCGGGATATTGCACCTTGACGGCGACGGCGCGGCCATCGCGCAGCCACGCGCGATGCACCTGCGCGATGGACGCTGAGGCGATAGGGTACCGCTCGATGCGCGCGAAGACGGCCTCTGGCGGGCGGCCCAGCTCCTGCGCGATGGCGCAGCGGATGTCGCGCCAGGACGTGGCGGGCACGGCGTCTTGCAGCGTGGCGAAGGCGCGGGTGTAGGCAGGCGGCAGGATGTCTGGCCGTGTCGAGGCGAACTGGCAGGCTTTGATGAGGGCGCCGCGCAGCCGCGCCGCTGTGTCGCGCACGCGGGCGGCGCTACGCTCGTGCTGCCATTCCCAGTCTTGCGGCTGGGCCAGACGACCCCACAGCCGCGAGCGACGGGCGAGCGCGAGGTAGCCGCCCAGAATATCCGCCGCCAGCGCGGTGAAGGTGAGCGCGCGCGTGGGCTGGCGTCCCACATGCGCCACGCGACTGTAGTGCTCCAGCGATTTCAGGTTGGCTTCGAGCGCCAGCAGGCCATTCGAGCGGGCCAGGTCGCCCAGGCGCGCGCCCAGCGTCACCGGGTCGCGCAGAGAGAGGCCCTCGGTCAAGACGGCGCGCGTATCCGCGATCGCCTGCTCAGCGGCCTCGCGCTGATTCATCATCCACACCATACGAGCGCGCTCCACAGTACTCCTGAGTACTTCTGGTGGATCGCACGCCCACGCTGCGGGCGCCGATTCGCCATGGTCGGCCAGCCACGCCAGAGAAATCAAGGCAGAGCCAGATGTCTGCGGCGCGGGGCAATGAAAACAGCGTCGTGCGTGGCTGGATGCTCCGCCACACGCGACGCTTATCGTTTGCTACACGAACCTCACGACGCGCGGGCGGGAGACTAGGCCTCCGCGCTGTCGGACGGCCTGGCGCTCTCGCGCACGGTCTCGCGCACGGTCTCACGCGCCGACTCGAAGACGCGGCGCGAGCGGCGGGCAGGCAGCATCAGCAGGCTGAACGACGCCGCAGCGGCTTCGCGGCCAAGGTCGCGGAACGCGGCGCGGCGGGCCTCAGACTGGCTGGCGACGGCGCTGTAGAGCTTGTGCAGGGCGACGGTCTGCTCCTCGACCTGCTTGAACCCCTGCTCGATGATGGTCTGCGCGAAGTGCGCGTTGCGATCCTGCATGGCGATGGCGCCGTCCACGACGGTCCTGCCCGCCTCGCGCAGGGTCTCGCCGAACGCGGTGGCCGCCTGATTGACGACGCTCTCGGCCTTCTCGGCGGTCTGGGTGGTCTCTTCGCTGGTCTCCTGGGGCTTGGCAGCCTTCCTGGTCTCTGGCATGGCGCCTGTGTCCTTTCTGGCGGCTGCAAACAGCCGGTGGTCTGCCTGAGCAGTGACCCGACGGCCGGGTCTACATCCGGAAGCGGCGATTCGGTTCCCGCGATGTATCTATATGTATTATGCACATAGATACAAAATGCGTCAAGGGCGCTGTGGGAAGTGGCTGCAATTCGTCCGCAATACGCAGGCGCATGAGCCGCTGGAGGTGGGAGGCTGCGTGCGTCGTCTATTCGGCGCCGAGCGCGCGTGAGACATCGGCGGTCTCGGCGCGCAGGGCTTCGGCGGCGCGGGTGACGGCCTCGTCGTTGAAGAAGGCGCTGAAGCCGACGATCCAGACCAGCGCGATGAGCTGCTGATCCATCCCATAGATGGCGGCGGCGACGGCGTTGACGCCGGTGAGGTATTCTTCGCGGTCGATGCCGATACCCGTGCGCGCGGTCTGCTCCACCGCCGCCAGGAAGGCCGCCGGGTCGATGATGGCGCGCGCGGTGAAGGCGGGCAGCGGGCGCCCGCGCAGATACTCCTCGCGCCGCGCGGGCGGCCAGCTCGCCAGCGCCACCCGCCCAATGGCGCCCGCCAGCAGCGGCACGAGCGCGCCACGCCGCGCCGAGACGCGCAGTGAGCTGCGCGCGATTGGCTCCTCCACGCGCTCCAGGATGCGCACGCCATCTGGCTCCATTTGCCCCAGAAAGACCGTCTCGCCAGTCAGCGCGGCCAGGCGGCGCATGGCGGGCAGCGCATAGCGGCGTAGCCCGCTGCGGCGAATGTAGGATTGCGTGAGGTTGTAGATGCGCGGGCCGAGCGCATAGCGGCGCTCGCTATCGACCTCCACCACTCCGCCAGCCTCCAGCGTCTTCAGCAGCCCGTGGACGCTGCCCTTGCTCATCTCCAGCAGCCGCGCCAGCTCCGAGAGGCTGTAGCCTGCGTCGCTGACCGCCAGCAGATCGAGCAGGCGGAAGGCGCGCTCCACCATCGGCGCGGGCGCAGGCGTGCGCGCCGTCCCGTCGTCGTTGGGTTCGGTATGATGAACAGGCGGTTCTGACATATGAACAACTATCAGCCGCAGACGGGCGCGCTGTCAAGTCAGGAGAGGGGTCGCGGCCATGAATGGAAGACGCACGGCGCGGGGGCATGAATGCCCCAGGGCCTTCAGGCCCACGTCGCGTGCTCCGGCCTTTCAAGGCCGAGGGCTGCCAAACATTCACGAGCCCTGGTTTGGGAAGGGGGCAAGCCTTGACATATCGCATCGTTCCATGCACACTTGTTCCTATACAAGAACGTTGCGTTCGCCATATTGAACACATGCGCGATGGGTAGCGCGCGTGTGCTCGGGCGACGCTGGCCGCGCGCCGCGCTGCGCGCGAGCAGATGGATGGATTGGAGGCGCATACAGAGATGAGCGCGGCTGGACGCTCGGCGTCGCACACTGTTGTGCGGGCGAAAGCGTCATAGCGTCGTGGAGTGGCCGTCGGCGGGCTGGCGTGGGCGCCAGGCGAGACCTGGCGCGTGCGCGCAGGCGTTGCGGTCATTCCAGGAGGGATAATGGCGAATGTCGGCAGATCCGCGAACGATCAATCCGAATGACGTGGTCGCACGTCAGGACCGCATCCAGGTCTGGTCGCTTCCCTACATCTACGTCCTCGTTATCGGGGTCGGTTTCCTCTTCACGTTCTACGACATCTTCGACATCAACGTGTCGTTCATCCAGACATGCACACAGATCGTCACCAAGTGCCTCGCTGGCCCACCGCCAGGCTCGACCAGCCTGCCGCCGGGCTTCGTGGAGGCGTCGGCGGTGGTCGGCCTGCCCGTGCTGTGGAACCTCATCGGCTACGTCATCGGCGCGCTGCTGCTCTCCCCGCTGGCTGATCGCTTCGGGCGGCGCGACATGCTGCTGGTGACGCTGCTGATCACGGGGCTGGGGTCGCTCTACACGGCCTTCACCAACGACTACACCATGTTCATCGTCGCCCGCACCATCACCGGCATCGGCATCGGCGCAGACCTGGCGATTGTGAACACCTACATCAACGAGGTGGCGCCACGCCGCAGTCGCGCTAAGTACACCTCGCTGATCTTCATCATGTCGGCGCTGGGCGCCTTCGTCGCCGTCTGGCTGGGGCTGATTCTGACCACACCGCCCGCGCCATTCCCGCTGGGGTTGTCGTTCGCGCAGGTGCAGGTCAGCGATCATGGCGTCTTCCTGGGCAATGGCTGGCGCATCATGTACATCGTCGGCGCTGTGCTGGCGCTGATTGGCATCGTGCTGCGCATCCAGTTGCCAGAGTCGCCGCGCTGGCTGGTCTCGCGCGGGCGGCTGGAGGAGGCCGATAAGGTCGTCAGTCTGATGGAAAGCTACGCCTCCGACAAGGGCGCAGCGCCGACTGCCGCAGCCGATGACGAGCCGGTCACGGTACAGTCGGGCGAAGGGGCATCGGGCTTCGGCGCGATCTTCAGCAACCCGACCTATCTGGGGCGCGTCGTGCTGCTGTTCGTGATGTGGTTCATTGCCTACATCACGGTCTACTCCATCGCCGCTGGCATGACGGTGATCCTGAATTCGCTCGGCTATGCGCCACCAGAGGCGGGCATCATCGTCGCCGTTGGGACGATCGGGTTCATTCTCTGCGGCGTCTTTGCCTATTTCTTTGGCGAGACGCTGGAGCGCAAGTACTGGCTGCCCATCGGCGCCGTGCTGACGATCATCGGCGGTGTGCTGGTCGCTGTCGCGGGCAAGCCCACCTCGGCGAACGTCGACTCGACGGTGATCCTGGCGTTCATCGGCTCGATCATCCTGTTCTTCGGCTTCAACGTGTGGGTGCCGATCACCTACGCCTGGTCCACGGAGAACTTCCCGACGCGCGCCCGCACGACGGGCTTCGGCATCGTCGATGGCATCGGCCATGTCGGCGGTGGCGTCGGATTGCTGTTCATCACCGCGACCGTGCTGCCGCAGCTTGGCTCGATGCAGAACGGCGCGCTCTATGCGTTCCTGCTGATCGGCGCGTTCCTGGTGGTTGCGGCCATCATCGCCCAGTTCGGCATCAGAACGCGCGGCAAGCGGCTGGACGCCGTCTCGCCGTAGTCGCACGCGCCCCCTCCCCCAACCCCTCCCCCGCCAAGGCGGGAGAGGGGAGCCGCAGCCGCCATGGCTTCCGGTTCCCCCTCTCCTGCGGGAGAGGGGGATAGGGGTGAGGTCGCGCCACTCAGGATTGACAACTTGCGGCACACAAGAGCAGGGACGATTGCCCGTGATGAACCCTTCACCCTCAGACACTGCCATCGCCAGCGACCACATCGACCATCGTGACCACAGCGACCATGCGCGGCCCTGGCTCCAGATGACGGATCGCGAGACGCTGACGCGCTTCCAGTTCATCAAGCTGCGCGCCGGGCTGGAGCGCGCGCTGCGCGGCAACGCCTTCCTGTGCGCCCGGCTGGCCGATGTCGATATCGCCAGCCTGACGGGGATGGAGGCGCTGGCGCGGCTGCCCTTCACCCACAAGGACGAGTTCGTCGCCGACCAGCGCGAGCATCCGCCGTATGGGGCCAATCTGTCGTTCCCGCTGCATGACTACGTGCGGCTGCACCAGACCTCCGGCACGACTGGCCATCCGCTGACCATTCTGGATACGGTGGAGAGCTGGGACTGGTGGGCGGAGTGCTGGGAGGCGGTCTTTCGCGCGGCGGGCGTGGGCCGCGCTGACACGGTTTATCTGGCGTTCTCGTTCGGCCCGTTCATCGGCTTCTGGTCAGCGTATGAGGGCGCCAAGCGTATCGGCGCGCTGGTCGTGCCGGGCGGTGGGCAGACGACACAGCAGCGGCTGCGCGCCATGCTGGCGACCAACACCAGCGTGCTGGTCTGCACGCCGACCTATGCGCTGCGGCTGGCGGAGGTGGCGCGCGAGGAGGGTATCGACCTCGCCAGCTCGCCCGTGCGCGTGACGATTCACGCGGGCGAGCCGGGCGCCTCGATCCCCAGCACCCGCGCGCGCATCGAGGAAGCCTGGGGCGCGCGCGCCTACGATCACATCGGCATGACCGAGATGGGCGCCTACGCCTTCACCTGCCAGCAGCAGGATGGTGTGCACGTCAACGAGGCCGAGTTCATCGCCGAGGTGCTCGATCCCACGACCAGCGAGCCAGTCGCCGAGGGTGAGCAGGGCGAGCTGGTGTTGACCAACCTGGGACGCTGGGGCTGGCCCGCGCTGCGCTATCGCACCGGCGACCGCGTCATTCGCGGGCCGTCGCGCTGCGCCTGTGGCCGCACCCTGCTGACGCTGCCCGGCGGCGTGCTGGGGCGGGTGGATGATATGGTGGTGGTGCGCGGCGTCAACATCTTCCCCTCCAGCATCGAGGCGGCGCTGCGGCAGTTCCCGCAGGTCGAGGAGTTCCGCATCATCCTGACGCGGGCGGGCGAGATGGATGAGGTCGAGGTCGAGGCGGAGTGCCCGGAGGAGCTGGCGCCACAGGTCGAGCAGGCGCTGCGGCAGGCGCTGAGCCTGCGCGTGCCTGTGCGTGTGGCGTCGCCCGGCTCGCTGCCGCGCTTCGAGCTGAAGGCGCGCCGCGTGGACGACCGCCGCAATCTGGCCAATGGAGCGCGCTGAGATGCCCAAAGAGCTGATGACATTCCGTGTCAACGGTGAGACCCGACAGGTCGCCGTCTCGCCGACCCATACATTGCTGGAGGCGCTGCGCGAAGAGCTGGAGCTGACCGGCACGAAGCATGGCTGCGAGTTGGGGCATTGCGGCGCCTGCACCGTGCTGATCGACGGCGCGCCCGTGCTGGCGTGCCTGGCGCTGGCGGTCGAGGCGCAGGACGCCGAGATCACGACGGTGGAGGGGCTGGCGCGCGGCAACACGCTGCATCCGCTGCAGCAGGCGTTTGCCGAGCGCGGCGCGGCGCAGTGCGGCTATTGCACGCCGGGCTTTCTGGTCAGCGGGGCGGCGCTGCTGGCGCACAATACGCGCCCCACGCGCGACGAGATCAAGGCGGCGCTGGCGGGTAATCTCTGCCGCTGCACCGGCTATACCAAGATCATCGAGGCGGTGGAGCTGGCGGCGGAGCGCATGCCCCCACTCCCAGCCCCTCCCCTGCTGCGCGTGAGAGTGGAGCCATGACGCCGCGCACTGCACGACATCTCCGGCTCCCCCTCGCCCAGAGGGAGAGGGAGCTGGGGGTGAGGGTTCGCTAGAATGGAGCGTCTCAGATGCGCGTGATCGGACAGTCTATCCCCAAGATAGACAGCTATACCAAGGTGACGGGCGCGGCCAAGTACGCCGACGACCTCAGCCTGCCGCGCATGGCGTATGGGCGCATCCTGCGCAGCCCGCATCCCCACGCGCTGATCCGGCGGCTCGATGTGACCCGCGCGCGCGCCTACCCCGGCGTGCTGGATGTCATCACCGGGGCTGATCTGCCGCACACCTATGGCATCATGCCGACGACGCAGGATGAGACGCCCTTCGCGCTGGACAAGGCGCGCTATGTCGGCGAGCCTATCGCCGCCATTTGCGCGGTGGATGAGGAGACCGCCGAGGAGGCGCTGGCGCTGATCGAGGTGGACTACGAGCCGCTGCCCGCGCTGACCAGCATCGAAGAGGCGCTGGCGCATCCGGAGCAGCGCATCCACGAGGAGACGGCGCGTGGCAACGTCATGAAGGAAGTCCACCTCGAATTCGGCGACATGGAGGCGGGCTTCGCGGCGGCTGATCTGATCCGCGACGATATCTACTTCTTCGAGGGTACGACCCACGCGCCGATGGAGGAGCACGCCTGCGTCGCCGACTGCCACGCCGACGGCAAGATCACCCTGTGGACCTCGACCCAGACGCCGCACTACGTCCACCGCGAGATCGCCAAAGTGCTGGGCATCGCGCAGAGTCGACTGCGCGTGATCGTGCCGCCGGTGGGTGGCGGCTTCGGCGGCAAATGCGAGCCGTTCGCGCACGACTTCGCGGCGTGTCTCTTCGCGCTGCGCCACGGTCGGCCCATCAAGTTCACCCTCAGCCGCGAGGAGGTCTTCTACTGCCATCGCGGGCGCCATCCCGTCAAGATGATCCTGAAGACGGGCGTCAAGCACGACGGGACGCTCACTGCCGTGCATCTCCAGACCTTCCTGGATGGCGGCGCCTATTCGAG
>DATAED010000384.1:0-5559 GCA_036258195.1 Ktedonobacterales bacterium
ATCTCTCCTGGTCGGTCGCTTCCATCATCGGCCCAGCGGCGCTGACCGCGCTCTATGCGCTGAGCGGCGGCTGGGTCTGGCTGGCGCTGAGCGGTGTGGCGCTGCTCGCAGTAGTGGCTCTGCTCCGCCTCGACCGCGCCCTCCCGCTGCATGCCATCCAGGCGCAGAATCCGCAGCCGTAGGCCATACGTGACGATGGCCGCCAGGTATGAGGCAAGCAGAGAGTTGCGGCGCCAGACGAAAATATGACATACGCTGGCCGTCTACCTCAGTAGAAAGACATAGCGAGCGTGGCTGCCGTGGCTGCCGTGCGGCGCTGTGGCTATGGGGATGCGCAGGTGGAAATTAGGAGGCGAACGGCGCCTAGAGCATCCACATCGCGCCGCTGGTATCTCGGCGCGGCGCTGCCCCTGCTGCTGCTGGCGGCGACGCTGGCTGGCTGCGTGAGCGAGGCGGGCGGCGCCTCCCAGCCAACGCCAACCGCCGTCTCGGCTGCGCTGACCTCCTCGCCAATGGTCATCCCGAAGGTGACTCCTGAGGGATCAGGAGTGGATATTGTTCCGCTGGCCGATGTCTATTTTCATCGCTCCAGCGACTTCTACAGCGCGCTCCAGAGCGTGACCAATCTCGGCCTCCAGACGGTCGGAGACTGCACAGGCTATGCCTATTCGGGGGTGCGCTGGACATCGCAAGACGAGCGTGGCGGGTTCAAGCTCGCTGCGCCGCAACCACTGGCGATGGCGCCCACCGAGCAGCCGACGCCACACCCCGAAGCGACTCCCATCACGCAGGGATTGCCCTGGCTGGAGGTAATTCCCACGCCGCTCGCGCCGAGCGACTGGCTCCAGCGCCTCGCCGCGCTGCCCAGCGTGGTCGCGATCTACAACGGCTATGGCGGCTGTCCCCTGATACCAGTCGATCTCAGGCCTGTTCCGGGTGTGCTCTATTTCCTGGGAGAGACGGCGTGGGCGGAGGATGTGCGCGTGCAGTTCGCGACGGCGGGCGCGAGTGGCTACGGCGCGGCGCTGGCGACAATCAGCGCGCTAGGCTTCCGCCTGGCTGATCCCTGCTACGAGCAGAGCCTGCCGCCGCCTCCGTGGCGCCCGGTCGGCCAGCAGGCCAGCTTCGCCAGCAGCGGCGCGCTGGTCGTCGCCATCACAGCGGCCAACTCGACGCAGTGGCTGAAGCAGGTGCAGGCGGCGGCGGGCGTGGTCAGCGTGCAGGCGCCCTACTCGCAGCAGTGCGCGGCGTCCTGAGGCTCAGCGCTGGAGCTATGCGCTAGTCGTTGTAGCCAGGCAGGCCAGGGCGCGCGCCAGGCGATGGCAGCGGCGCATTGTACGCCCCATTCTCGAAGCCGCGCCGCATACCCTCCAGCGCAGCGCGCACGGCGTCGCGCGCCATGTCGGCGATGGCGGCGTTGGTGTTGTTGACCAGCCTGACCTGCACCGAGCCCATCAGCACGCCGACGTCAATCGTCAGCCGCGCGCGTGGCTCAGTGTGCGTGGGATTATGCTCCTCTTCGCCGGAGGCGATCATCCCGGCGACGCTCTCACCCATCGCATTGACCTCGCCCATGATGGCGGTCGAGCGCACCGCGACGGCCACATCATCGGGTACGAGGATGATGACCTCGCCCATGGTGGAGTTGACCTTCAGGTACGCTTCCGCTGGCAACTGCGCGCGGCGCATATCGAGGCGAATACTGCCCATGAAGGCGTTGACGTGCGTATTGGGCGCCAGCGTCCAGGCGCTGCGCGTCTTCTTCGTCTCGCTCATGAAGGCCGAGATGCGCTTGTTTGGAGCAGAGCGCGCCAGCGCCCGCTGCGGGGTCGCACTGGGGGTCAGCGCGGGCGGCTCCAGCGCGGCGAGCGCGGCCATCGATGGAGATGGCGGTGGCAGGTCGCGCAGGAGGTTGGCGCACTCCTCGGGCGTCTGGGCTGCAGTGATGGCGTCCAGGCTCGTGCGGAACGTTTCGAACGGTAGCTCGCCGCGTTCATAGCGCGACCGAATCTGTAGGATTGCGCTGCGTTGCGCCGCAACCAGCGGCGATTCTGCGCCGTTCTGCATACGAACCTCCATGCGCGCTGTCCCGCGAATCCACCGGGCGCGCGGCCCCTCGATTGCCCACCGCGCTGTAGGGTCTGCGCGTACCCAGCAGTATACGTATATATCTACGAGCTTGCAATAGTACGGGCGGCGATGGTGGTGGGTTGCGACCCCCTCCCCCGGCCCCTCCCCCGCTTTGCGGGAGAGGGGAGCTACACGGACGGAGCCTGGCCCTACGATCACCCTCCGCTCCCTCTCCCTCTGGGAGAGGGCTGGGGTGAGGGCGCGCTACTCGGCGGCGACCTTCGCGGGCGCGCCTTTGGCCGGGCCGATCCAGACGGTCTGGATGTTGACGAACTCGCGGATGCCGTAGGACGACAGTTCGCGCCCGTAGCCACTGCGCTTGACCCCACCAAAGGGCAGGCGCGGGTCGGAGGCCGTCATGCCGTTGATGAAGACCGCGCCGCTCTCGACCTGCTGCGCCACGCGCTCACCGCGTGCGATGTCGCGGGTCCAGACGGCGCCGCCCAGGCCAAAGTCCGACTGGTTGGCCAGGCGGATGGCGTCGGCCTCGTCCTTGGCGTGAATCACCGCCGCCACCGGGCCGAACGTCTCCTCTTTGAAGACGGTCATCTCCGGCGTCACGTTCGTCAGGATGGTCGGCGCGTAGAAGGCGCCCGGCCCGCTGATCGCCTTGCCGCCGGTCAGCGTCTTCGCGCCCTCCTGCAGCGAGGCGCGCACCTGGCGATCCAGGTCGTCGCGCAGATCGTGGCGGGCCATCGCCCCCACCTGCGTCTCACGATCCAGCGGGTCGCCCACCTTAAGCGCCTCCGTCGCCTGAACGAAGGCTGACTCGAAGGCATCGGCCACCGATTCCACGACGATGAAGCGCTTGGCCGCGATGCAGCTCTGCCCGGTATTCTGGAAGCGCGCTTTGGCCGCCATCTGCGCCGCCGCCTCGATGTCGGCGTCATCCAGCACGATGAAGGCGTCCGAGCCGCCCAGCTCCAGCACGGTCTTTTTCAGCACCGAGCCAGCCGCCGTCGCCACCGAGACCCCCGCCGGATCGCTTCCCGTCAGCGTCACCGCCGCCACGCGCCGATCCTTGATGATCGCATCGACCTCCGCGCCCGGCACGATCAGCGTCTGGAAGAGATGCATCGGCGCGCCGACCGCCTGGGCCGCCTCGCTGACGACGCGCTCGATCTCCAGCGCGCAGCGGGTGACGTTCGAGGCATGCTTCAGCACGGCCACGTTGCCCGCCATCAGCGCAGGCGAGGCGAAGCGGAAGACCTGCCACAGCGGATAGTTCCACGGCATGACCGCCAACACCACGCCCAGCGGACGGAAGGCGACATAGCTCTCCTGCGCGGTCGAGGGCGCGGGCTCGTCGGCGAGGAAGCGTTTGGCCTCCTCGGCATAGAAGTCGCAGTTCCAGGCGCACTTCTCCACCTCGGCCTCGGCCTCGACAATCGGCTTGCCCATCTCCAGCGTCATCACGCGCGCCAGCCGCTCCTTCTGCGCGCGCAGCGTTTTGGCGATCTCGCGCACGAGGCGGGCGCGCTCATTCAGCGTGGTCGTGCGCCACTGGTGGAACGCCTGCTGCGCCTGGTCGAGCGCCTCGGCGATGCGCTGCTGGTTGAATGGCTCGAAGGTCTCGATGACCTCACCGGTCGCCGGATTGATAGATTGAATGCTCATGTTCAGTTCCAGCTCCTCGCCCGTCGCGGGCGGCGCAGTCTTGCAGGGCAGGCGTCAGCTTGGCAGGCGCCAGCGTGGCGCAGGGATCAGGCTCCCGCGCTCTCTCTTCGCATCGTATCACTTGCGCTCTGGACGCGGCATTGTCCACTGTGGCCAACGCGCGGCCTCCAAACGCTTGCGCAACCCCGCCGCGCATGGTACGGTGACGGCGCTTCCTCCGATTCCCCCTCTCCCTGTGGGAGAGGGAACCAGGGGGTGAGGTCGTTCCCCATAGATGAGGCCACCCATGCTGACGATGCGCCAACTGCGCGATCTGCCACCGATGGCCGAGGGCGCGCTCGTCGCCGGAGCGGATGGACTGGATCGCGAGATCCTGTGGGCCGCTGTGGTCGATATCCCCCAGGCGGATGAGTGGGTGCGCGCCGATGAGCTGCTGCTGACAACCTTCTACGGCCTGCGCGACGACGTGGAGGGCCAGGTGCGGCTGGTGCGCCAGTTGATCGAGAAGCGCGTGGCGGGTCTGGTGGTGGCGACGGGCGCGTATGTGATGCGCGTGGCCGATGAGGTGCGCTGCGTGGCCGACGCCGCCGGATTCCCCGTGCTGGAGCTGCCCTGGCATATCCCCTTCGAAGATGTCGTGCGCGTCGTCTCGGAGCACAGCCTCAACGACCAATATCTGCTCTACAAGCAGTCGCTGGCCATCCACCGCGCGCTGACGCGCCTCGTGCTGGAAGGTGGCTCGCTGCAGGATGTGGCGCACGAGCTGTGCGCGCTGCTGCGGCGACCCGTCGAGATTGACGACCTCTCGTTCGCCGTGCTGGCCGAGGCCACTGGCCCCGGCGCCAGCATCGATGAGAGCAGGCGTGGCGCCATCCGCGAGGGGCGCAGCTCGCCCCGCCTGCTGGAATATCTGCGCCGCACGGGCGTCCTCTCGCAGGCGCGCTCGACGCTGAGCGTGCAGCGGGTGGATGTCAGCGACGAGACGCGGGCGCTGGGCATGACGATGGCGCGCATCCTGACGCCGATTGTCGTGGCGCGGCGTGTCTACGGCTATGTCTGGATCATCGCGGGCCAGCGCGACCTGGAGCCGCTCGACTTCCATGCCATCGAGCACGCCGCGACGGTGGCCGCGCTGATCCTCTTCCGCAACCAGACCACCAGCCAGGCCGAGGAGCGCATGGAGCAACATGTGCTCAGCCGCCTGCTCGCCGAAGACCTGCGCCCCGATAGCGCCCTGCGCGAGCAGCTCGCCCGCTTCCATCTGCGCCTGGAGGCGCCGCATGTCGTCGTCGTGATGGCCCTCGGCGCCGCTGACCAGCGCACCGTGGAGCTGGCCGCCCGCAACGCTGCGCGCCACGAGAATCTGCCCTGCGTGGTGGGCGAGCGCTCTGGCCGCGTGGTGGCGCTGCTGGAGACCGCCCGCCGCGAGCAGATCGATCATTTCTGCGCGTTCCTGCAGGAGAGCCTGGCCGCCTTCGATGCGCCTGATGCTCCGGTGCGGCTGGGCGTGAGCGCGCTGCAGGAGGCGTCTGGCAGCCTGAATCGCGACTATGAGCGTGCGCTGGAGGCGCTGGCGCTGTTACCAGCGCTGGGCGACGACCGCCGCGTGGCGCGTTTCGAGGAGCTGGGATTGCTGCATTGGCTGCACGCGCTGCCGCCGCAGATGCTCGCCGAGAATGCGTTCTCCGGTCGGCTGGCGCGACTGGTGGAGCACGACCGCACGCACGAGGGCCAGCTCACCCAGACGCTGGAGGTCTTTCTGGAGTGCGAGGGCAACGGCGTGCGCGCCGCCGAGCGGCTCTACATTCACCG
>DATAED010000385.1:0-2317 GCA_036258195.1 Ktedonobacterales bacterium
GGTGCAGGTGGCGCTGCTTCCACGCGACATCATGGACGACCGCAACGCTATCGTCACAGTCCAGGCGGGGGCTGGTGGCGACGAGGCCGGTCTCTTCGCCGCCGACCTCTTCCGCATGTATCTGCGCTATGCCGACGCAAAGCGCTGGACTATCGAGGTGATGGACGAGAACGAGAGCGGCATTGGTGGCTATAAAGAGGTCGTCTTCGAGGTGCGCGGCAAAGGCGCCTATGCCCGCATGAAGTTTGAGGGCGGGACTCACCGCGTCCAGCGCGTGCCTGCCACCGAGTCGCAGGGGCGCATTCACACCTCCACGGCGAAGGTGATTGTGCTGCCGGAGGCCGAGGAAATCGAGGTCGAGATTCGCCCCGAAGATATCCGCGTGGATGTCTATCGCTCCACTGGACACGGTGGTCAGAGCGTCAACACGACTGATTCTGCTGTGCGCATCACCCACCTGCCGACCGGGCTGGTCGTCACCTGCCAGGATGAGAAGTCGCAACTCAAGAACAAGGCGAAGGCGCTGGGTGTGCTGCGCTCGCGCCTGTGGGACCTCGAACAGCAGAAGCGCGACGCCGAACTGGGCGCGGCCCGCCGTTCGCAGGTGCAGACGGGCGACCGCAGCGAGAAGATTCGCACATACAATTTTCCCCAGGACCGCATCACCGATCACCGCATCAACGTATCGCTGCATAACCTGCCGCGCATCTTGGGCGGCGATCTCGACCCGCTGATCGACGCGCTAATCGCCTCCGACCAGGCGCAGAAACTGGCAGACATGAACGACGACACTGATAATAACAACCATAAGTAGGCCGAAGTCTCATCGGCCCAGGACTGCAAAGGAGCAGCACTCATGACCGCAGCATCGACAGCGACCGCAACCGCATCTGCCGTGTACGCCCCCGTCGAGCCGCCGGAGCGGCTGTTGATGGGGCCAGGGCCGAGCAATCCGCATCCTGCTGTACTGCGGGCCGCGGCTGCTCCGGTGCTCGGACACCTCGATCCAGCCTACCTAGCGATTCTTGGCGAGACGGCGGACATGCTGCGGCAGGTCTTTGGCACGAGCAACGCCCTGACCCTCGCTGTTCCAGGCACCGGCTTCTCCGGCATGGAGGCGTCGCTCTGCAATCTGCTTGAGCCAGGCGATACACTGCTGGTCGGCGCGGCGGGTTTCTTCGGCGCGAAGATGGCGGAGATCGGCGCGCGTTGCGGCGCGAACGTCACCACCGTTGCGGGCGAATGGGGAAAACCGATTGCGGCGGATGCGCTCCGCTCGGCGGCTAGTGATTTGGGAAAGGTGAAAGTCATTGCCGTGGTGCTGGCGGAGACCTCGACCGGCGTGCAACAGCCATTGGCGGACATCGCCGCACGCGCCCATGAGATGGGCGCGTTGCTGGTCGTAGACGCGGTCACAGCGCTCGGTGGGATGCCCATCCCTGTGGATGAACTGGAACTCGACGCCGTTTATAGCTGCACCCAGAAGTGCCTTGGCGCGCTGCCCGGCCTTGCGCCGATTACACTCAGCGCGCGCGCCGTCCAGGCCATCGAAGCTCGCAAGCAGCCGGTGCAAAGCTGGTACCTTGACCTGCTGGCGCTCCAGCGCTACTGGAACCCACCGCACGCCTACCACCACACGTCGAACGTCTCGCTGGTCTACGCGCTTCACACAGCCCTGCGTCTGACTCTGGCCGAGGGGCTGGGCGCCCGCTACGCACGCCACGCGCTGAATGGGGCGGCGCTCCGGGCAGGGGCGGCGGCAATCGGAATGATGCCATTGGCCGAGCCAGAACACCAGTTGCCGATGGTAGCCGCGTTGCGCGTCCCAGACGGCGTGAGTGATGTCGTCGGTCTCCGCAGGGCGCTGCTGGACGAGGACGGCATTGAGATTGGCGGCGGCCTGGGCGACTATGCCAGCAAGGTTTGGCGCGTCGGCATCATGGGCTACAATGCTGAGCAGCGCAATATCCTGCGCCTGCTCAGTGCATTCGAGCGCCTGCTACCGCGCTTCGGTCACACACTGACTGCTGGCGCGGGCGTCGCTGCCGCCGAGAATGTCTATGCCGGGCAATCAGCCGGAGCATAGGCGCTTGAACCGTCACACGTACCACGCGCATACGCCAGGAGAGTCCTTCATGCCAGCATTGCGGGAGCTTCGCAATCCACAGTCAGTACGTGCCATCTTCTTCGATGTTGGCTTCACGCTGCTCGCGCCTCATCCGTCCGTGACGCAGATTGCCCTGGACGCCACCGCACGCGTGGGCGTGGCGCTTGACGTGGACTGCCTGCGCCAGCAGCAGAAGCGCTCCGAAGATTA
>DATAED010000386.1:0-4485 GCA_036258195.1 Ktedonobacterales bacterium
ACGACGCAGAAGACGAGAATCTGGATGGTCGAGGTGGGGATCTTCCAGTAGTTGTAGAGCATCGTCAGTGCGCCCGCCGCCAGCACGATGACGATGGTGTCCGGAACGCGCACGAAGCGATCATCGATGTTGCTATGGCCAACGGTCGTCTCGACCCGCCCGCTGGCGACGGTCGCGCCGAGGATCGTGAACACGCCGATCAGCAGCAGCGCAGGCCACTCGGCGATGGAGCGCGCGGCGAAGGGCATGCCCATCACCGCGCCGGTGTAATGCACACCCAGATTCCACGCGAACGCCACAACCACCACGACCAGGATGATGAGCGCCAGCATGGCATCGCTCCTTCTAACTCCATCTGCTCCGCTGCCTCTGCTGGGGGCAGCGCACGCTAGCCCTCCATACTGCGTTTTCCAGCGGGCGGCGCGCCAATCGGAAGCGTGGCGAGCCTATACCGCCGCCTGCTCGCGTGGCTGCTCGGTCGTGCGCCCTTCCGGTGGGCCGCTGCGCGTGCTGCGCCTCCAGAGGAGGACGGCTACCACCAGCGCTGCGCCTTCCATCGCCGCGCCCGCGAAGAATGGCAGCCGCAGCGACAGGCTGGCCAGCGCGCCGCCCAGCAGCGGGCCGACGAACCACGAGAGCTGCGAGGGCAGAAGCGAGAAGTTGAGGATGCTGGCCCGCCGCTCCTCTGGGGCCAGCAGCGCCAGCAGCGCCACAATCGTCGGCCCCAGCCCCGCATAGAACACGCTGACCCACACGATGGAGGCTTGCAGCGGCAAGAGACGCGGCGCCAATCCCTCTGCCACGATACCCAGCGTCGCCGCCGTCAGCAGGATCGGCAGCACGCGCCAGCGTCCCATGACATCGCCCAGCCGTCCCCACAGCGGCGTGGCGATGGCCATCGCGATGCCAGAGGCTGTCAACGTCGCGCCGATTACGGAGGGCAGCAGGCGCACGGGGCCGGTATCGAGTCGCTGCAGGAGGATCGGCACGAACTGCTGATACAGCGTGACGCCGAACATGGCGAGAAAGTACAACCCGAACAGGCTGACGACCACCCGTGATGAGATGATGTCGTCGAGCGCATGGCGCAACAGCCGCCCCACGCGCTCCTGCGTGGCGTGCAGCCGCTTCTCCTCATGCACGATCAACGTCATCGCCACGCCCATCAGCGCGGACGCCACCGCGTCGCCAAAGAGCAGCGGGCGGATACCCCACGTCTGCGCAACCCAGCCGCCCAGCAGCGGTCCGACCGAGGAGCCAATGGGAAAGCCCGCGCTGACGATGCCGACGACCATGCCCAGCCGCCTGCGCGGCGTGCTATCAGCCAGCATCGCCAGCATCACGCCGGTGTTGCCGAAGACGAAGCCGCCCAGAAACTGGGCCGCCGCCAGGAACCAGACATTCGGGCTGAACGCCGCCAGCGCGAAGATGATGCCCTCGACATAGGCGCTGCGCACGATGATCAGCTTGCGGCTGTAGCGGTCAGCCCACACGCCCCAGAATGGCAGCAAGGGCAGGCCCAGCACGAAGCCGAGCGCGGCGAGAATGCCCGTCCAGCCGGGAATCTGGCTCGCAGGCACGCCTAGCTGCTGCAAAAAGAGCGGGCGGAAGGCGTTCAGATGGCCAAAGGCCTGCGACTCGACGACGCCCGCCAGCGTGAAGATGATGAGCAGCGTGCGCCAGTCATTGGCGTGCCTGACCACGGGCGCAGGCTCTCCAGCGTTGGGCGGAATCGCCGCATCGAATGGGCTTTCAGACATGCGGCGCGTGTCGCCTCCCCAGGGAATCGTGTAATGGTCGGCGCTCGTAGAGGTCGGCGCCCTGACGGATGATCGCCAGCGCGAAGATCAGCGCCACGACGGGCCAGCCAGCGGCCAGCGGCGTCCAACTGCGCGTGAGGAGACAGAAGACGCCGAACGTGAGCAGCGTCGCCAGCGCCAGGAACCACCAGCGTCGCGGCGGCATGCGAGTATCCTGCCCCTGCCGCATTGGCCTTGCTCCTCTCCACGCCAGTCGCGCATCAGCGCCAGCGCGCCCTCCGTATGGTGATCATCTTACTTCTACCGCAATGAGACGTGTGTCCGCAAGCAGACGCCAGATGGTGCGACAATCAGCATAACACGCGCGTTCTAAGATGTACGGAGCGCGCCGAGCAAGGTCAAAAGCTGAGCGGCGCTACTCGTTCCGGCGGCCTTGAAAGGCCGCGTCGTTGGCGTGCTCCGGCCTTTCAAGGCCGAGAGCGCCCCCAACGATTCACATTTCCCTCCATCCCACAGAACAGGCGGAGACGCTATGGTCGCGGTCGAGAGCGAGCAGGAACTGCACCGCAGCGAACTGTATATCAACCGCGAGATCGCGGCGGTCGGCTTCATCCAGCGGGTGCTGGAGGAGGCGCAGTCGCATCGCCATCCCCTGCTGGAGCGCGTCAAGTTCCTCAGCTTCGTCAGCGTGCAGCTCGATGAATTCCTGATGGTGCGCATGGCTGGCCTGCACGATCAACTCTCCGCCAGCGTCCACACGCACGGCCCCGATGGCATGACACCCGAGGAGCAGATTCATGCGCTGCGCCCGCTCATCCGCGATCTGCTGACCGACCAGCGCCGCGTCTACCACGACGACGTGCTGCCGCGCCTGACCGAAGCGGGCATCCAGATCCTCGACTACGCCGAGCTGAATGAGGCGCAGCGCGAGGAAGCCGCCAGCTACTTCCACAGCGAGGTCTTTCCAGTGCTGACGCCGCTGGGGGTTGACAGCGCGCACCCCTTCCCGCTGATCTCCAGTCGCAGCCTCAATCTGGCCGTCACGCTGCGCGATCCGCTGGCGGGTGAGCTTTTCGCCCGGCTGAAGGCGCCGCCCACGCTGCGGCGGCTCGTTCCCATCACCCCGGCGGGACGCGAGCGACGGCGCGGCGGCCCCAGGCGCGCCGCCTTCGTCTGGCTGGAACAGCTCGTTGCCGCACACCTCGATCAGCTCTTCCCTGGCATGGAGATCATCGCCGCCTATCCCTTCCGCGTGCTGCGCGACGCCGACTTCGAGATTCAGGTGGATGAGGCGGGCGATCTGCTGGCCACCGTGGAGCAAGGGCTACGGCAGCGGCGCTTCGGCTCGGTGGTGGCGCTGCTGGCACAGGCCGACACGCCGGAGTCCGTGCGCACGAAGCTGGTCGATAACCTGGAGATGAACCCCGAGGATGTCTACGATCTGGAGAGCCCGCTGGGGATGAGCGAGCTGTCCGAGTTGCTCGACCTCGACCGCCCCGACCTGAAAGACCGCCCCATCCTGGCGCGCACGCCCGCCGAGCTACGCCGCGCGCCGGACATCTTCGCGGCCATCCAGCGCGGCGACATGCTGCTGCACCATCCGTACGACTCATTTAACAGCGTGGTGGAGTTCATCCAGACGGCGGCGCGCGATCCACAGGTGCTGGCCATCAAGCAGACGCTTTACCGCGTGGGCAGCAATTCGCCCATCGTCGCCGCGCTGCTGGAGGCGGTCGAAGCGGGCAAGCAGGTCGCGGTGATGGTGGAGCTGAAGGCGCGCTTCGATGAGGAGAACAACATCGAGTGGGCGCGCACGCTGGAGCGCGCGGGCGTGCACGTCGTCTATGGTCAGGTGGAGATGAAGACACATGCCAAGGTGGCGCTGGTGGTGCGGCGCGAGCCGGGCGGGCTGCGGCGCTACGCCCACCTCGGCACTGGCAACTACAACGCCTCCACCGCGCGCGTCTACGAAGATTACGGGCTGCTGACCTGCCGCCCCGACATCGCCGAAGACGCCTCGCATCTCTTCAACATGCTGACGGGTTTCGCGCGTGGCGTGCAGTACCAGAAGCTGCTGGTGGCGCCGACCACTCTGCGCGCTGGATTGCTCCAGCGCATCGAGCGCGAGATCGAGCGCACGCGCCTGGGCGGCCAGGGTCGGATGATCTTCAAGCTCAACGCCCTGGTGGATAAGGAGTTCATCCAGGCGCTCTACCGTGCGTCGCAGGCGGGTGTGCAGATGGACCTGCTGGTGCGCGGCATGTGCTGCCTGCGCCCTGGTATCCCCGGCGTCAGCGACCACATCCGCGTGACGAGCCTGGTGGGGCGCTTCCTGGAGCACAGCCGCATCTTCTACTTCGCCAATGGCGGGATCGAGGGCGAAGATGAGGTGCTGATGGGCAGCGCCGATCTGATGCCACGCAACCTCGATCACCGCGTGGAAGTGCTGTTCCCGGTGGAGGATGCGACGCTGCGGGCGCAGATCGAGCGGTTCGCGCTGCCCGCCTATTTGCGCGACACCGCCAATGCGCGCCGCCTGCTGCCCGATGGCGCCTACAAGCGCGCCAAGCCGCCCAAGGGCGAGCAGCCGTTCGATGTGCAGCAATGGTTCGCGCGGCAGGCGCCCGAGCTACTCGACGAGCTCATCACCGAGCAGATTCACCCCGTCTCGCACCCCGGCAGCGTGTGAGCGACCTCTCCCCCTGACCCCCTCCCCTTCAGGGAG
>DATAED010000387.1:0-2627 GCA_036258195.1 Ktedonobacterales bacterium
CAATCCGGTGCAGTGGGACTTCGTGCACTGCGCGAGCCGCTTCAGCTTCTACGTCGGCGGGCTGGGCGCGGGCAAGACGACGGCGGGCGCGATGCGAGCGATTTTGCGCGCCGTCGAGCATCCCGGCTCGCTCGGCGTCATCGGCGCGCCAACCTATCCGATGCTGCGCGACGCCACCGCCCGCACCTTCTTCGCGCTGCTGCCAGCCTCACTGACTGCCTCCTACAATAAGACCGAGGGCCACCTGATCCTGCGCAACGGCAGCGAGATCCTCTTCCGCTCGCTGGATGCGCCGGACCGGCTGCGCGGCCTCAATCTCGCCTGGTTCTGGCTGGATGAAGCGCCGCTCTGTGGCTACTACGGCTGGCAGGTGCTCAAGGGGCGCCTGCGCCAGCGTGGCTACGTGACGGCGGGCTGGGCAACGGGTACGCCGAAGGGGCGAGACGGCTTCGCCCGCGATTTCGAGCTAGCGCCACGGCCCTCCCACGCGCTCTTCCGCGCCTCCACCTGGATCAACGCGCACAATCTGCCTCCGGACTATATCAGCGAGCTGGGCTATAGCGGCGCGTTCGCGAAACAGGAGATCGAGGGGCTGTTCGTCGCCTTCGAGGGGCTGGTCTATACGCTGGACGCCAGCGCGAACGGGCATCTGGCCGAGCCACCGGAGCGCGACCGCTGGCGGCGGGTCATCGGCGGCGTGGACTGGGGCTATACCAATCCCTCGGCGGCGGTCGTCTTCGCGCTGGATGGCGATGGCGGCGTCTGGCAGGTGGACGAGTTCTATCAGCGCCGCGCCGGACTGGAAGAGACACTGTTGCCCGCGCTGCTGGAACTGACCCGGCGCTACGGCGTCGAGACGTGGTACTGTGGGCCGGATGAGCCGGAGCATATCGCCGCGCTGGCCGCCGCGCTGGCGCGTGAGAGCTTACCCACGCGGGCGCAGCGAGCGGATAACAGCGTGCGTGCGGGCATCCAGACGGTGACGAGCCTGCTGGCGCGCCGTCCCGATGGCAACTATGGGCTGCATATCGCGTCGCGCTGCGTCCACACGATTGCCGAGTATGGCAGCTATCAGTACGCCACCCGCGTCGGAGAGGGCCGCGATCCCTCGGAGCAGCCGCTCAAGCAGAACGACCACGCGCTCGACGCCACCCGTTATGCCCTATTTACCGCGCTGGGACGCGCCCGCGCCACCACAGCCTATCTGGAGGCGATGCGCAGGAGAGGCGGCGGTGGGGAGGAATCCGGGTCTTGAATGGCCGGAACACGGCGAGACTTTAACGAACGTCAGCCAACTTCACATACTCGTGCGCGCCCCGCAGCCCCAGCACGAATTTGATGAACGGCGGAAGCGCCTGCCGCGCCGCCTTCGCATCGATAAACTCCGGCCTCTTGAATGCATACTCCCGCTTGTGCCAGCGCAGACTGCCCTGGTCGGTGGCCTGAAGGTTGCGCAGCCAGTCCGTGTTCGGGCCATAGGTCAGGACGATCATAAAGCCATCTTTCATCCGCCAGACCATGATCGGAATCTCGTACCGCTTCCCGCTCCGTCGGCCAACATGGCGCAGCAGCGCGAACGGGCCGCGAGACGATTGGGCGGCGTTGCGCAGCACCGGATTGACGACGTGTTTGACGAAGGTGCGCAGGCGTCTGTTATCTTTGGCCATATCGGTTTCCTCCCAATGCTCAACCTATGGAGTCAGCGCCCGCATGATGATTTCGACCACGGCGTCGGCACGCTCGATAGGGATGGGTTGCGCTTCCTCCTGGGCAACCACCAGATTCATCAGGGCGAACGTCAGCAATCCGCCAAGCAACGTGCGCGCTACCGCTTCCAGGTCAGCCTCGGCGATCAGGCGCTGCTCCCGCGCCGATTGCAGCAGTCCCAGGATGAGCGAGAGGCCGCGCTGCGTGACGGTCGAGAAAAAGAGCGCGCCAAGTTCCGGGAAGCGCGGCGACTCGGCGATCACCATCCGCACCAGCGGCAGATAGCCCGGCTGGTTCATCATGCTTAGGATCTCGCGGGCCAGCGCGGTCAGCGCCTGACGGAGCGTCTGGAGATCGTGTGGGGCTGGCAGCGCCATGAGCCGCTCGGAAAAGCCCGGCTGCTCCATCGTCAGGTGGCTCAGGACATCGGCAAAGAGCGCCTCTTTGTTGGCGTAGTGGCGATAGAGCGTTTCCTTCGAGGCGATGGCCGCCTCCGCCAGAATCGCGTCTACGCTGGTCGCCAGATAACCCTGCCGCAGAAACAGCCGGTGGGCGGCGGTTCGGAGCCGCTCGCGTGTCTGCTGGGCGCGCCTGTTCGCCCGATCTTCCATCATCTTATCTCCAATTTCGTACCGTAAGGTACGGTACGATTATAACATGAAGAACAGGGTGAATTCAAGCAGTTGATTGACGATAGGAGATGGCCGCGGCAGGCATCCATCCGGCGGGGTCATGGCTAGAGGGCAGATAGCGCTCACAAATCATCTTCACTCCTGTATAATGGCTTCGCAATCGAGCATGGGACGAGACAACAGAATCGCTCAAAATTAGATCTTTTCATGGGCGCGGGGTGCAGCAGCCGGGGCTGACGATGACCGATACGCTGGCGACGCTGACGGCGGTCGAGGCGTTCTTCGGCC
>DATAED010000388.1:0-32348 GCA_036258195.1 Ktedonobacterales bacterium
CTCGCTGCCCCGCGACGCCGCTCGCTCGCATCACTGCGCTGGTGTGGGCAGGCGGCCCGCTGGGGCAGTTTCGCTTGCGTGGCGTGGCTGCGGCCCGCTACGCGAAAGTGCTGAGTTTGCAGCCAGGCTGCGGGCTGGCGACTTGCCGCGCTGTAAGCCTCCCTCTATACTCAGGTGAGAGTGGAGGTTTCGTCATTGTCTGAGCTGGTGATCCGTACCCTGGGAGCGCCCGCTGTTGAATACCAGGGCAGCGCCATCAAAGTCGATACCCGCAAAGCGATTGCCCTGCTCATCTACCTGGCCGTCGAGGAGCAGCCACGCAGCCGCGACGCCATCGCCGCGTTGCTCTGGCCTGAACACGACCAGACGCGCGCCCGCGCCGCCCTGCGCCGCACCCTCTCGGTGCTGCATAAATCGCTCGGCGGGCAATACCTCCTGATCGAGCGCGAGCGGCTGAGTCTGGGCAGCCCCGAGGCGCCGTGGGTGGATGCGCTGGAGTTTCGCCGCCTGATCGCCTCGCGCCGCAGTCACGACCACGCCGAGAAGGAAGTCTGCGCGGCGTGTCTGGAGCCGCTGCGCCAGGCGGTCGCGCTGTATCATGATGACTTCCTGGCGGGCTTTGCCCTGCGCGACAGCGTCAGCTTCGATGATTGGCAGGTGAGCTTGCGCCAGGCGCTGCGGGATGAGATGAGCATCGCGCTGGCCGCGCTCACACGCGCGTACATCCTGGTGGGCGAGCTGCACGAAGGGATTGTCGCAGCGCGGCGCTGGCTGCAACTCGACCCGCTCAACGAGTCGGCCCATCGCTTCCTGATGCGCCTGTACAACTGGACTGGTCAACGCGCGGCGGCCTTGCGGCAATATCGTGAGTGCGCGCAGATCCTCGAACGGGAGCTGGGCACGCCGCCGCTGGCCGTAACCACGCGGCTGTATGACGCGATTCGCGCCAATCGCGCGCCCGACCCCCCCAGCCCCGCCGCTGGCCGCGCCGCCACGCGCGACCTGCCTGACGTCGCAGCCGAAAGCTCGACCGCTGAGCCAGTGGAAACGCCGGTCGCGGCCTCTCGCGCGCCGGGCGTTGCGCCATTGATCGGGCGCGAGCAGGAGTGGACCGCCGCTCTGCGCGCGTACATCGCCAGCGCGCGGGCGGGCGAGCTGCTGGTGATCGAGGGTGAAGCGGGTATCGGCAAGACCAGGCTCGCCGACGAGTTGGTGGCGCATGCGCGCGCCGCTGGCTCTGTGGTCGGGGTGGCGCGCTGCTACCAGGGCGAGAACACGCTGGCTTACACGGCGCTGGCGGCGTTGCTGCGCTCCACCATCGGCGATGACGCCGCTGGTCGGCTGCGCGCCCTGCCAGACATCTGGCTGAGCGAGGCGATGCGCCTGGCGCCGGAGTTGGCTGCCGTGCGCCCATCGGTTCCGACACCCGCGCCGCTCGATACGCCCGGTGCGCAGACGCGCTTCTTCGAGGGGCTGCGCGAGACGCTGATAGCGGCGTGCGCCACCGGGAATCCGCCCGGACTCCTGCTGGTAGACGATGCGCAGTGGGCCGATGACGCCTCGCTCGATGCGCTCAGCTATCTGATGCGCCGATTGGAGCGCCAGCCCATCTGTGTTGCGTTGACCTGGCGCAGCGACGCCGTCGACGCGCGACATCGGCTGTGGCGCTTGCTCGCGGAGGCGCAGCGCCAGGGCCGCGCCACGCGCCTCTCACTGGATCGCCTCGGTGAGGGCGATGTGCGCGCCTGGCTCGCTCAGGGCCTTGGCGCCAGCGCAGATCGCGCGCCGAGCGAGCTGGCCACGCGCCTCTATCAGGAGACGGAGGGACTGCCGTTCTTCATCGCGCAGTACCTGATGGCGCTCAACGCTGGCGCCTTCACCGCCAATGGCGATCGCTGGGCGGCTCCAGTCGGCGTGCACGATCTGCTGCAGTCGCGCCTGAGCGTGGTGAGCGAGACGGGCTGGCAGGCATTGACCAGCGCCGCTGTGCTCGGACGCTCCTTCGACCTGGATACCGTGCGCGAGGTCAGCGGCCGCAGCGACGAAGAGACGACCGCCGCGCTGGACGAGCTGCGCGCGCACGACCTGATTCGCGAGGCGCCCGACGTGCGCTCCGGCGGCATCAGCTATGACTTCACGCACGACAAGCTGCGCGCGCTGGTCTACGACGAGACGAGCCTGGCGCGTCGGCGGCTGCTGCATCGGCGCGCGGCGGAGGCGCTGGCGGCGGCCAGCCGTCGGCAGCGCACAGGCGACGAGCGCGCCGCGCAGATCGCGCTGCATTTCGCGGCGGCGGGCGATGACGCCGCCGCAGCGGCCCAACACACGGTGGCTGGTGGCCGTGCCCGCGAGCTCTTCGCTCATGCCGACGCCATCTGGCACTTCCGGCGCGCACTTGAGTTGGGATATCCGCACAGCGCGCAGCTTCACGAGGCCATTGGCGACGCCTACACACTGCTGGGCGATTACCCAGAGGCGCTGGAGAGCTATGGCGCGGCGGCAGCGAGCGCCAGCGGCGCCGCGCTGGCGCGCGTGCTGCATCGCATCGGCGTCGTGCATGGGCGGCGTGGCGAGTGGGAGGAGGCGCAGCGGCAGTTCGAGGCGGCATTGGATGCGCTGAGCGCCGCGCCCGATGTCGGCTCCAGCGCCGTGCTAGGCGAGCAGGCGCGCATCCACGCGGATTGGGGTCTGGCGGCGCGGCGGCTCGGCTCTGTCGAGCAGGCGCGGGCGCATGCCGAGCGCGCACTGCAGCTCGCCACCGCCGCTGCCGATCTGCACGCGCTGGCGCAGGCCCATAATATCCTCGGCGCGCTGGCCAACAGCCAGGGTGATACGCCAGACGCGCTGGCGCACCTGGAGCAGAGCCTGGCGCTGGCCGACCGCCTGGACGATGCCATCCTGCGCGCCGCCGCCCTGAATAATCTGGCGCTGGCGCTGCGCGCTGCCGGGCAGATCGAGCGTGCGCTGCCACTGGCGGAGGCGGCGCTGGCGCTCAGTGTGACGCAGGGTGACCGCCACCACGAAGCCGCCCTGCACAACAATGTCGCCGACATCCTGCACGCTGGTGGCCATGTCGAGGACGCCATGGCGCACCTCAAACAGGCGGTAGGCATCTACGCCGAGATCGGCGTCGAGGCGGGCGCTGTGCAGACGGGCATCTGGACGCTGGAAGAGTGGTAGACGCCAGCAGCGCCATCCCTCATCATTGGACGCTGGTCGTGTTCTGGCGCGCCTGAGCGTGCGGGCTGAGCCAGAGCGAAGCAGTCTCCGGGCGCATCGTTTCCTCCACCACATCGAGCAACTGCTCATTGAGCTGGCGCAGATCGACCTCACTGCGTAGCGTCTGGCTGAAGGCGGCCAGCGTCTTGGCGGCGTCGTAGTGGCTGCGGTCGAAGCGGCGATCAATCCAGCGCTGGAGCCGCGCGCGCAACGGCGTGAAGAGCGCCGCGATCAGCAGCGTGGTCAGCACAATCACGACGGGCTGCTGGCCAGCCTGCTGCCCGGTGAGGCGGTGGGTGAGCTGCTGGGCGCCAATGACCAGCCCGAAATACATTCCCGCCAGGATGGCTGTCAATGCGCCATAGACCAGCGTGCGCTTGATGATGACATCGATGTCAAAGAGGCGATAGCGCATGATCGCGATGGTGATGCACACTGGCGCGATCAGCAAGATCAGCGTGTCCACCGCATTGTTTGCGAGGCTATAGAGTGAGTCGGGACTTCCCAGCTTGGCCGACAGGGTCATGGGAAGGTAGGCTGCAAACTGCAGCACGATGACTGCAACGAAGGCGAACACGATCCACTTGGTTTGCTGGCGCTCCACCTCGCTCGTGACGTGACGATATCGATACACCTGCCCCACCAGTATCAGTCCCATCAGGCAGAACCAGAGGTTGTTCGCGAGCGCCATGACGACAGGCTGCGCTGACGCTGGATACGTGGTCAGCGGCACGGTCGCCAGCGCGTCATAAAAGACATAGGCGAGCACGACCCACCTCTGCCAGCGTGGCACAAAGCGGCCATTGGGAAAGAGCGCGAAGACCAGCACGATCAGCAGTCCAGAGTAGAAACTGACCACTAGAGCTGGAATAAACAACGGCCCTCCATGGAACACCTGCACTGAGATCACCTGGCTGACGCTCTGCGTGACTGATTGCGCGGCGATGACCAGCGCCAAGATGTCGTGCCATTTGCGCCAGGCGATGAATACGCCGATGCTCAGCCATATCAGCATCGAGACGATTGACAGGCCCAGCGTGAACCTGGCATAGGCTTGTGTGGTCCAGCCAATAGTCGCCAGGTTGTGCGCCGCCTTAACGCCCAATTGATCGGGCAAACACGCGACCCCTTCGCAGACGACGCGCTGATCCTCATAGACCTGGATGACGCTTGGGCCAAACAAGATCAGGGAGAGCGCCAGCATCAACCACCAACCAATCTGGGCGATCCGGATCGTCCAGGGATGAGCGGCGCGTCGACTGTCGCCTGACACGGTCACTGCGGTCATGGCGCGCTCCCCTTTTGTGGCGCAGCAGACGCCGCTGATGATCCTGCGGAAGCCCGCAGCCAGAGCGAGGCGTGCGCCGGGCGCATCGTCTCGTCCACCACGGCGAGCAGGTGGTCGTTGAGCTGGCGCAGATCGACCTCGCTGCGCAGCGAGGCGCTGAAGGCGGCCAGTGTCTTGGCAGCGTCGTAGCGGCTGCGGTCAAAGCGCTGGTCGATGAGCCGCTGGAGCCGCGCGCGAAGAGGTGTGAAGAGCGCGGCGATCAGCAGCGTGGTCAGCACGATCATCACCGGCTGCTGCGCGACCTCTTGCCCCGTGAGGCGATGGGTGAGCTGCTGTGCGCCGATGACCAGCCCGAAGTAGACGCCGGCCAGGATGGCGGTCAGCGAGCCATAAACCAGCGTGCGCTTGATCAGGATGTCGATGTCGTAGAGCCGCGAGCGCAGGATGGCAGCGGCGATACCGATGGGGATGATGATGAACCAGCTGTATGTCAGTGTGTTCCCAATCAGCGTGCCAGTCGGGCTATTTGTCAGGCTGGGTGGTAACAGCAAATTCGCGACGATGAGCGTGGCCGCAAATCCGCCCAGCCCCACTGCCAGCGCATAGACGACCCACTTCGTCTGCTGGCGCTGGATGGGTGAGGAGACGCGCCGATAGCGATAGACCTGCGCAGCGATCATGCTCAGAATGATGAGGATGAAGAGTGGGCCATCCTGCGTGAACCCGGTCACAGCGCTGATCATCGGGTTCCCGTTCGGCCAGAGCGTCAATACCCAACTGGCGCTCCAGAGAACCGCCGGGATGACAGCTAGTCGTGGTCTGAAGCGGCCATCTGGAAACACGTAGAGAAAGATGATAAAGCACGATTGGCCGATGACGTTGAGGCCGCGCGTGGTAAAGCCGAGCGCCGCGTTCATATCTGTGAGCGCGTGCAGCGTGCCGGTGAAGGCCGCGCCGCCGAACGTGACTAACGTGAGCGCAGTGAAGAGCGCAACGCCATCGTCGGAGCGCCGCAGGTACAGGATGACGCCCAGAGCGATGTAGATGAATTGCGTAACGACAATGAGTGCGGTCGTGTAGAGTGCAAAGAATTGCAGCGACATCCCATCGGCATGAAGCGCGCTGGCCTGCACGGTCGTCGCCTGGATGCTGTTGGGATCGCAGGGCGAGCAGGGCGTCTGCACGAGTTGATACGCCGCAGGAATGCCGCCCACATCCAGCGCGATCACCAGCACGATGATGAGCGCACAGGCCACCCGCGCGGCGTCATACCACGAGAATCCGCCTGCGGGCTGCCCTGTCGCATCGCGCGGATCGGCGCTGTCGCTGGAAATCTCTCGCATTGCTCAGTGCGCCTCCTCAGCGTGAGTATGTGGTTGCGCTGCATACTGGCTCCGGCCTGAGGCGGGCCGCAGCCACAGCGTTACAGATGACGGCCGCATGGTCTCTTCCACCACGTCGAGCAGGTGGTCGTGGAGCTGCTGCGCGTTGATCTCGCTGCGCAGTGAGGCGCTGAAGGCGGCCAGCGTCTTGGCGGCGTCGTAGTGGCTGCGGTCGAAGCGGCGATCAATCCAGCGCTGGAGCCGCGCGCGCAACGGCGTGAAGAGTGCGGCGATCAGCAGCGTGGTCAGCACGATGACGACGGGTTGCTGCGGGTTGTCGTGGCCGGTGAACTGATGGGTGAGCTGCTGCGCGCCGATGACCAGCCCGAAGTAGAGCGCGGCGAGGATGGCGGTCAGCGAGCCGTAGACCAGCGTGCGCTTGATCAGAATGTCGATATCGTAGAGTCGATAGCGCAGCACTCCGATGCCCACCCCTAGCGGCAGGGCTGTGATGCCGACCGCGAACAAGACATTCCCCAGCGCAGTCAGGGGGCTCTTGGGATCGTTTGTCTGGGCGGAGAAGAAGTAGCCGATCCCGACGATCACGACCATCACTACAGCGCCAAACACAAACCACTTGATCTGCTGGCGTTCCTGCAGCCCGGCGCGCCGAAAGCGCAAGATCAGCGAGACGACCGCCAGCAAGGCAAAGACAGGCAGGAGCACGTAGAGGTAGTTGGAGACAAAGAATGAGAATCCGGCCAGCGCAGGTACGCCAAGCGGATTTGGTACGCGGTTGTCCGCTTCGAGCGGCCCTGGCGCCACTGCCTGCGCCAACTCGACGATGAAGAGCAACGCCGCCAGCAGCCAGACCACCACTCGCCAGCGGCGCGTCAGCGCCCGCCCGTCTGGAAACAGGTACAGGATGAAGACGCCCAGAACGAGGTTCAACGGCCAGACCAGATCGCCGAAGATGTCGATCAGACCCGCCGCGACCTGCCCATCGAGATGATGCAGTAGCGCGTACTGGATGAAGGAGGCTGCGAACGACGTGAAGGTCGTGCCGAGGCCGACCAGGCAAAAGAGCCAGCCGACGGTATTGGTGATGCGCCGCGAGACGATGATGGCGCCGACCAGCGGGAACGCCAGAAAGGCGATGTTGAGCGCCACACCGGAGTCGATCGTCGCGCCGATGTGCAGAAAGATAGCCGACGAGACCGCGATGCCGCAGAAGCACAACGCCATGATGAGCCAGCCGATCCATCCAAAGCGTTGGCCTTTCATGTGGCCGACTCCTGGGCGGATGGCTCCTTCGACTCATCTAGCGCATCGTCGGCCTCGTGTGCGGGCGCGCTCAGTCGCCGCTGCGGCTGGCTGTTGGGACGCCCCTTGAGGAATCGCATCGCCGCGCTGGCCGCGAAATAGCCGCACATGCCGTGGACGCCGCCGCCCGGAGGCGTGGAAGACGAGCAGAGGTAGAGGCCATCGACTGGCGTTGCATATGGGTTGGAGATGTTGAGCGTGACGGCGGGGCGCGTGAAGAGCTGGAAGAGATCCTGCACGCCGCCGTTGATGTCGCCGCCGATGTAGTTGGCGTTGTAGGTGTGCATCTGAGGAGCGGTGAAGCTGTGCCGCGCCAGAATGCGGTCGCGGAACCCCGGCGCGAAGCGTTCGATCTGTCGCTCGATGCGCTCCGTCATGTCCACATCCGACCCAGCTGGCACATGGCAGTATGCCCAGACAGTGTGGCGACCCGCAGGCGCGCGTGAGTCGTCGAAGAGGCTCTGCTGGGCCAGCAGGGTGAAGGGCCGCTCTTCAGTCGTTCCGGCCCACACGGCGCGCTCTGAGGCCGCGATCTCTGGCAGCAGTCCGCCCAGGTGCACCGTCGCTGCGCGCGCGCAGTCCGGGTTGGCCCACGGAATCGGGCCATCCAGCGCCAGATCGAGCTTGAAGACGCCAGGACCGTACCTGTAGCGCTGCAACTGCGCGCGGTACCCGGCTGGCAGCCGATCTCCGGCGATCTGGAGCAGTTGGCGCGGCGTCACATCGGCGAGGATGGCGGTAGCGGGCGGCAGCTCGTCCAGCGAGACGATGGGCGCGTCGGTGACGATCTCGCCACCGAGGTCGCGCAGGTAGGCCGCCAGCGCATCCACCAGCCGCTGCGACCCGCCACGCGCCATTGGCCAGCCGACGACGTGTCCCAGCGTCGCCATCAGCAGCGCCGCGACGGCGGTGGGCGGCTGGTCGAGCGGCAGCATGCTATGCGCCGCGATGCCGCCAAAGAGCCCACGCGCCAGATCGCCCTGAAACACCCGCTCGGCGACCTGCTCGGCGGACTGCAGCGCATAGGCGCCGAAGCGCAGCAGGCGCAGCGATGGCAGCGGGCGCTGCATCTGATGCCATGGGCGCAGCGGGCCGAGCGTGCCATCCAGAATCTCCTGCCAGTGCCGCACACCGGGCGCGAGGAGCCGATGCCATGCCTCGGCGTCGGCTCCAACGGATGGGTTCAGCGCCTCGGGCGAGCGCTCCAGCGTGGCGACACGCCCATCGGGAAGCGGGTGCGCCAGCGCGGCGGGCGCGTACACCCACTCCACGCCATAGCGTTCGAGCGGCAGCGTCTGGAAGAACGGCGAGGCGACCCCGTAGGGGTGAATGGCGGCGCAGACATCGTGCGTGAATCCCGGCAGGGTCAGGTCTTTGGAGCGGCACCCACCGCCAACCTCGGAGGCGGCCTCATAGACCACCACTGAATAGCCTTTGCGAGCGAGCGTAATGGCGGCGGCGAGGCCATTTGGCCCGCCGCCAATGACTGCGGCGTCATACGAGCGCGCAGAACTGGACATACCTCTCTGACCTATCACTTTGGCGGAAACTGGCGACCGATTATGCCTTGCGGAACCAGCGCGTCGGCCCCAGCAGTGTCGTGCGGATGGCGGCATTCTGGAAGATGTTGCCCGCGTATGACCACCGCAGTCGTGGATCGACGCAGACCACTTCCGTCGAGACTGGCTGGTCGTTCACATTGAAGTGGGAGCCAACCGCTGTGAGCGTTTTCTTCCAGAACTTGTCCTCGGCGCGGTGTCCACCCATCGTCAGCCCGATCTCGTAGATGGGATCGTTGGCGCGCATCAGTACCTGGGCCTGCGCGACGGTGGCGTCATCCTGTGTGAAGGCACTGAAGGTGATCCATCCAGCGAACATGTGGCCCTGCGGGGTCATCAGCGTGAAGGATTCATCGTCAGCGTAGAGCACCAGCACGCCGGTGGAGAGCGGCATGCCGCCTGGCCGCACCGTCAGCATGGCGACCTCGCCTGGCGCGATGCCCGTCAGCGGCACATAGAAGCGGTTGCCGCGCGGCCAGAACTTCGGGAAGTTCTCTTTCCACGCCGCGATGACCTCTTCCGGCGACGCCAGGCAGCCGACCAGCCGCAGGCGATAGGTCTTTTGCCACATCTTGCCGAAGCCCTGCAACGGTCCAACCGCGCTGCGACCATCCACGTTGTTGACCTGGTTGCCTGGCGCCGCCGAGACCTTCAGGTTCGAGCTTTGGCGCGCCCAGTTGGCGGCGTCGCGCGGGCCATCGGGTTTTGCGACCATCGGCTCTATCTCTGTGGCGTCTGAGACGACGGACTGCGGCTCAGAGACCACTGTTGCGGGGGTTGGAACACCATTGGGATCATGTGGAGAGGACATATCCATCGCTCCTTTTTCCGCCAGCTCGTGGCCAGCTTTCGGCCAGCGCAGTGGCTCTCTCGCTAGCGCTCGCGCGCCGCCGCCGCGACTGCGGCGTTCTCAGTGGGATAGACACCAATCGCTTCATTCAGGCGAGTCAGCTCAAAGATGTGCGTGTAGTGCTCGCTCAGCCCATACGCCAGCAGGCGCTGCTTCAGGCGATTCATGCGAATCAGCAGCGTGACGATCAGCCCGATTCCGCTACTGTTCATGTACTGCAGGTTGGTGAAGTTCAGCACGATGGCGCGGGCAGATGGCTCCGTCGCCTCGGTGTAGGCGCGCATCAGCTCTGGCTCAGCAAACGCAGTGACGTCTCCATTGATGTCGATGATGCTGATCTGCGCATCCACCCTGCGCACCGTCATCGTGATCGCGGTGTCTGCCATACTGGCTCTCCTCTGGCTCTCCCTCTCAAGCAGGACAGTAAGTCGCTCAGGCATCCGCCTCTGCCGCCGGAGCGGAGAGCGCAGTCGCCTCATCGGGGTAGACCGACATGAAGTCGGCCAGTCGCGTAATGTTGAAGATCTCAACATAATGCTCGCTGAGCCCGCAGGTCAGCAGGTTGATGTGCGCCTTGCGCGCCTTGGCCAGCAGGGTCACGATGAGCGCGATGCCCGTGCTGTTGATGTAGTCGACCTGGCTGAAGTTGAGCAGAATTGCTTTAGGCTCGTGCTGCTCGGCTTCGGCGTAGGCGGCGCTGAGCGTCGCTTCGGCGAAGGCGTTGATCTCGCCCTCCAGATCGATCACGGCCACGCGGGGCTGGCGCTGGCGCACATGCGCATCAAAGGCTCTGGCTGGCATGGTGTTCGCCCTCCCGGTTGATGATCAGTTCGACGGTGTGATAGACGCCATCACTCGTCACACGCATGTCATCCACGAGGCTCTTGATGAGGAAAAGTCCCCAGCCGCGTGGTGTCTGCAATTCGGCGAGCTTGGCTTCGATATCAGGGGTGTGCGCCTCAGGGATCTCCTGGTCGCCACCCATATCGCGTATGCGTACCGAGACGGAGGCGGGATTAGCCCGCACCAGAATGTCCACCGGGCGGTCGGCTTCGTAATGGCTGCCATGCTCCATGGCGTTCATCGTGGCTTCGGCGACGGCGGTCTTGAGCTGCTCGACACGCTTGTGTGGCAGGTTCAGCGGCGCTAGCGCTGACTCGAGCTTCGCGATCACCTCACGCTCGTTGCCGGGCGCGCTGGGGGTCTGAAAGGCGGTCAGTGATTGCCAGCCGTCCTCGCTCGCCTCGTCGTCGGCCAGTGTCACGGGCGCGCAGGCGAGTTTTTCGCGTTGGAGCGCTACCAGTGTCACGTCATCCTCCTGCTCCCACCCAGCGCCAGTGAAGGATGCCAGCTCGTTCAGCATGCGCTCGATCAGCGGTGTCGAATCCGTCCAGTCAGACATCAACGTCATGAGTCGCGGGAACCCGAACATGTCGCCCGCCGGATTGTGCGCCTCGACCAGCCCGTCGCTGTAGAAGAGGACGCTATCACCGGGAGCCAAAATCGTCTCGCGCTCCTCATACGACATGCCCGGCATCAGGCCGAGCGGCATGCCTGTAGCCCGCAGCTCGACCGCGCCGCCCTCCTGCCGCTGGTGGGGCAGGTCGTGGCCGGCATTGGCGTACACCAGCGCGCCCGTGTGCGGATTGAGGATGCCGTAGAGGCAGGTGACGAACATGCGCGGCGGAATGTCGGGGAAGAGCAGATCGTTGGCGCGCGCCAGCACGTCGCCTGGCGCAGCCTGCCCCTCCTGTGCGGCGGTACGCAGGATACTGCGGGTGGTCGCCATGACCAGCGCGGCAGGCACGCCCTTATCGGTGACATCGCCGATGACGATGCCCAGGCGACCATCGCTGAAGGGCAGGAAGTCATAGAAGTCGCCGCCGACTGCGCGCGCTGGCTGGTAGTAAGCCGCCAGGCTCCAGCCGGGCATTTCGGGCAGCTCTTTCGGCAGCAATGTCTGCTGAATCAGCCGGGCCACGCGCAGCTCCTGCTCGATGCGCTCGCGCTCGCGGGTCTCGATCTGCTGCTGGCGCACGAGTTGAGCGACGCGAACGGCAGGCGCCGCCTGTGAGGCGAGGGTATTGAGCAGGCCACGGTCGTCGGACGAGTAGTCCTGCTGGCTCATGCGCGGGCCGAGATTCAGCACGCCCACCAGCTCACCCTGGCTCACCAGCGGCACCGCGATGGCGACACCCGCCGCCTTCAGCTCGCGCAACGCAGGCGAATCCAGCTTCAGCCGATCCAGCTCCACCGCGCCGGGGGTATCGAGGAAATAGGCGACCAGCGGATCGTCGGGCGCGATGTCTACCGGCGTGGGCTGCGGTCGCACACGGCGGCTGGTGGGTTTGTCGATCTGCGCCGTCTGCGCACGCATGCGAGGCATGCGCTGACGTATGACATCTAATAATTGCGCCATATTGTTGGCCTCCACTGAATCGCGTCGCTTGTCGGGTATCGCGGGTTTGTTCGACAGTGCTAGCTTACGCCGCGCGCCGTCACGCAACCGTTACGAGAAGCGTTACGGCGCCTGCGCAGCAGCAGCGCCGGGCTATCCTGGTCACCGCCGCGCCTTGCCACAGGCCACAGCGGCTCATTCGCTGTGGCGCTGGGGCCCGCTGATGTCACGCGAGTCGGGCTGCGGGTCGGTGAGCCAGAGCGAGATATGTTGCGGCCTCATCGCTCGATAGGCGGCGTCGGTGAGGCGTTGGTGTAGCTCGGTGAGATCGAGCTCGGTGCGCAGGCTCTCGGCGAAGGCGGCGGCGATGCGCGCGGCGTCGTAGCGGCGGCGGTAAAATCGCCGATCGATGGTGACCTGCACGCGCCGTCGCAGCGGCTGGAACAGCGCCGCTACGCCGAGCGTCGAGATCACGAGCGCCAGCGAAGAGCTTTCGGCGAGACCCGTCGCGGTGCGCAGCAGCGCCTGCGACACGCCGACCGCTGTCACGTACGCCCCACCCAGGATGACCGTGAGCGTGGAATAGAGCAGCGTGAGCTTGATGAGCCTGTCGATGTCGAACAGGTTATGGCGCAGGATGGCGATGGCGATGCTGACGGGCATGGGCAGCGAGGCGCAGATGACGACGACGAACGCGAGCAGCATGAACCCGAGATTACGCTGGTTGCTGTAGCCCTGCGAGAGCGCGATCACCTGCCCGACGCTGGCGCCCAGCACGCCCACCAGCGCACACACGAAGCCCAGCGCCACCCATTTGCTTTGCTGGCGCTCCAACGGCGTCGAGTCCCACAGGTAGCGATAGAGCTGCGCGGCGACCCCGGGAGCAAACCACGCGACCCAGATGAGATACGAGTAGAAGATCCAGTGTGTGCGCCCGCTGAAGACCTGCTCCGCGTAGAGAAAGAAGCCCGCCACCCACAGCAGCCACAACGGCACGATCCACCGCGACCAGCGTGGCGACCACTCGCCGCTGGGAAAGCGAAAGGCGAAGAGGAGCAGCGCCGCCCAGCCGATCGCCTGCAGCAAGGCAGGCGCGATGCGCCAGATGGGCGTGGAGCTCATGACGGCAAACGCGGCGCCAGGCAGCGCGGCCCCAAACGCCAGCAGGAAGCCGGAGATCTCGATGGCGCGCCGCTCGTCGTGTCGCCGCCAGAAGATCAGCGCGGCCAGCGTGAAGTAGACCAGCGCGGCGCCGATCTCCAGCGTGGCGGCGCCACTGAGGAGCAGCCCGCGTGGCACGGCGACCTCGCCCAGCCGAACCGTCGCGCCGCCAACGATGAGATGGCGGAGTTCGGCAAGGCGGGTGGGCAGCGACGTGGTGAAGAGCGCAAGGCACAGCGCGGCCAGCGCGACCCAGGCCACCCGCGCGCTGTTGAGGGCGATGTCAGTTGTCGCGTCAGTGATCGACGCCGAGGAGGGCAGGCGCCCAGGCGGCGCCGACTGTGCGCGCATCCCGCGACTCCTGCTGTAGAGTATGCGTGAGGCTGAACACGAATATTTCAGCACTCTACCATGTCGTCGCCTCGCTGCCATGCGCAATATCACGTAGCGACCTACCACAGCAGCCAGGCGTTGTCGCCAGTGAGCGTGTCAGCGAGTGAGCGGCGTAGGTGTACGCAGCCACAGTGAGGCATGCGTCGGCTGCAGGGTCTCCTGCGCCACGCCGATCAGGCGCTCGCGCAGCTCACTCAGATCGAGGTTCTGGCGCAGGCCCGCCGAGAAAGCGGCGACGGTGGCGTTCGCGTCGTATTTGCGCCGGTAGAAGCGATGGTCGATGCCGCGCTGGAGCGCGCGGCGCAGTGGCTGGAACAGCGCCGCCACGCCAAGTGTGGTACCGACCAGGATCAGCGAGGTCACTTGCTGCGCTCCATTGACGGCCACCACGACCACCTGCAGTCCCAGGATGACGAGCAGGTACAGCGCTGCGAGTGTCGCCGTCAGCGCGCCGTAGACCAGCGCGCGATTGATGAGGACATCGACATCGTAGAGACGGTTGCGCGCTATGGCGATGGCCATCGAGATGGGCGCCAGCAGAAATGTCAGCGAGATGAGGCTGGTGAGCGCGACACGGCCCAGCGGGCCGGAGACGCCCGTCAGCGACGCGGCGAGCGGATAGCCAAACTCCAGCGCGAGATAGCACAGCAGCGCCAGCGAGACGCCCAGAACGACCCAGCGGGTTTGCTGGCGCTGGCGCGGTGTCGAGACCATGCGGTAGCGCCACGCCTGCGCGGCGACCACGACCACGAAGAAGGCGAAGAATCCGGCGAACTGCAGGAGGGGCGGCAGCGAGGTGGCGTTGGCCGCCGACTGCGGGAGGAAGAACTCTGGAATCTGGATGATGATCCAGCCAGCGGCGATCCAGCGGGTGATGCGCGGCCTGAACTCGCCATCGGGGAAGACGAACACGAAGGCGCTCAGGCAGGCCGAGCCGAGGAAGCGCAGCGCCTCGACCGGCAGCCACCAGCCCGCCAGCGTCGTCAGCGCCAGCGGCGTATCGGGGAAGCGCCCGACGCCAAAGGTGAGCAACGTCAGCGCGGTGAAGATGCCCATGCGGTCGCCGGGGCGACGCCAGAACACGATGACCGCCAGCGCCAGCCAGACCAGCGCGGTGAAGGCGTCGAGCGCGACGAGATACGTCGCAGTGAAGGCGCAGTCTGGCCCGGCGCAAGCCCGTAAAAGTTGCTGATAACGCAGGGGTGTGGCGGCGATGAAGACGCCAACCACGCAGAGGGCGAAGATCAGCAGGGCGACCCAGACGAGCGTGAGCGCGCGCATGCGATGGCGTCTCGCCACGTCGTCCTGCTGGGCCTCGTGTGAATCGGTGGCCATTCATCTGCTCCAGCGCGCCAGATGCGCCGCTCACGCGCATGTCGGGGATCCGCCGCCTTCGAGGCACAGTGTACCAGAAGGCGCCAGGACGTGGCTGTCGCATTGCTCACATCGCTGCGGCTGGTCGCTTAGATGATCCAGGCGCGGTCGGAGGCGAAGAGGGCGAGCGCGCGCTGCTGCTCTGGCATGCCGACGGCGCCCTGGCGGAAGGCGCGCAGATGGATGAGCGCCTGCTCGGCGGTCGCGCCCTGGCGGATGAGATAGGCGGCCAGGATGCACCCGGTACGCCCCTCGCCGATGCGGCAGTGTACCAGCACGCCCCGGCCCGCCGTACGCTGCTGGTCGATGAAATCGAGCGCCTCCAGGAAGTCCGCCTGCGTGGGCGCCGTCAGATCGTCGATGGGCAGGTGGAGCGACGCCAGCCCGTGCTGGTCGAGCGCCGCCGCGGGTAGCGGCGTCTCGGTGAGCGAGAGGATGGCGCCGATACCCTGCTCGCGCAGCCAGAGCAGGTCAGTGTCCAATGCTTCACCTTGTGTCTTGTCGGCGGGGATCGAGCCGCGCGGGCCCATCTCACCGCCGGGACGCGCGCTGCCTGCGAGCGCTCCCTCATAGAGCCAGTAGAAGTTGCGTACGGCCATCGTTTCGCCCTCAGTGGTGTCTGGCGCTTGCTGCGCCTGTCCCATTCTAGGCGCTGTGACGCCAGCCTTGCGCCGCGCGTTTGAGGGGGAGTTGGACTGGACGTTGGACCAGGCGCCCGACACCGAGAAGCGCGACGCATCTGGCCAGCGCGTTGACGAGGCCAGGTTGATGCGCTACCATCAACCTGCTATGGGCGCCGCAACGACGCATGCCCAGGCGCGCTAGTCGCTCAAGCTACGGCGTCTCGACGCTTGCACGTAAGGTGATGGCATGGACCTGATTCATGTGTTGTTTCTGGCGCTTCTTCAAGGTGTGACGGAGCTGTTTCCCGTCAGCAGCCTCGGCCATACAGTCATCATACCGGGCCTGCTGGGCTGGAATGAGACGCTGCAAAGCCCAACCTTTCTCCCACTGCTCGTCACGCTGCACCTCGGAACCTCGGTCGCGCTGATGACCTTCTTCTGGCGCGACTGGGTGCAGCTCCTGCGCGGTGGCATGCGCACACTGGTCGCGGGCCGCTTCACGCCTGATGTGGATCCCGAGGGCTACGGGCGGCAACTAGCGCTGGTGGTGATCGGCACCATCCCGGCAGGCATCGTCGGGCTGCTCTTGCAGAAGCCGCTCGAAGCTGCATTCAGCATCCCGATTCTGGCGTCGGCGTTTCTGGTAGCGAATGGCGCTGTGTTGCTGGCGGGCGAGCGGCTCTGGCGTCGGCAGCGCCTCCACGAGAAGGAGATCGCAGCGAAGGCCCCCATGTTCGCCTCGGTGGGTCGCTCGCTCAATGAGATGACCTTCGTGCAGGCGGCCATCATCGGGTTTGCTCAGTGCTTCGCGCTGATCCCCGGTTTTTCGCGGTCGGGCCTGACGATGGTGACGGGCATGGCGAATGGCCTGAGCCACGAGACCGCCGCGCGCTTCTCCTTCCTGCTGGCCACGCCGATCATCCTGGCGGCGGGCGTACTGGAGATTCCCAAACTCCTGGCGCATCAGTATCGCGCTGAGCTGCCCATCGCGCTCGGCGGGGGCGTCGTGGCGGGGATTGCGGCGTATCTCAGCGTGCGCTTCCTGATGAAGTACTTCGAGACAAATCGGCTCGATCCATTCGCGTACTACTGCGTGATCGCAGGGACGCTGACGTTCGCGTACTTCCTGCTGCAGTTCCTGGGTGTCATTCCGGCGTAGCGAGGGTTGTGTGTGGCGGCGCGCAGGACGTCGCCACAGATCATCAGTGGGAGAGCTATCACCATGAAGAACCCGTGGGTGGTGGGCGGCGTGATCGCCGCTGTGTGCATCGCGCTGGCCATCTTCTATGCGATTCCCGGCATCGTGCATCCCTTGACGTTTTCTGGCAAGCCAACCGACCCGGCCATCAAGCATGTGATTCTGTTTGCTGTACTGGCGGTCGTGGCGCTGGTGGGCGCGCGCTTCGCCGCCAACTCGCGGCCCGGCGCCCGCTAGGCGTGGCCCATTCGACGCCTGCGCTGGCCAACTTCCCGCGCGAGGTGATAGATTGGGGGTAACGCAGGCGCCCGCTGGTTGGGCGCGCGGCGATGAGGCTCGCCGAAAACCGTGACGCTCCGAGCGGGCGCCGCTAATGGCTTCTACTCCGGCTTGTCGGCTCTCCATTGAGCGCCGATGTCCGCTGTAGAGGCTATTTTTGTGGGCGTTTTCAGGCGCCCAGAGATGGCCTGAGGAATCGACCACCGTGATACGAAAGCTTTTCCTCGTGCTGGCAGGCGGGTTCTGCGGCGCGGTGACACGTTACCTGCTGGCGAAACCCCTGCTGGCGCTGGCGGGCGCGCTCCCCGGAACGCATGCTGGCTTCCCCTATGACACATTGCTCATCAATCTGACGGGCGCCTTCCTGATCGGCCTGCTCTTTGGCGCCTTTGAGCATGGCGCGCCGATCTCGCCTGACCTTCGCCTGGCGCTGGGAACGGGCTTCCTTGGCGCCTACACCACCTTTAGCTCCTTTGTCGTCGGCGCCGCTGGCGAGCTGCGTCACGGCCAGACGTTCACGGCGCTGCTCTACCTCTGCGGCGCGATGGCAGGCGGCGTTCTGCTGGCGTTCGTCGGGTTCACGCTCGCTGGTGGGCTCGTCGAGCGCTGGCGAGCGGGCAGCCTGGACGCGCAAGAGGCTGCGGTGGCAGGCGGCGATTGGGTCAACGACGGCGCCATCGGCGATGTGAGCGCGGAGGAGTTGGAGCGGAACGGCGAGCGGATCGCCGAGCTGGAAGGAGGAGCGCGATGAGCGGGCTGGGCATCACGCTGGGCATCGGCGCGACAGGCGCGCTGGGAGCCGCCGCGCGCTATCTGCTCGTCGAGTGGATCGCGCGCTGGCGTGTGCGACGCTTCCCACTGGCGATCTTCATCATCAACATCACGGGCGCGTTCATACTCGGCTTCCTCACCACTGCCTTCGCCAGCGCTGCGCAGCTCGATACGCGGCTGTTGCTGGGAGTGGGCTTTCTGGGCGGCTACACGACATTCAGCACGCTCAGTTACGAAACCTTCGCGCTGGGCAGGCGTGGCGAGACGCTCTACGCCTGGCTGAATGCGGGTGGCTCGCTGCTGGCGGGCGTGGTGGCGGCGGCGCTGGGGCTGGCGCTGGGACTTCACGTCGGCTGAGCGCCACGGCGAAGGCGCTCGCTACTCCATGAGCTTGCCCGTGACGAAGTGGATAGCCAGGTAGCACTGGAGCGTGAGGCCCACGCAGATCAGCGCGACACGCCAGCGCGGGTGGCGCTCCAGCGTGACGCCGAGCGCCGGGAACAGCGGAATGGAGGCCATCAGATAGCGCCCCGGCCCCTGGTAGACCTGGAGCGCGGGCGGAGCGGCTGGCTGCGCGATGCAGAGGTAGATCAGCCCTACCATGAAGAGCGTATACGTCACAGGCATGCGGCGGAAGAGCACAATGACCGCCCCGGTCGCCGCTGCCAGGGCGAGCAGGTCGAGCAGCATGATGATCTGTGGCCAGGAGCCAAACGGCGCAATGAACATGTGGCCGATCTCGCGCGGGACGGAGACCCATATTGGCGTGCTGACCAATCCCCAGTAGTCGCGGCGGACATTGACGATCAGCATGGGATGATGGAAGCGCGCGCCCGCGAAGAGGCCCAGCCCCAGGATGAACGCTGGAATGGCCGCCACTGCCAGCAAGCCATCCCACTGCGTGCGCGCCGCCTGCCGCAGCGCCATCAGCCACGCCTGGGCGATCTGCATGCGGCCCGGACGTCGCAGGGCGCGCCACACCTCAGGGTGCAGCAAACCCTGCTGGCGCATCCACTCCCACGCCAGCGGAATGACGAGCACAACCCCCGTCGGGCGTGTGGCTCCGGCCAGCAGCGCCAACGCCGCCGCCCAGCGCCAGCGTCCCTGGCGGGCGAAGAGCAGGCAGAGCGCGCTGAAGGTGATGAACAGCCCCTCGGTATAAGCGGCGAACAGAAAGAAGCTGAAGGGATAGATCAGCAGGGCCAGCATCGCCCAGCGCGCCAGGCTGGCGTCGCGCGCTTCCCAGGCAGCGAACCCGCCCAGCGCGATCAGCGCGGTGAGCGCGCTGAGATTCGAGATGAGCAGCGCGGCGTAGAGCGTGTTTCCACCCGTCACGATGCTGACGACCTTGATGAGCAGGGGATAGAGCGGGAAGAAGGCGATCTGCTGCGGGAAGGAGTAGCCGTGGGTGGCGATGCTGATGTACCAGTTGGTGTCAAAGCGCTCCCAGACGCCCAGGAAGCCGGGGCCGCGCGTCGCGGGGGTGGCCGGTGGCAACGCCCCGCCGATGGCGGTGATGATGAGAAAGGCCAGCCGCGACACCGACCATGGTATCAGCGCGCCCATGGCGATGACACGCCACGGCACGACGCCACGCGCGGCGGGATCGGCTGACGGCTGTGGCAGCACCACACGCGGCAGCCGCAGCGCCGTCTCCTCATCGCTGTCGATGGCGCTATCGCCGAATTGCGCGTCCTTCATCTGTCTCATCCTGTCGCGGCTCGCCTGGCATGGGCGCAAACAACCTCACACCAGATAGAACGCACGAGCGACCTCGTTGCGTCGTACCTGATGTGAGGTTGGCTATCGCGCATAAGGCTTGCTAGTGGTCGGCGACCGTCTCGCTGGCTGGCCACAGCTCCGCCGAGCGCTCGCCGATGACCGTGCGCGCCTGGGCGATGAACTCGTCCAGCGGGATCGCGCCCAGATTCTCGTTCGAGCGCAGGCGCACGGCGGCGGCGTCGGCGGCGGCCTCTTTGTCGCCGACGACCAGCATGTACGGAATCTTGCGCAGTTGCGCGTCGCGTACCTTGGCGTTCATGCGCTCTTTGCGATTGTCCACTTCCGCGCGAATGCCCACCACTTGCAGCCGTTTCAGCACGGCGTTGGCGTACTCGCCGTGCTTCTCATCCGAGATGGGGATGACGACCGCCTGCACGGGCGCGAGCCACGCCGGAAAGGCGCCGGCGTAGTGCTCGATCAGCACCCCCAGGAAGCGCTCCGATGACCCCATGATGGCGCGATGGATGACGGCGGGGCGGTGCGACTGACCATCCTCGCCGATGTACTCCATGTCGAAGTTCTCCGGGTGGAAGAAATCGAGCTGGATCGTCGAGAGCTGCCACTCGCGGCCCAGCGCGTCGCTGGCCATCAGATCCATCTTAGGACCGTAGAAAGCCGCCTCGCCCTCAGCGGACTCGTATTCGACGCCCTTGCTGTCGAGCGCGGCGCGCAGGTCGCTGACGGCGGCGTTCCAGATCTCTGCGTTGCCGTGATACTTCGATGTATCGCTCATGTCGGGCAGCGAGAGCCGCATGCGGTACTTCGTCATGCCGAACGTGTTGAGAATCTCGCGCACCAGATCGACCATCTCGCTGAACTCAGACTGTATCTGGTCGTGCCGCACGAAGATGTGCGCATCGTCCTGCGTGAGCGAGCGCACCCGCGTCAACCCCGACAGCTCGCCCTGCTTCTCATAGCGATAGAGCGTAGCGAATTCGGCGTAGCGAATCGGGAACTCGCGATAGCTGTGGCGCTGGGAGTTGTAAAGCGTGAAGTGCGAGGGGCAGTTCATGGGCTTCAGCTCGTAGCTGTTGTCCAGAATCTCCTCGGCGGACTCGCCCTCGTGCGTGTCGCGGCTCTCGGTCATCGGCGGGAACATCGAGTCGCGGTAGTGATACCAGTGCTTGGACTTCTTGTAGAGCCGCACCCGCGCGATGTTGCTCGTCCAGACATGCTGGTAGCCGTGGCGCTCCTGCGTCTCGCGCACGTACTGCTCCATCTCGTGGCGGATGATCTCGCCATGCGGCAGGAACAGCGGGATGCCCGGCCCGACATCCTCGCTGAACGTGAAGAGGTTGAGTTCGCGGCCCAACTTGCGGTGGTCGCGCTTGCGCGCCTCTTCGAGCTGCCAGAGATACTGATCCAGCTCTTCCTGCGTGTTCCAGGCCGTGCCGTAGATGCGCGTGAGCATCTGACGATGCTCGTCGCCGCGCCAGTAGGCGCCCGCCGTTCGCATGACCTTGATCGGGCCGATCTTGCCTGTGCTCTCCACGTGCGGGCCACGGCAGAGGTCGAGGAACGGTCCCTGCTGATAGATGCCCACCTCAGCGTCGGGCAGATTCTCGATGATCTCGACCTTGTACGGCTGATCGTGCTTGCGGAAATACTCCAGCGCCTTCTTGCGCGACCAGCGGCTCTGCTCGAAGGGATGATCCGCCGCGATGCTGGCGCGCATGCGCTCCTCGATAGCGGGGAAGTCTTCGGGCGAGATGGGTCGCGGCAACTCCATATCATAGTAGAAGCCGTCTTCGATGGCTGGCCCGATGGCGAATTTGACACCAGGGAACAGCTCCTGGATGGCCTCGGCCATGACGTGGGCGGCGCTGTGCCGCATGCGCTGGATGGGTGAATATTTCACCGACGAGTTCAGTTCCGCTTCAACTGACATGGGACGCTCCGTTCGTTCTGAACCGCATGGGATTGACGTAATAGCGTGTGGGATTGGCCCGCGCTCGTGGCGCTGCGCTGCGTGGATGGATGGTGGTGGTTGTTGTGGTGAGCAGGTCGAGCAGCGCCCAGCAGTGCGCCAGCCGCGCCTCGGGCTGCTGCGCCTGGAGCGCCAGCCGCACACGCCAGGCGGCAGTGGGCGCCCGCGCCTCCAGCGCATCGAGCGCGAGGCGGCGATCCAAAGATGGCAGGTGGGCCTGCCGCGCCCAGAGATCGAGAAGCTGGGCGAGCGCGCCGTCGAGCAGCAGCGCGGCGGCGTCGGGATCAGCCACCAGCGCCTGCGAGGCGGCGATGAGTTGGGCGACGATATGCGCCCGCTCGCGTTGCGATGCGCGCTCGTGGCGTGGCTGGCGGTGTCGCATGCGATGAGCGACGATGCGCGCGTGCTGGCGCGAACTGGATGGATGAGACATGGGATGGATTCGCCTTTCTTGAGAGAAGCAGCAGTCGAGAGGGCAACGCGCCGCGCTAGCCGCGGCGCGGCGCGCAGGGGGTGGCGCCGTCAGCGGTGAGCTGACGGATCTGCTTCTCTTTCCAGTTGGGCGACCAGCGCTGCTGGGCCATGTCACATTTCCTCACGCGAGCGAACGTCAGATGAAAGCGGGCAAACAAAAACGCCCTCTCGTCCCAACGGGGACGAAAGAGCGTAGCCCTTCGTGGTTCCACCCACCATTCCGAGCGACGCGCTGACGATGTGGCAGGCGTCGCTCGCTCATGTCTGGCCGATATCGAGGCCGCCGCAGTCGCCTGGAGCGATGATGCATCGCCGTTCGGCGCTGAGCTGGCGGGTGGTATTCTCGCGGCGTGTGCGCTGTCGGATGGCTCTCAGCCAGTGGCCATCCGTCTCTGTCAGGGCGCTGCGATACTCGTCCCGCGTTCGCTGCTATTGCGTTGTACACATCAGTGTAGCACGGCAGGCGAGGCGGTCGCAAGTCAGCCGAAGTCGCCGCGCGCAACAGGCGGGGCGCGTGCTACACTGGACTGACGCCCGTCGCGCTGGGCCTGCCAATGTCGCTCGTTTGCCGGTGGAATCGTGAGGATCACTCGATGGATGAGACCCGCTCGTCGTTTGAATTGTCTCCGAACTCGCTGCGCCGCCTGACTGATCCGACGCGCCTCCCTTTTCAGACGACCGCGAGCCTGCCGCCACCTGCGGCGATCATCGGGCAGCAGCGCGCGCACGAAGCGATGGATCTGGCGCTGGAGATCCCCGACGGTCGCTACAACCTCTACGTCTCTGGCCGACCCGGCACGGGCCGCACGGATGCGACGCTGGCGCTGGTGCGCGCCGTCGCCAGCCAGCGACATCCCAGGTCTGACTGGGTCTACGTCTACAATTTCGAGTCGCCAGAGGAGCCACTGGCGCTGGAGCTACCGGCCGGGCGAGGCCGATCATTCGCACACGACATGCAGGCGTACATCACCGCATGCCGTCGTGAGCTGCGACGCGCTTTCTCGTCCGAGGTCTACGACCAGCGGCGCAGCGAGTTGCTGGCCGAGCTGCACGAGCGCCGCGCGAAGCTCTTCGAGGCGCTCGAAGCGGAAGCGCTGGCGCTCGGTTTCAATGTCCGTGGCACGCCATCGGGCTTCGTGATCGATGCGCTGGCGCCCTCGCCGGAGGGTGGCGCGCCAGCCCCGATGACGCAGGAAGCGTTCGATGCGCTGCCCGACGACCAGAAGCAGCAGATCGTGGAGAAGCACGAGAAGGTCGAGGCGGCCATCGCCCACATGCTGCCCAGTGTGCGGGTGATCGAGGAAGAGGCGCGCGGTGTCGTCAATGCGCTCGACCACGAGGTGGCGGACAACGCCGTGCGGCATCTCTCCGAGTTGGTCGCCGCCAGCAACGCCGGACTGCCCGGTGTGCTGGCGTACCTGAAGCGTCTGCGCGGCGATGTCGTGCTGCATGCGCGCACGCTGCGTGGCCCTATCCCCGGCGCGCCGACCGAGGGCGGCGACGACTCGACCAATGAGACGCCGACCCATGACGCCGGGCCGCAGAATCCGAACGGCCTGCCGCTGGACGACGATCTGCACGATCCGCCATCGCTGCGCTCGCTGCTGCGGCGCTACAGCGTCAACGTGATGGTGTCGCGAGCGGCGACTGCTGAGGCGCCCGTCATCGAGGAGACGAATCCGACCTATGGCAACCTCATCGGGCGCATCGACATGGGCTCGCGCGAGGGGCTGACCTTCACCGATCACATGATGCTGAAGCCTGGCGCCATGCACAAGGCCGTCGGCGGCTTTCTCGTCTTGCAGGCGCACGATGTCCTGACGCAGCCGCGCTCGTGGGACGCGGTGAAGCGCATGGTGCGCTTCGGGCGCATCGAGCTGGAGAACGAGTCGCTCTCAGGTGGCGCCGCGCCAGGCATCGCGACGATTCGTCCGCAGCCAATCCGCGCCGACGTCAAGGTCATCCTGATTGGCGACCCGCAGACCTATTCCGAGTTATCCGAGCTGGATCCTGAGTTTCACGAGGGTTTCAAGGTACGCGCCGACTTCGATTCCGTGATGCTGCGCAACGCCGATGGCGAGATGGCCTATGCGCAGGTGGCGGGCGACGCGGCGCGCACGATGGGATTCCCGGAGTTCACCAGCGAGGCAGTAGCGCTGGTGATCGAGGAGGGCAGCCGTTGGGCTGGGGATCAGGAGCGCGTCTCGGCGCGGTTCGACGATGTGCGTGACCTGTGCGTGGAGGCTGGCTACTTCGCGAAGCGCGCGGGCGAGAGCCTGACGCGCCGCCAGCACGTCGCCACCGCCGTGCGCGCGCGCGAGCATCGTGGCGCGCTGATCCCTGAAAAGATGGAAGACATGATCCTGCAGCAGGAGATCTTGATCTCGACGGAGGGTGAGGCGGTCGGCCAGATCAACGGGCTGTGGGTGCAGGAGATTCAGGGCTACGAGTTCGGCCTGCCCTCGCGCATCACGGCGACGGTCTCGCCCGGGCTGGCGGGTGTCGTGGCGGTTGATCGCCAGTCGAACCTGAGCGGGCCAATCTACGCTAAAGGCGTGCTGACGCTGGCGGGCTATCTGGCGGGCCGTTTCGCGCACGATTTTCCGCTCAGCCTCTCCGCCAGCCTCAACTTCGAGCAGTCGTATGATGGCATCGATGGCGACAGCGCCTCGTCGGCGGAATTGTATGCGTTACTGTCGGCGCTGGCCGAGGTACCTATCAGGCAGTCGCTGGCGGTGACTGGCTCGGTCAACCAGCGTGGCGAGGCGCAGGCGATTGGCGGGGCGACCTACAAGATCGAGGGATTCTTCCGCATCTGCGAGCGACGCGGGCTGACGGGCAAGCAGGGCGTTATCATCCCGCGCGTCAACATGCGCAACCTGATGCTGCGTGATGAGGTCGTCGAGGCGGTGCGCCTGGGCAAATTTCACCTCTATGGGGTGGACACCATCGAGGAGGGGATCCAACTGCTGACGGGCATTCCCTTCGGCGCCAAGACCAGCGAGGGGCAGTATCTCGCTGGCACCATCGCCTCGCGCGTGGTCGAGCGCCTGCGCGACTACAGCGAGTTGGTGCGCCACTACCCCAGCCCGTATGCCAATGGGCAGCGGGGGTAGCGACCTCACCCCAAACCCCTCTCCCACGGGGAGAGGGGTTTTCGGTTCCTGCTGGGCAGCGGTCACATCGCTTTCCCTGCGCCAGCACGCCTGGCCTGGGTTCCCCCTCCCTCGGAGGGGAGGGGGTCAGGGGGAGAGGTTCCGCCCGCCTCGCGCCGCCCGCTTGTACCCTACCAGTCCGCCAGCCCCATCTCTGCCAGCGCGACGGCCACGCCGTCCTCGGCATTACTCAGCGTGGTGCGCGCAGCGTGCGGCAGCAGGGCAGGCATGGCGTTGCCCATTGCCACGCCCAGGCCAGCGGCATCCAGCAGCGGGATGTCGTTTTCGCCATCGCCGAACGCCACGACTGCCGCGCGTGGCATGCCCAGCCGCGTGATCAGCTCGCCCAGCGCGTGGCCCTTGCTGACGCCCGGCGCCATCACCTCTACGAAGTCGCTGGTGGTGCGCGTCACCGTCATCGTCGCGCCGATGCGCTCCAGCAGGCCGTCGCGCAGGGCCAGCAGGCTGGAGTGGTCGCCCGTCATCAGGAATTTCAGTGGCGGCGGCAGCGCATCCGCAGCGAGTCGCGCGACGTGGCGCAGCGCTGGCTCGTGGTAGGCGCCGAGGGTCACGTCGAGCGGGCTGGCGGGCGGCGCGTCGGTATAGATGGCGTCGGTGGTGTACCAGGCGATGCCCATCTCCGGCGCGCACTCGCGGATGGCGGCCAGCGCCTCACTGATCTGCGGCGGGGAGAGCGGCCAAGCGGCCACGGCCTCGCCCGCCGCGGCGTCCATCAGCGCGGCGCCGTTGCAGGTGATGTGCAGACCGCCTAGCGCCAGCTCGGCCAGCAACGGGCGCACGGAGGCCAGCAGCTTGCCCGTCGCCAGGCAGACGCGCGTCCCACGCCGCTGCGCCGAGAGGATGGCCGCTCGCGTGCGCGGGGTGAGCAGGTGCGCAGGATCGAGCAGCGTGCCATCGACATCCAGCGCGATCAAGCGGTACTGCGGCTCACTCATGGATTAGAGACTACCTGCGTAGATCATCAGCCCGCCATCGACGAAGAGCGTCGTGCCCGTCACGTAGCTGGCCTGGTCGGAGGCCAGCCAGACGACGGCGTTGGCGATGTCATCGGGTGTGCCGATGCGGGCGAGCGGTATCTCGCCCAGCAGGGCGGCCTTGCGTGTGGGATCATTCAGCGTAGCCCGATTGATGGGCGTCTCGATGGCGCCCGGCCCGATGTTGGCGATGCGCACGCTGTGCCTGGCCAGCTCATTGGCCAACGTGCGGGTGAGCATGCGCAGCCCGCCCTTGGCGGCGCAGTAGACCGAGTTGCCCACCATTGGCAGCTCCTCGTGCACGGAGGAGATGTTGATGATGACGCCACCGCCGCCCTGCGCGATGAACTGACGCCAGGCGGCCTGCGCGGCGAAGAACGCGCCTTTCAGATCGGTCGCAATCTGCTGATCCCACTGCTGCTCGGTGACGAACTCGAAAGGCGTGGGCTGCTCGATGCCAGCGTTGTTGACGAGGATGTCGAGCCGTCCGTAGGCGCTGATGGCCTGGGCGATCAGCCGCTGCATATCGGCCACCTGCGAGACATCGGCCTGCACGACCTGCGCCTTGCCGCCCGCCTGAGTGATGTCGTTGGCGATGGCGTCGGCGGCGTCGCGATGGGTGTGGTAGTCCAGGGTGACGGAGGCTCCCTCTGCCGCCAGACGGCGCACGATGCCCGCGCCGATGCCGAGTGATCCTCCGGTGACGACAGCGACTTTACCCTCTAGTTGCATCCGTTCCTCGCTTCTGTGCCGCTACAATGACGTCTTTCCTGGGATTCCTGGGATTGCTGGGGTCTACGCGGGTTGCGTGGAGAGCGCGCGCAGGCGCGGCAGAATCTCGCCCATGCGCTGGAGTGTGATGGTGATGTCGTCGGCGGTGACGCTGTGGCCAAGCGTCAGCCGCAGCGCGCCGCGCGCCGCGCTGGCGGAGACGCCCATCGCCGAGAGCACATGCGACGGCTCGATGTCGCCGGTGGTGCAGGCGCTGCCGCTGGAGGCCGCGATGCCGAGCAGATCGAGATTGAGCAGCAGCGATTCGCCCTCCACGCCAGCCAGCGTGAAGCTGGCGTGCTGCGGTAGCCGCTCGGTAGGATGTCCCGTCAGCCGCACTTCGGGCAGCGCCAGCATGCCCTCGATCAGTTGATCGCGCAGCGCCTGGAGGCGGGCGTTCTCCTGCTCGCGCTCGGCGCGCGCCAGCTCCAGCGCGTAGGCCGCGCCGACGACGCCCGGAACATTCTCGGTGCCAGCACGGCGGTTGCGCTCCTGTGAGCCGCCCAGCGTCTGCGGCTGCACGCGCGTCCCCTGCCGCACATAGAGGATACCGACGCCCTTCGGCCCGTAGAACTTGTGCGCCGAAAGCGAGAGCATATCGACCTGGAGCTGCGTCACATCCAGCTCGATCTGGCCGCCCGCCTGCACGGCGTCGGTGTGGAACGGCACGCGGCGCTCGCGGCAGACGCGCCCGATCTCGGCGATGGGCTGGATGGTACCGACCTCGTTGTTGGCGTACATGATAGTGACGAGCGCGGTCTGGTCGGTGATGGCCTCCGCGACCTGCTCTGGCGTGACACGGCCGTATTCATCGACGGGCAGATAGGTGACGTGATAGCCATCCTGCTCCAGCCGCTCGCAGGTGCGCAGCACGGCGTGGTGCTCGATGGCGGTGGTGATGATGTGGTCGCCGCGCCGTCGCTGGGCATAGGCGATGCCCTTGATAGCGAGGTTGTCGGCCTCGCTGCCGCCGCCAGTGAAGACGATCTCGGTGGGGCGGCAATGCAGCGCGCGGGCGACGGCCTCGTGCGCGGAGTCGATGGCGTCGAGGCTCTTGCGCCCCAGCGCATAGATGCTGCTGGGATTGCCGAAGAACTCGCCGAAGTAGGGCAGCATGCGGGCGACCACTTCGGGTCGAGTGGGCGTGGTGGCCGCATGGTCGAGATAGATCACACCATTATCGAGCGCCATGAGGATCACATCCTCTCCGGTGGTGGCTGGGTCAGTCGCTGTGTGGCGGGCGCTGGCGTCATTGCACGCCGACGCGCCCGCTTCCACAGCATAGCATACCGCGCGCGCCGGGCTATGCGCAGGCAGTTCGAGCGCAGCGGGAAGAACTGCGCCGCACTGTCTGGCGCAGCACGCATGCTGTGCTCTGCCTATCCGACCAGCAAGGGCTACACCGGGCAACGCGCGGATGCGACGACGAGTGGGCTGGACGACTACGGCGCGCGCTACTACGATGCGGTGGCCGGGCAGTTCACCTCCGCTGATACGCTCTTGCCGTTGAGCGCAGCGCAGCCCGATCCCGGGCAACTCAATCGCTATGCCTATGTGGCGGGCAACCCGGAGACCAAGACGGATCCCAGCGGACACGTTCGTGTTCGGCCTACAGGGAGAGGTGGCCCATTCCAGGATCCGAACCCGCGTCCCTATGACAATCCACTTCCCAGCAGCGTTGACTCGTGCTACCTGAATGGAGGGTGCTTTATCGACCACCGGAATAAACGGTCAGATCCTCCTGAGCATGAGGATGGCTACGTCTTGGCCAAGTATTTTGGCCTCCACGGCGTGCGCCCTCGAAAGCAGAACATCTTCGGCCAACCGGATCCAGATTACATCATGTTTCCCCAGATTGACGAGGCGATGCCAGGCGTTGCTGCCTTTGGGCAGGGGCCCAAGCTCGCAATGGATCTGTACACGCCCGCCAATGGGACGGTACTCATGGGTTCCGATCCAAATGACCCACACCTGCGTGGCGTGGCCAACACGATCTATGAGAAGTCAGAGCAAGCCTCCATTGTGGTGGTTGATCTGCGGAACATTGATCCCCATGACATGCTGACCAAAGATGAGGTGAACTTGGCCGCTGCGCAAGCCGTCTACGCTCAGGCGTCAGGTCTGACGCATCCCAGTCAGGTTGTGCGCGTGCTCTTTATCCGTGACGGCGTCGTGTGGGATGACTATAATCCGCTCGACTATGGCCCCGCGCCTGCGCCACAGGGCGGAATGCCGATACTGCAGGATTAGCACGCGCGGATGAGCATATTTGATTTGGCGGCCTGGTAAACACACTCCTCAAGCATGGTAGGATGGGGAGCACTTCACCAGGGCGTACCCGCGTGATGGCTGTAGCCCAGTAGGATCAGCGAGGCGCGCCTGCGACCTTGCTAATTGAAGCAAGGTCGCAGGCGTCAAGGAGTCAAGGGAGTAGCGACTCTATGGGCAGAGATATTCGAGGTTGGGTCGAGGTACGCCGGAGCAGCGAAGACGCCGACAGTCGATGGCGCGGTGTTCTTGATGTCCCCAACCTCGTTGAGCGCAACAATGGCCTGTTTGCCGCTTTCTTCGGCGTCTCCAATGAGGATCATGCCTTCTCGCCACTGTTCGCGGAGCGTGGGCTGCCAGATGACCGATCGAATGAAGTTCAAGGCTCCACGCTTGAAGACAGTGTCACACCACACGCTTCATGGGTACTTTGGAGCGAGGTAGCGCACATGGAGTGGACCCTGCAAGCCCATGCAGCGGTCACGATTGGTTACGCGTCGGGAAGCGAGTGGGAGCGCGTGCACGCGGATCCCCGCTACGACCTCCTAGAGGAGTCCTCTGAGAAGGAGAGGCTTGGGCCTAGTGCGTGGTGTCTCGGCAGAATCCGGCGACACCGACGCGATGCGCCGATGGGCGAAATCGAGACGCTGACACTGGAGCAGTACCACGATGGGAAACCAATGATCTTTCGCACAACCCGTTGGCGCGTGGAGGAGCTCGTGTCACCTGGATGGCAGACGCTCTTCGAGATCATGCCTCTCTTGTCCAAGCAATATGGCGCTGCACACGTCCGTCTCGTCGTGTGGTTCATATAAGAGCAGGCACTAGATATACCTATGTCTGTGATGTCGCCGCCACCGCCATTGGCGCGAGTTGAACGACAGCCTACGACGCAGCAGGCAACATGACCTGCCGGGCTATGACCAGCGCGACCACCTGCACAGGGAGCAACCCGACGGGCAACGCGCTGAGCTACGACAACGAAGGCCGAATGGCGACGTGGCAGAGCACAGCGAGCGCCCCCACCCAGAGCGCCAGCTTCCTCTACGATGGAGCAGGCCAGCGTGTCGAACAGGTGGCCTCGACCGGCGGCGGAGCGACGACCACCACGTCATACATCGGCAGCCTCGAAGAGCTCGCCACCAGCGGCTCAACGACGACGACGACTGCCTACTATGGTGGGCTGGCCGAGAGCGTCAACGGCGCGCTCAGCTACCTGCTCTCTGATGGGCTGGGCAGCGTCAGCGAGGCGGTCGCCACCAGCGGCAGTATCACGGCCACGCAGCTCTACGGGCCGTATGGGGCCGTCCGCTACCAGAGCGGCACGCTGCCGACGAGTAAGGGGTACACCGGGCAACGCAGCGATGCGACGACGAGCGGGCTGGACTATTACGGCGCGCGGTATTACGATCCGGTGGCGGGGCAGTTCACCAGCGCTGATACGACGCTGGCGGGTGGGCTGAATCGCTATGGGTATGTGGACGGCAGCCCAGAGACGTTCATCGATCCCAGCGGCCACGAATTGCGCGAAGGAGACAATGGCGAAGGCGGCGGCATCGATGGCGGGGAGACCAACGGCTCGAGTAGCAGTGGCGGCAGTGATGGCAGCCCCGCTTCCAGCAGTGATGACAATCCCTTCGCCGCGCCCACTGTCAATGGCTCGGAACTCACCTACGATGCAGGCAGTCCCGGCGCCATTCACTTCGATGCGCCCGACGGCGAGAATGGGTCGATTGATGGCGTGGATGGGCCAGATGGGCAACTGCTGGAGACCAATGCCGAGATCGAAGCACAAGCCGAGGCCAACGAAAACGATCGTCTCAGCCAGGGCGAGCAACCGCACGGCGATGGTCAAGACGGCAATCAGGCTTCATCAAACGGACCATCTGATGCGGTGCAGCAGTCTGGAAACAACGTTAAAACCAAGACAGATCAGGTGCGTAACGCAAACCAAGCTAGGAATCCAGAAGCCAAAGGCCCCACCTACGGACAGGTTACCGTTGAAAACACGGAAACAGGCCAAGTTCTCGATCAATCAGGTATGTATAAAGGCGAAGGCAAGCCCAGTACTGCTACCCATGCTGAGGTACAGGGTACAAACTACTCGATGGGATCGGTGTCCGATCTCGATCCCGCAGAGTCGCCGCATGTGCGAGTGACTATCACCGTGGGAAACCCTTTCTGTGCAGGGTGTTCAGAGGCAACGCTAGGTGGTTATGCCGCTCAAATACAGAATGCCGCGCCTTTTGGCATGCAGGTTGATGTCGCCTTCTTTTCGTGGTCCTTTATGGGTGGACAGTACTTCTTCTTCGGCGCACCATAGGCGCATTACGGGCTATAACCCGCAACCCTCACGCGATGTTCTTAAATTCGCAGGCATACCGAGGGGCGCTACGAGTCGATGCCCGGGATCACTGTGCGATACTTGGAGTTAGTCTTGAGTGAGCGACTATGCAGCGCCAATTCCTCGAAAATCGGCACGGCGCGCTACAGGAGGGTGTATGGCGATTTCCCACGATGCAGCGGCACGCGCCTTGTATCTTCTCTGCTACCAGGATGACTCGGAGGTAGATGGCTACGTGGAGCGATTTATTTCGCGCTATGGTAGCCTGTCATTGGAGTCAGCCCGTGCCGCGCTTGCTCAATCTGATAGTTTCGATCATGTTTTTGCCATCTTCTTGTTGGGATTGAGCGCATACCCCACTTGGCAGGTACATCTGCGCCCTTACCTAACTAGCGCCGATCCATGGGAACAGTGGTCTAGTGTACTCTGCCTTGGCGCTGTGCATGATCCTGCAGCATTTCCTCTCATGTGCGACTTACTTACTGCCCAGTTCCCAGCCGATCCCAAGGTTCTCACCCCAGGATCAGGCTATCTGCTTGTCTGGCGGCCCTATCTAGCGCGCCTCCTTGGTGCATGGGGGAGCCGTGAGGCAGTCGTACCATTACGTCATGCGCTGGTATCCGCGCTGGAACTGGATGAAGAACAATGGAACGCCTACGACCTAGATGACTTTACCGATGAGGTCGTGTTCGCCTTGGGTCGCCTCAAGGCAGTAGGCGCTTTGACTGGCATCGTAACTGAAGTAGCGCAACTCGATCTCTGGCGCATTCACCTGATTGTCGGATCCGTGTATGGTCGCGATCCTATGCCGCCGGGCGCATTCAGGAAAAGCGATGTGCCTAGCAGCATATTCATGAGATTGGAAACCCTATTG
>DATAED010000389.1:0-15976 GCA_036258195.1 Ktedonobacterales bacterium
CCTCTCCCGCAAAGCGGGGGAGGGGCTGGGGGTGGGGGCTTCACTTCACCGCGAGGGAGGCGAGTTGGCCAGGCTGATTGGGGTCGCTGGTGATGGCCAGCGACCAGACGGTCGTCCCTACGCCCTGCCACTGGCCGCTCATCCCGTTGGCGAATGGCGTCCAGCGCGGCGTGGTGGCGCTCGCGAGGCAGCGATAGACCGTTCCGCCGTCGTCCACCGCGATGAGAGCGTCGCCAGAGGCTGTCACGGCTCCAGTGAAGGTGGGCGTGGGCGACTTCGAGGCGGGGAGCTGGGACAGCGGCGCCCAGGTCGCGCCAGTATCGCTGCTGAAGAGCGCCCGCATGGAGGTGCCATCAAGCGAAGGCGCCAGCGCCAGGCCGTAGTAGCCCGCGCCATCGGCCCGCGCGACGAAGCTGACCGACTGGATGCTCGGCTCGGTCAGCGCGGCGGGCGTCCAGGTCGCGCCGCCATCGTTGGAGCGCCACAGCGCCGAGCTATCCGGAGACTGGCAGCTCCCGCTGGGCGTCTTGTCGGCGATGGCGAAGAGCGCCACGCCCGCCACCGCCATGGCGCGCGGCGTGTAGCCCGCCGCCACGATGCTCTGCCCGATGGGCTGCCAGCTCTGCCCGCCATCGTCGCTGGCGTCGATCAGGCTGCTGGGCCTGGGCATGCCGGGGTTGGGGCCGCACTGACTCGCGCCATAGACGCTGAGGATGGGCTGTGCGATGAGCCGGGAGCCAAAGACGGCCAGCGCGGCGAACCCGTTGGTCTTGTCGAGCTCAGTGAGCTGGCTCCAGGTCGCGCCGCCATCCTGGCTGCGATAGAGCGCCCGCGCGATAGCGAAGCCCGCCCCCACCGGCTCGAACTGCGTCTGCTGGAAAAAGACATCCTGCGGGTCATGCCCGTCCACGAAGACGGCGCACTCGGCAAGCGTAGGAACCTGGTCGGCGATGGGCTGGAGGGTGGGCGCGCTGGCCAGCAGGCTCCAGGTCTGCGCGCCATCTACGCTTTTGTAGATGCGCGGCAGCGGCCCCATCGCCGAGGTCGCGCCATCTGTGGCGCACAGATAGGCGATGGACGGATTCGAGAGCGCGAATTGCAGGCTCCTGGTCGCATGCGGCGTGGTCGCGGCCTGCCAGTTGACCAGCTTGATCGGCGTGGCCGTCGCCGCAACCTTCGCCTTGGTGGGCGCGCCGCTGCCAGAGCCAACGATCTGCAGCAGCGCCACGATGGCGCCGAGCATGACGAGCAGCGAGAGGGCGATCAGCACGATGGAGGTTCGCTGACGGGCGGCGCTTCGCATAGCAGGCTCATCCTTCTCTGGCGCGAACCTCTCGCCTCTCCTGCGAGGGAAGAGAACTCCGTGGCTGGGATCGTCGCGCTGGCGGCGGCTTCATCATTCATGAGAACGAATGGACGCCACCAACGGGCGCCAGTTGATGGCGCCAGAGTGAGCTATATCACGATTTCACGGGTTGCGTGCGACAGCGCGGCTGCGTGACTAGACCAAACTGTCGGCTCGAAACCACAGGAGCGTCAGGAGGATGAGGGCGACCACCACGATGACGGCGATGTGGATAGCTGTCGTCACGAGCAGGAAGGCGCTTGTCGAGAGGGTAATGGCCAGCGCAGTCTGAAGAGTCGCATCGGCCAGGGTGGCGACGCCAATGAGGAGCGTCACCCTGGTGATGCGCCTGACGGTTCGGGGATTGCTCAGGGCGATTTCAACCATCGCCGCGTTGGGCGTATTTCTGGTTCTGAGCCGAACGATGTACAGCAATATCGGCCTGTCGATCGCCACCGAGCCCAGACACACCAACCCAATGACGGCGCCGACTAACCCGTGATGCAGTTTCAGCGGCAGCGCGCCAGCTCCGAATACCACCGAGATGGCCAGCGTGATGCCGTACGCGATCATGCCGAGTAGGCCGAACACATCAAGGCGACGCCGCCACAGCGAGGAAACGAGCGTCCAGAGAACGGGGATGAGCCACGCCAGCGCCAGCGCCTCAACATCCCCGGCGACGTGCGGACGGATCGCGAAGTAGGCGATGAGCGGAGCAAAGCCACTGATGAGCACGCTGAGTATCTGGTTCCCGCGCTTGGGCTGTTGTGGCGCCTGCGCGCGTATCGCCGCGTCGGAGCGGCCCTGCCACTCCGCAGTCGCCACGGAGCCTGTCGGCGTGGCTGGCGCGCCAGACGCTTCAAGCCCATGCGTCGCGGCGTCTACAACCTGGCTGGCATACGGTGGCACGACGATATTGGAGTGGCTGGCTGCTTTGATGACGACTGGCTCGACGTGCAGGTACTCGCGCGCGGCCCACTGCTCCCACTCGGGGCGGATGGCGTCGTCTCGTTCGCCGCAGATGTAGACATACTCCACCTGCGGCAGCTCGGTGAGCGGGCAGATTTCGTTCATGCCGGGGGCGCGCCCGGCGAGCAGGCGCGTGAGCCAGGTCGCCCAGATGTGCTGACCCTTCGAGCCTTGGAGGAAGGATTCCCCTGGATGCGGGATCACCGCGTTGAGCATGACGATGCGCCGGATCGGGCGGGCGGCCGCCACGAGCGGCATGAAAAGCCCCTGATTGGAGATGCCGATGAGCGCAATGTCGCCCTCGACATCGCGCAGGGCCTCGATCATCACCCTGGCGCGATCCTGATTCGGCGTCTTCGTGCGCTCCTTCGGCGACAGGATGACGCGGCAAGAGTAGCCACGCCGCTCCAGCTCGGCCTGCACCGCGCCGAACCCTCCGGCGGGAATGTCGTTCTCGTAGCCATGTACCGCAAAAGTGATCATTGGGCGCTCTTACCTCCAGCGTGTCAGGATGGCTTCGCGCTGAAATAGTTGGGCAGCGCCCCAGGTCAAGAGGATCGCGACTGAGATCAGGATCACACAGGTAATGATCGCCACGAGAACGGTCAGTTCAAACTGGCCGGAGAACTCGCCCAGAACGATTCCGATGATGGGCACGACTGCCCAGATCGAGAGCTGTTGCGCCGTGCGAGTGTCGGTGACTCGTGAGGAAATGGCCGTCATGACGGCCACTGCGATGAGCCCCAGGAGCGGCGTAGCGGCGATGAAGAGAATCAGCCAGCCGCCTGTGACCACATGGGAGACGACATTCGCATCTGTGAAGATGGCGAGCTCCGCAATGAACAGGCTGCCGCTCACCCAGGTGAGCAGCACCGCTGGCAGCAACGACGCCAGGATCTTGCCTGCCAGCAATTGCCATCGACGCACGGGCGTGGCCAGCAGCGGCTCCAGCGTGTGGTTGGTCTTCTCGCCAATGATGCTGTAGGCCGCAATCGTACTGGGCACGATCATCGCCAGCAGAAGAAAGATGTTCGAGAACTCCGTGCCGACCAACGCCTGCGTGTACTCATGCACGGTCAACCCCTGGAGCGAGGGTACTTGCAGCGCACTGGCTCGTGATCCGTTGCCGACTCGCTGCAGGAAGATGAAGGGAATCACGACAAACAGCAGCGGCGGCAGGAGAATCGTGTACAACAGGGCCCGCTGCTGGAGCATGTCGAGGAACTCTTTCCGCAGGATTACCATGACTTTGCGCATACGCGGTCATGCCCTTTCTTCGCGCTCAGTGGCTAACAGGCGCCGCTTCTCGTGCTTGCTCCACCAGTTCCAGGTACACCTCCTCAAGCGAATGGGAGGTCTGTTCCACAGCGCGGATGTCTGCGCCTGCCTCTACGAGAGCGCGCACGAGCGCAGGGTTCTGTTCATCGGGATGATCCAGACTGACGGAGAGGATGCACTCGGAGGCGCTCGCATCGTGGACAAAGGGCAGCGCGCGGGCAGTCGCGATCCAGCGCGCGGCATCACCTACGACGCGCACCTGGGTTCCGGCGCCAAACATGCCAGCGCGCAGACTCGCTGGGGCGCCCAGGCGCAGCAGCCGCGAGCGAAAGACTCCGACCAGATCGCAGAGCTCGTCGGCCTCGGGCAGATTATGGGTTGTGAGGAAGATGGTTCGCCCCTCGGCCCGCAATTGCTTGATGAACTCGCGCACCACTCGCGCGGCTTCGGGATCGAGGCCAGCCGTTGGCTCATCGAGGAAGATCACCTTGGGTTCGTGCAGCAGGGCGCGGGCTATTGCCAGCTTCTGCCGCATGCCTTTCGAGAAGCCTCCGACTTTGTCGCCGCGCCGCTCCCAGAGGTCGAGCAGACGCAGATAGCGTTCAACCTGGGAGGCAGCTTGCTGGGCTGGAAGGTCATACATCTCCGCATAGAACAGCAGATTTTGCCATGCGCTGAGCCGGTCATACAAGCCTGGGGTTTCCGTGAGGATGCCAACGGCCCGGCGAATCGCCTCGTTGTTCTCGCCCAGGCGATAGCCAGCCACCGTAGCAGTCCCACGGGTAGGAGCAATCAGGGCCGATAGCATGCGCACCGTTGTCGTTTTGCCCGCGCCATTTGGCCCCAGGAAACCAAAGACAGTTCCCTCGGGAATAGCGAGCGTCAAGTCGTCCACAGCCACCAGGCTGCCGAAGGCGCGGGTCAACTGGCTCGTTTCGATAGCGTTCATAGGCGCTCCCCCGTATCTTCAGACCTCACGCCTTGCGGGTGGCGCGGTCAAACAACGTCACCAGCTCCTGGGCATAGCGCTCGGCGTCCACCTGCGGGTTGGCGATCAGGTAGGGCGACAACGCATCGATGGCGCTGCGGATCGTCACCGCCATCACGCGCACATCGAAGTCGCAGAACTCGCCCGCTTGCTGTCCCTTGCGCAGAAGGGCTTCCAGCGCCGCCCGCACTGGCTCTGCGGCGGGGGCGCTATAGCGCGGCTTGCCCTCCTCCGTGCGGACGTTGCGGACGATCTCCATGATGGCCCGCATCTGCGTGAGATGGGCGCTGATGTAGGCGACATGTGCGCGGATGTAGGCGCGCAACTGCAGCGCGGGCGAGGCTTCGGCGGTGATCTGTGGCCCAATCGTGGCAGCCGCGTCCTTGTAGATCGCGACGACCACCTGTTCGATCAGCTCCTCTTTGCTGGAGAAGTAATAGGTGATCGCGCTCTTGCTGATGCCAGCGCATTGGGCGATTTGCGCCAATGACGCCTGGGCGTAGCCCAGCGTCGCCATCGTCTCGATGGCGCACTCGATGAGCTGCGCCCGACGCGCTGTCTCGATGAAGGACGGACGCTTCTGTCCGTCCGTCGTATTTTTCGCCCTCATGACCAAAAAATAGCACGAGCGGTCGAAAACGTCAAGCGCGGGTTTCCAGCCGTCTCACTCGTCGGTCGGGCGCACTAGGGTGATCTCGTTCTGCGCCGCCCACTGCGCCAGGTCGCGCCGCAGGATGGCTGAGGCCATCAGGTCGGGGAAGAGATCGGGTGTGCAGGCAAAGCAGGGGATCCCCAGGCTGGCCAGCGCCGCCGCCGTGGCCACATGGTAGCTGGGCGCGCCATCGTCGCTGAGCGCCAGCAGACAGATGACCTGCACGCCGCTCGCCACCAGCTCCGCCGCGCGCTGCGTGAGGCGGCTGGGGTCGCCGCCCTCATACAGATCGGTGATCAGCGTCAGGATGGTCTGCGTCGGGCGCGTGATGACCTGCTGGCAATAGGTCAGCGCGCGGTTGATGTCGGTGCCACCGCCAAGCTGGACGCCAAAGAGCAGATCGATGGGGTCGTGCAGGTCTTCGGTCAGGTCGGCCACCGACGTATCAAAGACGACCATGCGCGTGTTGACCGCGCGAATCGTCGCCAGCGTGGCGGCGAAGATGCCGGAGTAGACCACTGAGCTTGCCATCGAGCCGCTTTGATCCACGCACAGCACGATGTCGCGCAGCGAGGAGCGCTTGTGCGTGTAGCCCACCAGCTTCTCCGCGATGATCGTGCGGCGGTCGGGCAGGTAGTTCTTCAGGTTCGCGCGAATCGTGCGATCCCAGTCGATCTCGCTGATGCGCGGGCGGCGCGTGCGGGCGGCACGGTTGAGGCTGCCGCGCACCGCCTGGATGAGCCGCGCGCCGAGTTTGCGCTCTAGCTCGTCCACCACGCGGCGCACCACCTGCCGCGCCGTCTCCTTCGTCTCATCGGGGATGGCGCCGCTGAGCGCCAGCAGCGAGGCCACCAGATGCACATCGGGTTCCACCTGCGAGAGCAGCTCTGGCTCCAGCAGCATGCGTGTCAGGTGGAGGCGCTCCAGCGCGTCCTGCTGCATCACACGCACCGCCTGCGATGGGAAGTACGTGCGGATGTCGCCGAGCCAGCGCGCCACATTGGGCGAGGATTTGCCCAGCCCGCCGCCGCGCTCGCCCTGGTAGAGCGCCTCCAGCGTGCGATCCATCCCGCGATCCGTCACCGTCAGTGTCATCCCGGCGGGCGGCTCTGCATCAGCTCCCAGCGCCAGCCGCCAGCGTCGCAGGCGCTCCTCCTCAGTGATCATCGCGCTCCTCCTGTTGCTCCCGCGCCACCGCCAGCTAGCAGGCGCGCCAGCGTGCGCAGGGTCAGCGCCGCGCGCGCCTGGTCGATGTTGGCCGCCACGGCGTCGGTCGCCGCGCCGTCTGCCGCGCCCTGCGGAGATCGCGCCAGCGCGCGCACCTTCTCGCCCATCGCGCGGCGCTCGGCGCTATCGAAGCGCGCGAACGACCGCCGGATCAGCGGCAGCGTGGCGATGAAGTCCTCCGCCGCCAGCTCACAGAGCCAGGCGTCGAGCGCCCGCCAGAGCGCATCCTGATGGATCAGCGTCACTGCGCCGCCCATCAGCGCGCCCTCCACCCAGGCGGCGGCCTGCTCCGCCGGATTGACCGGAGAGAGCGCCAGCCGCGCCCGCTGGGCCAGCTCCTCGCCGCTGAGGGCGCGCATATCCAGCAGCAGGCGGCAGCAGCGCCCGCGCACCAGGCCGTGCGCATGCTCCAGGTCGATCAGCCCGCGCAGGGCGGCCACCCACGCGGCGCGCTGGTCGGCGTTGTCCAGCAGGCTGACACTCTCGGCGGCGCGCTCGATGCTCTGTACCATCGCTGCCGCCGCATCGTCGTCCAGCGAGGCGCAGGCGCCCGGCAGCCCGATCAGCGCGCGCTCGAAGAGCGAGGCGTAGACGGGCAGCACATCAACTGCGCGCGAGCCACGCACGTCGCCATAGCGCGCCACGCGCGCCAGCGGCAGCAGGGCGTCCATCAGCAGGCGCGCATCGGAGGTGACGGCGGCGCGCGCGCGGGTCGCCGCCAGCGCGTGGGCGGTGGCGTTGGGTAGCCCGGCCAGCAGCGTCGTATCCAGCAGGGTGGTCAGCGTGGCGAGGTCGGTGGCCTTGTCCATCTGGGCGATAGCTTTGGCGGCGCTGGCCTGCGCGACCGTATTGCCCCACACATTGGCCTCGATCAGCAGGATGGGGAACTCGACCTGCCACTGAATCTGCCACATCTCATGGAATGTGCCTCTGGCGCCGCCTGCGCCGCCTTGCGACTCGCCCCAGGGGATGCCCAGCAGCCGCAGCCGCCGCAAGAGATGGCTGCGGGCGCGGTCGTTAGTGTTGCGCAGGTCGAGGTCGAGCTGGCGTATCTCGCCGCTCGTGGGCAGCCGCAGCCGTCGTTGCAGCGCATCCAGATCGCGCTGGAGCGGCGTGGTGGGCGTTTCGGGCGGCACAGCGCCCAGCTCCACGCCGACCTCCAGCCGCTCATGGATCAGCAGCATGCGCGCAGGCTCGCCGCTGCACAGCACAGATTGCGTGGCCTCGCGCAGCTCCGCCAGCCCTGGCATCGGCAGATCGCGCAGGGCGGCCAGCGCCTCGCTCAGCCGCGTCGCCTCGATCACGCTGGCGGAGGATGTATCCAGCCCGCTCTCGCGCAGCAGCCGCGCCGCGCGGGCCAGCCAGCGCGCGGGCGCGCCATCGGGCTGCTCCCAGAGATGCTCGTACCACCCCGGCGACGAGACGCCCGCGCCGTAGCCGCTGCGCTGGGCCAACCGCGCATTGGTCCAGGGAATCCACGTGGCCGCGACTTTGGCGCGTTTGAGCCTGGCGAGCAGCGCCGTGTCGCCGCGCGTGTCGGCCAGATCGACCAGCGCGGGCGAGTGCCACGCGCCCGTGACGACTGCGATGCGCTGGTAGCCCTCGCGCTCTGCCGCGCGGATGTTCTGGCGCATCTGCGCCTCGCGCTGCGCTTCCTCCGCGCTGGCGGGCGGCTCGCCAGCGCGCAGGGCGGTCATCGCCTCCAGGATGCCCTCGAAGAAGCCCACCAGATCGCGGCGCTGCTCGATCTGCCGCTCCCACCACAGCCCGTGGTCGTCGTAGCCCGCCGCCTGCGCCAGCAGCGCCAGCGGATCCTGCCGCAGTGTGGCCTGCCGCTCGTCGGGCTGCTCATCTGACTGCTCGCTCGGATCGGCGTCTGGCTCGGCGTTCAGTTCGTCGCCTGGCTCGGCGCTGGGTGGCTCGACTGGCCCCTGCGGCTCCTGGGCGAAGCGCACGGCGATGGGCAGATCAATGAAGCGCGCTGGGACGCCCGCGCCGAGGGCGTAGTCGAGCGCCTGCCACTCCGGCGAGAAGCGCGCGAAGGGATAGTACACCGCCTTGCCCGGCTCATCGGGCGCGTAGATCAACAGCGCGACGGGCGGGCGCATCGTCGCCTCGCGCAGCAGCGGCAGGGCGTCGTGGGCGTCGGGTGGGCCCTCCACCAGCACGATGTCGGGCGCGAGGCGCTCCAGCGCGGCGCGCAGGCTGCGCGCGCACCCTGGCCCGTGATGCCGCACGCCAAAGAGATGGACAGACATGGCTACATCGCCTCATCAATCAATAGCTAGCAACGCTTGTTCGGCGTCGTGTGGCTGGCGGTTGAAACCGCCAGCCGATCCTACAGCGTCTCGTGGCAGGCGCGATAGAGGTCTTTCCAGCCATCGCGCTCGCGCACGACCGTCTGGAGATATTCGAGCCAGACGACGCGGTCTTGCACGGGGTCTTTGACGATGGCGCCGATCAGGCCAGCTGCCAGCTCGTCGGCCCGCAGCGCGCCATCGCCATAGTAGCCCGCCAGGGCCATCCCGCTGCTCACCACGGAGATCGCCTCGGCAGTGGAGAGTACACCGCTGGGCGACTTGACCTTCGTCTTGCCATCCTCGGTGACGCCATTGCGCAGCTCGCGGAAGACCGTCACCACGCGGCGAATCTCCTCCAGCGCGGGCTTCTCGGCGGGCAGCTCCAGCGCGCGGCCAAGCTGCTCCACCCGCTGCTCCACGATGCGCACCTCTTCATCCATCGTCTCTGGCACAGGCAGGATGACCGTATTGAAGCGCCGCAGCAGCGCGCTGGAGAGCTCGTTGACGCCCTTGTCGCGATTGTTGGCGGTGGCGATCAGATTGAAGCCCTTGCGCGCCTGCGCCTCCGTGTTCAGCTCAGGGATGGGCAGCGTCTTCTCGGAGAGCATGGTGATGAAGGTGTCCTGCACCTCGGCGGGCATGCGCGTCAGCTCCTCGATGCGCGCCAGCTTACCCTCGCGCATGGCGCGCAGCACCGGGCTGGCCACCAGCGCATCGGGCGATGGCCCCTCCACCAGCAGCCGCGCGTAGTTCCAGCCGTAGCGCACGGTGGCCTCATCCGTTCCCGCCGTTCCCTGCACAAGCAGCGTCGAATCGCCGGAGATGGCCGCCGCCAGATGCTCGCTCACCCAGCTCTTGGCGGTGCCGGGAAGCCCATAGAGCAGCAGGGCGCGGTCGGTGGCGAGCGTGGCCACGGCGATCTCGATCAGCCGCGCGGCGCCGATGTACTTGGGCGTGACGACGAAGCCATTGGGCAGCGTGGCGCCGAGCAGATAGGCGCGCACGGCCCACGGCGAGAGCTTCCAGTTGGGCGGACGCTGGCGCGTGTCAGCCTCGGCCAGGGCGGCCAGCTCCTCGGCGAATTGCTGCTCGGCGTGCTGGCGCTGCACCGAGAGGATGGTTGTGGCGGCGCTCGCCGTGGCGGCGCTGATCGGCTGTGGTTGGGTCATAGCAGCGGGATCTCCTTGATGACGCGCTCACGCAGGTCGAGGGTGGCGATGAAGCTGGCAAGCTGGTAGCGCCAGCGAACGAGGTTGCGATGCTGGTTGTCGGCGACGACGCAGACCTCGCGGGCCTGCGCGAACTGACTGTCGGGCAGCGCGACGGCGGCGAGCGGCAGCGCGCTGATCCACGGCTCGGCTGGCGAAGCGGTCTCGTCCCACTCATCGAGCGTCTTGCCCAGCTTCTCCAGGAACAGTCCTGCCACGTCGTCAGGCCACGGGCGCGGCAGGCAGTCGAGTAGCTGAGCTAGCGAGAGGTGTGGATAGTAAGCCGGCGTATTGATCGAGGTGAACACGGGTACTTGCAGCTCCTCGGGCGGCAGCAGCGGAGCCAACGCCTCCAAATACGTGGCGAATGGCGTCGCTGACAGCGCCGCATCTCTTTTTAGATCAAGGAGCCAGCCGTAAAGGAGGGCCTTCGCCCAGTGCTTCGAGCCAAAACGCACCGTCGCCAACAGCCAGCCGTTCAGCATTTCGTCGCGCCAGCGGCTCTGTCCCGTCGCCGCGATGAGCTGATCGGCGGACTGGCCGAAATACTCCTCCCAGTGTTCCGGCGAGGTGTACTGGAGCAGCGCGTCAATGTGTGGTGTCAGGCTCCCGAACGCGAATGACAGAATCTCGCGCTGCTCATCGTCGGCGCTATCCAGCGTAACGGGCGCCTGCACATCGAGTTGGCCGTTATTGAAGATGAGCGTGGCTTCCAGCAGTTCGCGAGTGGCCTGAGCCAGATGGGATGCGGGCAGACGATAGAGCAGATCAGCGGCGGCGTTGCGCACGGCGTCCACGCGGTCGGCAAGCGCCTGTTCGAGCAGCGGCTCATCGTCTGGTGAGAGGTTGACCGCCAGCGTCCCCAGCAGCGCCGCGCGCGCCTCGGCCTTCTCGCGCTTCCACTCCGCCGCCAACAGGTCGCGCGCGGCGGCGGGGTCGCGGCGACGCATGGCGCGCAGGGCGGCGGCGCGCTGGCGTAGCGTTCCCGTCTCCCAGACCTCCTGCGCATGGGCGGGGTCGTCAGCCGCGTCGTCGGAGCGCTCGGCGGCCCATGCCCAGGCGCGGTTGAAGCCCGCCAGCCAGCGGCCCCGCTCGCCCAGCGCAGGAGCCAGCATCGCGCGCAGCTCCAGCGTGAGGCCGACGCTGGAGAGCGCCATCGGCAGCAGCGCGGGCGGCAGACGCAGGCCAGCGGCGTTCAGGCGCTCCAGTGCCTCGGGCAGCAGATCGTAGCGGCGCGTGCGCAGCATCTCCACCAGCGCCTCGCCCGCGCCCGGCGAGCAGACAGGCCGCGTCTCCTCCGACGCGGGGGTGGGCGGCTCTGGCGCCTCGGCTGGCCGATAGCCCGCGCGGCGATAGATGGCCCATGCCCCCGCGCGCAGCAGCAAGGCGCGCTCGGCCTCGCCCATCGCGATTCCCTCGGCCAGCGGTAGCTGATCGATGGGCGGGGTGGTCTGCGGCGCGGCGCCGCCGCTGTAGCGCGTTCCCGTCAGCGCCAGCGTCAGGATATCGCGCTCGTCGTTCGTCGCCATCATGCTGTCGTCTCCTCCAGCGGCGTGTATGACCCCTCGGCGAAGGCGCCCAGCGGCAGTAGCCGCGCGCCATCCCACTCGGCCAGCAGGTCGAGCGGGCGCCCGCCGGAGAGCGCCAGCAGCCGCCAGTGGTCGTCGCCCGCCAGGAGCAGCGCCGCGCCTGTCTGGTCGCGCAGCAGCCAGGGGCCATCTGGTGTGGGGATGGGCGTCACGTCGCGCAGGGCGACGCCAAGGTGGGCGAGCCAGGGCTGGCGGCTCAGCGCGCGGGCGAATGCATCCAGCAGCGCCGCGAGGTCTGGATAGCCCAGCCCGGCTGGCAGCGCGCCGATCATCTGCGGCGGGGCGTCATCCGCGCCGCTGGGACGGCTGGCGATGCGCGCCCGCAGCGGGTAGGCGCTGGGCCAGAAGTGCAGCTCAGCCTGAAAGCGCGAGCCGCATACAAACGTCTCGCCGAAGTCGCGCCAGCCCGCGCTGAACTGCAGGATCAGCGCCGTTCGCGCGCTCTGCTCGCCCAGCAGCCAGGTGCGTTGCGTGCGCAGGTGGTCATCCTCGACGATGGTCTGCCCCAGCGTGAGCCAGTGGTCGCGCACATGGTCGCCCGCCGCGTCCACCTCGTCGGTGGGCAGGCTCCAGCCGACCAGCGAGCGCACGTCGGCGCGCAGCGCGGGTTCGAGTGTCGCCTGCTGGCGATAGGCGTGGCTGAGCAGCGCCGTCTCGCCCAGCGCGTCGAGCAATCGCTGCGGCCAGTCGTGGCCCGTGTTGACGATGCCCGCCATGGCGCGCAGTCGTCCCGCCATGCCTCCCGCCTGCGCATCTACCATGCGCTTGCTCATGTCGTTCCAGAAGCGCGCTGGTTGCGCTTCCACCGCGCCCAGGCCGCCGCGCAGCAGGTCGCTGAGCCAGAGGTCGAGCATGTCCAGGCCGTCGCTCACCAGCGCCTCGCGCTTGCCGATGCGTTTGGTCGCCGCGGCGGCTGCTTTGGCGTCGTCTTTGGGCGCCGCTGGCGCGGTTGGCGTCGCAGCCGCCTCAGCGCGGGCGGCGCGCTGAGCCAGCCAGGCGGCCACCCAGTCGGGCGGTGCGCGCTCTGGCAGCGCGTCGGGCGTAGTGGCGGCCAGCAGCATCAGGCCGACTCCATGCTTGCAGGGGAATTTTCGGCTGGGGCAGCTACATTTCACGCTCAGGCTGGCGAGGTCTACGCGCGTCTGGTAGAGCGCGCTGCCCTGGCACTCGCCCCACAGCGCCTGCGGATTATGGCCGAGGTTGCGCCAGTGCCGCGGATCGGCGAGCTTGCGCCCGGCCTGCGCGGAGCTGGCGTCTGGCGCCGTCGCGAGCGCCTGTTCGCTGGTGATCGTGAGCATCGCCGCGCAGCTCCTCCTCTCCGCATCGCCGCAGCCTCAATGGCCGTCCGGTGGCCTACCGTTCTCTGGAAGTATGGCAGAACTGGAAGGGTGGGCGAGCCCCCTCCCCCAGCCCCTCCCCCACCAAGGCGGGAGAGGGGAGCCACGAATCTCCCGCGCATCGTGCCGGTCGCTCTGCGCAAATCCGCCTGGCCTGGGTTCCCCCTCCCGCGGAGGGGAGGGGGACAGGGGGAGAGGTTCCGCTCGCCTGACCGCTCTTTCGCCTCAGCGGGGGAAATGGTGGTAAGAGCGACACAGCGCCACTTGCAAATAGTTCGCACCTGCGATTGCATGCAGATACGCCTTGTTGTACAACGTCACTGTTCGCTATCATAGAGGAAGCGGCCAGCGAACGATGATGACCGCGATGGAGGCGCCGACATGCTGGCACTGCGACGTGCGCTCAGCGATACCACCCCCGGCCTGCGCCGCAAAGTCGTCTCCATCTATGCGCTGCTGATCGGCGCCAACGTCATCCTGTGGGCGCTGACGCTGCTCGCCACGGTACACTATCCCATCATCCTCGCCGTGGCGCTGCCCGCCTACGGATTCGGCCTGCGTCACGCCGTGGACGCCGACCACATCTCGGCCATCGACAACGTGACACGCAAGCTGATGCAGGAGCGCAAGCATCCGGTAGGCGTCGGCTTCTTCTTCTCGCTGGGCCACTCCACGGTCGTCTTTATTATGGCGGCGCTCATCGCGATTGGCTCGGTCTTCATTCGCGATAGCCTCGCCAATGGCGGCTCATCGCTGGCGGTGATTGGTGGGCTGGTCGGAACCAGCGTCTCGGCGCTGTTCCTGCTGGCCATCGCCGCGATGAATCTCGTGGTGCTGGTCGAGGTGGTGCGTACCTTTCGCCAGGTCACCCGAGGCGGCGCCTATGATGGCGACGCTATCGAAGATTACCTCGACAAGCGCGGCTTCTTCGCGCGCATCTTCCGGGGGCTGTTCAAGACGGTGGATGCAAGCTGGAAGATGTATCCCATCGGCTTCCTCTTCGGGCTGGGCTTCGACACTGCAACGGAGATTGGCCTGCTCGCCGCCACTGGCGGATTCGCCACGCAGCAGGTGCCATTCTACGTCGTGCTGCTGCTGCCGCTGCTCTTCACCGCTGGCATGAGCCTGGCCGACACGACCGATGGCGTGATGATGCTGGGCGCCTATGGTTGGGCCTTCGTCAAGCCGGTGCGCAAGCTGTTCTACAACATCAGCATCACGCTGGTCTCTGTGCTGGTGGCGACGCTGGTGGGCGGGTTGGAGCTGCTCAGCATCTTTCAGGGCCAGCTCAACCTCTCTGGCGGCTTCTGGGACGCCATCGGCTTCCTCAGCAATGGCAATGATGGGCGCAACTTTGGCTACATCGGCGCGGGCATCATCGCCATTTTTATCCTCAGCTGGGGCATCTCCACCATCATCTACCGCGTCAATCGCTACGACCAGCTCGAAGCGCGCACGCAGCGCTGCGATGCGGCCAGCGGCGCGCTGACGCTCGACCCGCGCGATGGGCTGGACTGATCACCGGCAGTGAGACGGGAGTGGGAAGCGCTATGCCAGCGACCGACGAGAGCGGCGTCGCGCGGCTGCTCGCCTTTGCCGAGCGCGCGGCGGATCGGCTGCGCGCGGATGAGCGCGTGCGGGCGCTCTGGCTGACGGGCAGCCTGGCCGCGGGAACCGCCGACGCGCAGAGCGATGTTGACCTGCGCGCCGCCGTGCGCGTGGAGGAGTTCGCGACCATCGGCCAGTGGTGGCGCGCGCTGCTCGACGCGGTCGCCCCGACGGTCTGGGCGCGTCGCTGGCCGAGCGCGCCGGATGAAGCCGTGCTGAGCGCGATCACGCTGGCGTATGAGCGCTTCGACCTCGTGATCCAGTCGGCGGAGGACACGCGACCACGCCTGCTCGAAGCGACCCGCCTGCTCTTCGACAAGGACGGCTTGGCCGAGCGTTTGCCCCTGCGCGCCGCGCCACCGCCAGAGCCACTGGCCAGCCTGCCGTTTGTCGTCGAGGAGTTCATCCGCCTCGTCGGGATGCTGCCGATGGTGGTCGAGCGCGACGATGCGCCGATGGGGATGGAAGGGCAGATGGGGCTGCACAGTCTGCTCATCAGCCTGCTGCTGATGGAGTGTGGCATCGACCGCGCGACCAGTGGCAAGCGGCATGTCGTCGCCCATCTGGACGACGAGCAGCGCGCTGTGCTGGCGCAGGTCCCGACGCTGGCCCCCACCATGGACTCGATCATCCAGGGGCGTCTCGCCTATGCGCGGCTCTTCCTGCCGCGCGCGCAGCGGCTGATGCAGGCGCACGGGCTGAGCTATCCCGCCGCATTCGAGGCGGCGACGCGACGCTACCTGCTGGAGACGCTCGGCGTGGCCTTGTGAACGGATCATGCACGCCAGGCCGCAAACTGTGACCTGCGCCACATCCCCTTTCAGCCTGCGCTTGATATGCTGAATCAGCGCGATGTGTTTCCCGCGCCACACTCCGGCGCACAGGACGCGCGGCGGCGGCCAGAAGTCCTGGATGGGAACAATCGGCGCCTATGACGGCGTCAACTTGTTGGCGAACATGTTCACGTTATCCCGCCCGTTCGTTCTATCTGCGAGATGACGTGACGCCGCAGCCGACCATTTCCCTGGCGGTGGTGTACCGCCGGTTTCCTGTGTATATGTGTATGGCTTGGCATTGTGTAGCGCGCACTTATTCACCTGATTTAGCGCCAGGACACGATGCGGAGCGCCCGTACGGGGAGCGCTCGCGCGGAAGGATAGAGCATGGACGACCCGACTTCGCCGTCGCCGCAGCCCTCGGAGTGGCCGGAGCGCTCCACGCGCCCCAGCGCGCCACAAGCGCCGCAGACCTACACCCCCGCAGACATGGGCGCGTTCTCTGATCCGCTGGCGACACGCGGCGCGATCGACGAAGCGCCGACTGTCGTCCAGACCGCCGCGTCTCGCTCCGCCGCGCCATCCCGCCCCAGCCGTGGGTTCGCGCGCTGGCTGCGAGCCGCACGCGAGCGCATGGGGCGTCTGCCATCGGGGCGGGTCGCGGTCGTCTCGCTGGCGCTGCTGCTGATTCTGGGGATT
>DATAED010000390.1:0-35530 GCA_036258195.1 Ktedonobacterales bacterium
TGGGTGGGCGATACAGAACTCGAATCTGTGACCTCCACGATGTCAACGTGGCGCTCTAACCAACTGAGCTAATCGCCCTCAGTACCGCAAAGTCTAGCACACGGGTTCAGAGGTGTCAAGCCGCAGCAGGCCGCGCCAGACCAGACAGGGTGCGACGTGCGGGCGGCTGAAGTCGCAGGCCCGTAGCTGCGGGTTTACCCGCCAAAATGGACTGCGACGCTAGGACTTTCGCGGCCCAGCGGTCGCCCAATCTTCCTGCTCTATTTGGCGCGCGCGAGCAACTGGCGTATGCTCAATCCAGTGATGCGACCAATGATGGGATGTGGCGCGCCACGACGCATAGGAACTGGCGCTTGTGGCCAGCGGTGGAGATCGGTGGAGAGCGACAGCATGGGCAGAAACGGTTCCAGCGGGGATTGGGGAGCGCCCAGAGGCACGTATGGCGCCGGGCGCAGCGGTTCAAATCCCGATAACGACCGGCGCGGCTCACGCACCCGCATGAGCAGCTCGCAGATTAGCTCGGCCCTGAAGGAAGCCCAGCAACTCCAGCAGGAGGGGCGTGTCGGCGAGGCGGTGGCCATCTGCGAAGAGCTGCTGGAGAGCGGCGTTGATCGCCCCGATGTCCATTACTTCCTCGGCTGGCTCTGCCAGGAGGCCGACCGCTGGCAAGACGCCGCTACCCAGTTCGAGCTGCTGCTGGATGACCCCGAATACGCGCTCTCCTGCTACTACGCGCTCGGTCAGTGCGCCCGCGCGCTCGGCCAGGTCGAAGACGCCGCCCACTACTTCGACGAGGCGGTGGATCGCGTCAATCTGGATGTGCTGGCCCAGGACGAGTGCGACCAGCTCCTCCAGCTCTGCCAGGAGGCCGCCGAGGCCCACCGCGACATGCGCGACGCTGAGGGCGCCGAGACGATCTTCTCCGCGCTGCTGGGCTATCTGCGCAGCCAGGGCTGGCAAGAGCAGGTCAACGAGGTCGAGCAGATGATGCGCGAGACGCTGGGAACCAATCCCCCCGCGCCGCGCCGCAAACGTGACGCCAGCGCATCGCGCAACCTCAGCGAGAACATCCCGCATCGCCCCAATGGCCGGGGAACCGGCGCGCCAGCGGCGGGCGGTGGCGCCGCCGCCAACCTGCTCAATGCCTCGCGTCCCGGCGTGGCCCCGCAAGACCTCGGCGCGCCCCCGGACGCCGACCCCTTCGCAGGGGTCGCGCCTGTACAGCCTCCCAACCCGCTGAATGACCCGACGGGCTTTGCCAACATGCCCACCGAGGGGCCGTTTGGCGGCGGCATGGGCGGCATGTTTGGCGCGCCACCTCCTGGCGGCATCGCGCGCGGGCCGATCTTCGGCGGCGACTCCATCAACGCCTTCAACGACGCGGGGCCATCCGATGGCGCCGACCCACTCAGCCGTATCATCGAAGGGCTGGCGGGGCCACAGGCCGGGCTACGCGCCAGCCTGGAGTTTCTGCCGCCCCAGCAGCGCGCTCAGGTGGCGCAGGCGGTGCGCGAGATCGAGAACTACATTGGGCATGGCCTGCTGACCGCCGCCATCGAGCAGTGCATGCGCGTGATGGAGATTGCGCCGCAGTACCTCGACATCCATGTGCTGCTGGCCGAGATCTACGTGCGCCAGGGCAAGATCGAGCAGGCGGCGCCGAAGTACGTCATCCTGGCCGAGCAATACCTGATGAGCGGGCGCATCGACTCCGCCATCGCCACCTATCGCCGCATCCTGCAGCTCGAACCCAACAATCTGCCCTTCCGCATCAAGCTGATCGAGCTGCTCTCGCAGGAGGGGCGCTCCGATGAGGCGCTGACCGAGCGTATGGCGGCGGCAGAGGCGTATCTGCGCGCAGGCTATGCCGACCGCGCCGTGCAGGAATACGAGCAGGCGCTGGTGGCGTGGCCGGGCAGCGTGCCGGTGCGCCTGAGCTATGCCAACGCCCTGATGCGCGCGGGCAAGGCGGCGCAGTCGGTGGCCGAATATCAGCGCGTGTTGCAGGTCGATCCCGGCAACGTGCTGGCGCTGGCCCGCTGGCAGATCGCGCTGGCGACCGGCGTGGGCGTCGCGCCGGGGATGAGCGCTCCGGGCGCTGGCTCTGGCCGCGTGGCCGAGCTGGAGACGCTGGGCCGTCTGCTGCGCGCCCTGCGCGCCGAGAACTTCCGCAGCTACGACGAGATCGTGCGCGAGTACGTGCAGGCGCTCGATAAAGCCATCAGCAACGCCAACCTGCGCTATGCGCTGGGCGAGGTTCATCTGGCGGCGGGTCGCCAGCAGGAGGCGTTGACCGCCCTCCAGCAGATCACCGCTGCGCCCGGATTCGAGGCGCTGGCCCGCTATGCGCTGGGCCAGGCGTACCTGCTCTCGGGCGACCAGATCAACGCCGCCAGCGCCGTGCGTGAGCTGGAGGACGCCGCCGGGCTGGTGCGCCGCAACCCGCCCGAGCCGGCCGTCTGGGCCGCGCGACCCCGCGCCGATAGCGAGGAGCGCCTCTCGCCAGAGATCGAGATCTCGACGCTGCTGGCGCAGGCGTATCAGCGCTCGGGCCAGGTGGCGCAGATGCAGGCGACGCTCAACAAGGTCAGTCAGAGTCGCGCCCACAACGACGAGGTTTACACGCTGATCGCGGAAGTCTCGGCGCGTCGCCCCGACGCCGCTGGCCAGCTCCAGGAATACGCCCAGCTTGCCAAGCAGTTCCGCGCCAACCGCCAGGTGGAGAACGCCGTGCTGGTGCTGCGCGAGATGGAGCGGCTGGCGCCCGAAGATCCCGCTGTGCGCAGCGAGCTGGCCGACATCCAGATCACGCGCGGGCAGCTCGAAGACGGCGCTGGCGAGCTGCGCGCGCTGGCCGACATCTATATGCGGCGTGGCGCGCTGCCCGAGGCCGCGCAGGTCTACCAGCGGCTGGCCGAGATCGCGTGGACCTCCAGCGCCCACGAAGATGCGCTCAACCTGCTGCGCCAGGCCATCCTCTATGCCGCCGACGATATGTCGCTGCGCCACCAGTTCGTGCAGTATTGCCTGGAGATCGGGCACAATGCCGAGGCGGCGGAGCAGCAGACCGTCATCGCGCGCTACTACTTCGCCAGCCGCCAGTCGCGCGAGGCGGTGGCCGCCCTCCAGCAGCTCATCGCGATGGACAAGATGAACTTCGAGGCGTATGACCTGCTCGGCCAGACCTATTACTCGGTCGCCGAATACGAGCAGGCCGCGCGTGTCTATCGTAATCTGGCCAAGGTGGATCCCACCAACCAGCTTGCCCGCGTGCGCCTGCAAGAGCTGGCCGCCGTCCGTTCGCAGGGGTAGCGCCCCGGCCCAGCTTTTCAGAGCAGGAGGCTACCGCGAGCGCACGCCCCGACGAGCGGGGCGACGGGCGGCTCGCGCGGCGTCGAGCGCGTCGGCGTACTCCTCCAGCAGGCGCGCGGCGGATACGGGGTCGAATGGCAGCGCCTGCACGGCGTGCGCTCCAGCGCCAGCCAGCTTGGCGAAGTTGTCAGCGATCTCACGGATGACCTGTGAATCGGTGATCTGGCGGCTGCGCACCGCCTCGTAGAGATCCTCCAGTGCGGCGGGCGACGGCGTTGCAGCGTGAGCAGCGGGCCGCGCAGACGCAGGCGTCGGCGGCGCTGTGGGCGCGCGCGCGACTCGCGGCGTCGGGCGCGGCGTTTGGCGCGGGGCGGCATGGGTGGGCTGCGCAGGCTGCGGTGGCGCCTCAGCGGCGAGGCGCTGGGGTGGGCCGACCGCGATGTCATGCGCGCGCACCGAGAGGATGCGCACCCCGACGCCACGCGCCCAGGCGCGGGTATCGTCGAGCGTGCGCTGGGCGATGGATCCGTGCGCCGCCAGGTCGTCGTCGGGCGTCGCGCGCCACGCGCCGAGGCTCTCGCGCACGGAGGCGCTGATGCGCTGGCGCAGCTCAGCCTCCCACGTCGCGCGAACACTCGCTGTGCGCCACGCTTCGTGCGGCTGCACGACATAGGTAGCGGTCGCGCGAGCCTGCGCCATCCGGTCGGGGCCAAGGCTGACCCGCTGCATGGCGGTGGTGAAGGCGCGCGGGGTCGTGCGCAGCCTCACGATGATCCGCTCGCCCGGCAGCAGCGGATTATAGCCGCCGGGCAGTGTGCGATACCACTCGCCGAAGAGCAGCGTCACCTCCACCATGCCAGCGGGGGTCTGCGTGCGGCGCGCGCCGCTGTAGAGCAGCAGCGCTGTGGCCAGCCCTGCCAGAGCGAAGATGGCGCCTGGCCCGCCCAATACCTCGCCAGCCATCACCACCAGCAGCAGCGGTGGCATGCCAAAGAACGCCAGGCTCCAGAGGACGCCGTTGGGCGCGAAGTAGAGCGCCAGCCCCTGCAGCGCGCCCCAGACCAGATAGGTGAGGAAGAGCGCCGGGATGACCTGGGACGGCGTCAGCGGCGCAGAGGGCGGATAGCCCGCGCGCGCCGCCAGGATCAGCATCAGCGTCAGCAGCACGCTCCCCACCACCGCAGGCATGACGATCGGCGCCCAGCGCACCAGTCGCACGATAGCGGGGTGCGGCGCGTCATGCACGGGCGCCCACGAGTCTGGCGTCAGCGTGCGCAGCCAGCCACGCGCCAGCGCGCGGACGGTGAGCGTGGTCGTCGCCTTAGCGAACGGCGTGGCGGCAGGCGCGCCCGTCGGACTGCGGCGAGCGTGCGGCCCGTAGACGGTCGGTTGGCTGGCCTGCGCAGGCTGGCGCGCCATGGCGAGCTGGTTAGCAGCCGCCAGTGCAGCGCCGACCCGGCCCGCGCGGCGCAATCCTGGCGTCTGAGGGTGGGCGAGAGCAAAGAGCGATTGTGCAAGGGAGCGCAAGTCCTTCATGCCCGCCTGATGAGCAAACGGCGGGCCAACCCTCACCCCCAGCCACCTCTCCCACAGGGCGAGGGTAATTCGGGGTTCGGTCACCGCAGGCGGATGGCCAGCGCGGTGGCCACGTCCTCGTAGCCCAGACGGCGGGCGATGGCGATGGAGGGCAGGTTGGCGCGCAGGGTCTGGTAGTGGAGGACCGCGCCGTGCGCCAGGCAGTGCGCCGTCAGCGCCGAGACGACCGCCAGCCCCGCGCCGCGCCCGCGCCAGGCGGGCAGCGTGACGACTCCCACCGAGCGCACACCCTCATCCGCTGATCCATCGAGCGGGGCGCTGGCCAGCGCGATCAACTCGCCGTCGCGCTCCAGCCCGATGAGCGGGTTGTGGTCGGGCGCGATGGCGCTATGCTGCCAGGCGTCGGGCGGGCAGGCGGCGATGAAGCGCTGGAGCGCGGGCTGGTCGGCGGCGGTCAGCGGGCGCGCGCCGTTCTCATCGGCGGACTGGAATGCGGCGTCGTCCACGAAGCCCTGGTACGATGGCCCCACGATGCGCTCCACCCGCTCGCCCAGCGCCGCCTGCCAGAACGCCGGATCGGTGAGCGGCGACGTATCATCGTCGAGTGTCCGGGCCACCGCGTCGCTGACGACTGTTCGCATGTCCGTGGGCAGCGAGACAAGGGTTTTCTGGCCCATATGCCAGACATAGACGCCGTGATAGTTGGCCAGCCGCTCGCCGTGCGGGATCAGGTCGTACTCGTCATCGGCCAGGTCGCTGAAGGCGCCCTCGAATCTGTTATCTACCCACTGCTGGATGGCGTCCCACGTCGCATCGCTCAGCATGGGGCGCCTCAGTTCAGCGCATCGTGCGAGGACGCTGATGTCGTCGTTGCGGGGGCGTGCTGGCGATGGCGGCAGTTGGGCTTGCCACAACCGCCGGAGCCGGGGCGCTGCGGGGCGGGCGCGGGCTTCTCGTAGCCCTCCACCTCGCGTAGCGGCACGGTGATGGTGACGCCGCTCTGCAGCATCACCTCGACCGACTCGCGCGGCACATTCACGCCCACCACGCGCCCCGGCCCGCTGGGGGTATGCACGATCTCGTTGTAGTCGGGCATCTCGGCCTTGGCGGCGATGTAGTCGTCGTTCTCATAGGCCAGGCAGCACATCAGCCGCCCGCACAGGCCCGAGATCTTGTTGGTGTTGAGGGGCAGCCCCTGCTCTTTGGCCATGCGAATCGAGACGACGTTGAACTCCGTCAGCCATGAGCTGCAGCATAGCGTCTTGCCGCACATGCCCACGCCGCCCAGCAGCTTGGCGTGGTCGCGTGCGCCGATCTGCCGCAGCTCGATGCGTGTATGGAACTGCGCGGCCAGGTCGCGCACCAGCGCGCGGAAGTCCACGCGCTCCTCGGCGACGAAGTAGAAGGTGAGGCGGCTGCCGTCGAAGGTGTATTCCGACTCGACCAGCTTCATCGGCAGCTCGTGCAGATCAATCCGCTCGGCGCAGCGATGCAGCGCGGCCTTCTCCTTGGCCTTGTACGTCAGCATCTGACGTAAGTCATCCTCCGTGGCGAGGCGCTGCACCAGCTTGAGTGGCTCGCCGCCCAGCTCCGCCGCCTCGACCTGCTTTGGCGCGATGACGACGCGGCCACACTCGATCCCTTTGGGCGTCTCGACGATGATCCACAGCCCCGGCTTGAGGTTGAAGCCAGCGGGATCATAGTAGTAGATGCGCCCGGTGGGGCGGAAGCGCACGCCGACAACTGATGGCGCGGTGGTTGCGGACTCCGAGGAGCCTGCGGAATCGTGAGCGGGCTGCATAGTGGAGGCCCTGTCATTCTGGCGCCGTGACGCGCCAGAGCGCCTCGCTGCGAGAGGCTCTGGCGCCGCGCGTGTAGAGGTGAGCGATGTGTCGGCTGGTCGCCGTAGATCGCTCGTGATCGCTACTGGTTCTGGTTGACTTCCTCAGCCAGCAGGATGGCCTCGGCGACCTCGCGCATGGACTTACGATTGTTCATGCTGAGCTTCTGGATGCGCCGGAAGGCTTCGTGCTCGGTGAGCTTGTACTTCTCCATCAGCACGCCCTTGGCCTTCTCGACCACCTTGCGGGTGGCGAGTTGATCTTCCAGCGACTTGACCTGCGACTCCATCTCGCGGAACTCCTGGAAGCGGGCCAGGGCGATCTCGATGGCGGGCTTGAGGTCGCTCTGTCGCCAGGGCTTGGTGACGTAGTTGACGACGCCAGCCTCGCGGGCGCGCTCGATCAACTCGTCGTCGCTGAAGGCGGTGAGCAGCACGACGGGGGCCAGCCGCTCGCTGGTCAGCACGCGCGCCGCCTCGATGCCGTCCAGCTCAGGCATGCGGATGTCCATGATGATGAGGTCGGGGCGCAGCTCGCGCGCCAGGTTGATGGCGCTCTGCCCATCGCCGACATCGCCGACGACGAGGTAGCCCTGGCGCTGGAGCTCCTCGCGCAGATCCATCCGAATCACCGAGTCGTCCTCGGCGAGAATGATACGTGTAGGCATGCGAATCTATTCCTCGCTTCACTCCGCGCCACGCTGGGCCACGGCTGCGCGTCATCGGGCAATCCTACGTTTCGGGAAGTATAGCACATGCACGGCGTTCAGACGGCGCAGCGGGCGGGCGGCGTTACTGTTCTACCTCACCCTCGAACAGCGCCAGGTAGTCGTGATAGGTGAAGCGCCGATTGCGTCCCCGGTGGGTCGTCTCCTGAAGTATCCCCATCTGCTCAAACCTTGCAATGAGTTGGTTCGCGGCTCTGGGCGTTACCTGCTCATAGTGCGTGACCAATCGCGCGGTGGTGATTGGATGCTCATAGAGGTATTCGAGCAGGTGCAGCCCTCTGCCAGCCGCGCGAGGAAGAGTCTCCATAATCAGCTTGCGATGACGCTCTCGCAGAGCGACGATAGCGCGAGCGGTGGCCGTTGCTTCCTGAGCGACGCTATAGACACCCCGCAAAAAGAACTTGAGCCAGGCTTCCCAGTCGCCATCGTCGCGGATACGTTGCAAGACGCTGTAGTATTCCGGTCGGTTGGCGTTGATGTAATACGAAAGGTAGAGCAGCGGCCTGCGCAAGATCTGGCGTTCGCAGAGATACAGCGTGATGAGCAGCCGACCGATTCGCCCATTGCCGTCGAGAAAGGGATGAATGGCTTCAAACTGAGCATGAACCAATCCGATGGTAATCAGCGGAGGAAGCCGATCATCTGAGTTGATGAAGCGCTCCAGTTCTTTCAGCGCCTGCTGCATTTCATCGGGCAGCGGCGGAACATATCTGGCGGTCTTGAGGGTGTCGCCACGAGCCCCTATCAGGTTCTGCACACGTCGAAACTCGCCGGGATCTTTGTCGCTCCCACGCACACCGGAAAGCAGCCTCTGGTGCATCTCGCGAATCAGCCTGTTCGAGATTGGCAGCGTGTCCAGGCGACTCAGGCCATAGTTGAGGGCCGCGACGTAGTTGACCACTTCCTCGACATCCTGCGGGTTCTCTGGCTCTGCCGCCGCCGCCTCGAAGGCAATGATGTCAGTGAGCGACGCTTGGGTTCCCTCGATCTGACTCGATTGCACCGCCTCTTTGTTGACATACATGGCGACAAAGAGGTCGGGGTTAGGTAAGATGTCGCTTTCGCCATCGAGGCGTCCGAGCGCACGCTCCGCAAGTGAGAGTAAGCGCGCCAACTCATCGTCCCAGATCAGCGGCGGATCGGGCGGCAGCGGCTTGGGGATGAATGCGCTGTATCCACCGTGGCCAATTTGCCAGGCAGACTCTCCTGCGCGTGTCGAATGCCTTTGCATGCCCTGCATGAACTCCCTTCCTCGCAGCCATATTATACTTTGAACACCGCAAAGTATAATATGGCGGGATTCTGGCGTCCATATGTTATCTGAGTATCATTAGCGCATCGCCAATGATACTTTGACAGCCCCAAAGTACACTATGGCGCGAGGTAGCGCGTCGCCTGCTCCCCTCCCGCCGCTTTGAGGGGGGAGGGGTCGGGGCAGGAGGGCGCTACCCCGCGTTGGTGGGGCGCTCGCCGAGGGTCACGGTGACGGTCTGCTGGTTGCTGCCGCGCATCAGGGTGATCTTGACCTGCGTGTCGGGCGCCTTAGATTGGAGCGCGGCGCCCAGGTCATTACTGCCGTTGACCGTCTGGCCATCGACCGCCGTGATGATGTCCTGCTGCTGGATGCCCGCCGCCTGCGCCGGGCTGGCGCCATTGGCCGCGTTGGCGAACCCGACGACCAGCACGCCCGATTGCGCGCTCAGGTTGTAGGCGGAGGCAAGCTGCGGCGTCACGTCCTGCCCCTCGACGCCCAGAAAACCCTGGCCAGAGTTGACCAGGTGTCCATTCTTGATGAGTTGATCTATCACGAACTGCACGCGGTTCGAGGGGATCGCGAAGCCGATGCCGGGGGCCGTCCCGCCGCTATTGGGATCCACTGCGCCCAGCGTCGGCACGCCGATGAGCTGGCCGCTCAGATCAACCAGCGCGCCACCGCTGTTGCCCGGGTTGATCGGCGCGCTCGTCTGGATCAGCCCCGTCAGCTCGCGCGCCGGGCCATTTGGCCCCTCGCTGGCCGAGCGGTTGAGCGCGCTGACGATGCCAAACGTCGCCGATTGCTGCAAGCCGAGCGGGCTGCCCAGCGCCACCACGAACTGCCCCACCTGCGCCTTGCCAGAGTCGCCAAATGCGATGGGCTGGAGCGCCGCGCCCGTGGAGATTTTCAGCACGGCGAGGTCATCCTGCGGATCCTCGCCTTTCAATTGCGCTGGATACGTCTTGCCGTTGGAGAGCAGCACGGAGAACTGCGAGAAGCCTGCGACAACATGGTCGTTCGTCACGATGTAGCCATCGCTGCGGACGATCTCGCCGGAGCCGATGCCGCCGCCCTGCGCGCCCGTAGACTGCACCTGCACCACCGAGGGCTGCACCGTCTGGATGACGTTCACCACCTGTTGCTGCAAGTCTGAGGCGGCGGGCGCCACCGGAATCGTCGCGGCGGCCAGCGCGTTGCGCGCGGTGGGCGAGTTGCTGCCTGTGCGGCTGAGCGCCAGCCCGACGCCCACGCCGCCAATCACCAGCGCAATCGCCACCACCACGAGCAGCGCCACCGCCCACGGAGGCAGCCCCCCGCGCCGATTGGGCGGCTGCGGCGGCTGATACTGTGGCCCCGGCTGATAGGACGGCTGATAGGGCTGGTAGGGCGGAACGGACGGATAGGGCTGCGCTGGCAGCACCGGATCAGCGGCGTTCTCCGGGGTCGGCGCCGTCGAAGCGTCTGGCTCGGTGGGGCTATCGAAGCGCGGATCAGGCGGCGTTGAGGACGACATGGCGCATGTCCCTTTCATGAACATCATGAGAACGCCGCGCAACGAACTCAGCGGCGCGTACGGTAGCGTCTGATGGCGCGTGATGAGAGACGACGATGGCGCGGCTGTCGCGCCAGCGCTCTATCGCTTTGTGTCGCATGAGTGGGGCCGAGAACGCGCCCAACCGCTGCGACCAGCGCCCCTCTACGGTATACGACGTAGCCGCCGCGAGCGCAGCCTGCGACGCACGCAGAACGAGACGCGGCAGGCAATTTTTCCGCGTCTCGTGTGTTGGGCATGAGAAATCTCTCACGTATATCTCATCTGGCTCTCACCCGTCCCGCGCTCAACGGTCGGGCGCGCCCGTGTGGTCGGCGGGGTCGGGCGCTGGCGTATCGGGCCCACGCCAGCGCGGCGCGGGCGGCAACTCCAGCGGATCGATCAGCCCTGCGCCAGGATCACTCGGCCAGAGGCTCGGCATGCTGGGATAGCTCGGCATGCTGGGCAAGCTGGGATACCCCGGCGCGCTGGGCGTAGTGGCTGCGCCGGGCAGGCCGGGCTGCGTGCGCTGCGCCGTGAGGTCGGAATCGGTCGCCTGCCAGTTGCGGAAGAGGTGCGGCGCCACCACCTGCCCGGTCGGCGTGGTGTCATCCAGCAGGTCGGGCAGGTCTGCGGGCGGTGGCATACGCAGCAGCGCCAGCAGGTCGTCGAGCAGCGTGCCGGTGGCGTCGGGCCACGACCACGGCAGCCCCAGCCAGGCGCGCTCGATCACGCGGGTCAGCCGCCGTGTCGCCGACTCCAGTCGCTTGCGTTCGACGCGATCATAGCCCAGATCCGTCAGGCGGTCGGTGACAGTATTGACCTCGTCGGCCACCACACTCAGCGCGCCGCGCGCATAGACGCGGTCGGGCTGCTCCCCGCGTAACGCCTGGCGCAGCGTACGGCGCAGCGCATCGGCGTCGTCCTCCGTCTGCGTGCGCAGGCGGTCGAGCTGCGCCTCGGTCAGCAGGGCGGCGTGCTCCACTGCGCGCCCGCGGGCCACCACATTCAGGCGGCTCAGATACAGGCTATTGAGGATGCTGACGGCCAGCCAGAGCCCTACCAGCGCCAGCGCCACATCCACCAGCGCGGCGGCGGCGGAGCCCAGCGGCAGCGCGGGCGTCAACTGACCCGCCAGATTTAGCCCCACCGCAGCGATGAAGAGCGCCAGCCAGCCGAGCGCCGTGGCAATCGCGCTGAGGCGGCCGGCCCCACGCAGCGCCAGCGCCGCGCTCGCCGGAGCCAGCATCAGCAGGGCGGCGCGCGGCCCCAGCAGCGCCAGCGCCCACGCCAGCGCTCCCATCTGCGAGAGGATCAGCGCCAGGGTCGCCAGACGCGGTCGGCGTGTCTGTGCGCAGGCATAGCCCACTGCCGCGCCAGCGCCCGCAATCAGCGCCAGCGCCAGCGCCCAGTTGAAGACCGCCAGCGCATCGGGGCCAGCCGAGCTGCGCAGCGCGGCGATGACGGCGATCATCGCCGCCACGCACGCCACCGCGACATGGCCGCCGGCCGTCCACGAGAGCACGACCACTCGTGGCGAGCGCATCGCTCTGGCGCGCAGCCGCGCCCCCGTCACCTGTGCGCGGCGCGAGAACTGCCCGCTCGCCGCCAGCGCTGGCCCAGCCGACATCGCGCGCGACTGCTGCGCCGCCCGCCGCGCCACCACATCAGACGGCTCGGATGCATGGGGCTGGGTGGTCAACTCGGCGGCTGCGGAGGCCGTGCGGCGCGCAACTGGCCTGGGCGCGGTCGTCTCGGCGTCGTCCAGCGGAGCCGTGCGCACGGCTGAGCGCACGGCTGAGCGCAAGGCCGAGCGCGGCGTGGCGGCGATGGGGCGCGTCTCGGGCGCGGCGCGGCGACGCAGGGCCGCTGGCCACCACATCCGGTGCGCCGAATCCTCGTTTCCCTTGCTCGCGGGTCGCTCGTTGGGCTCCTCAGTTGGCGCGCTGGCCGTGTCGGCGCTGGCGTCGTTCGCAGGCGCTTCGGTCGTCAGGCGCACGTCGGGTTCGTCCAACGTATCCAGATGCAGCGGCGCGGTTGACGCCTCGGGCGCCTGTTGCTCCAGCGCTTCCAGCGCGCGGGGATCGAGGCGCTCGTCGGCCTCCAGTGGGGCGGTTGGGCGCACGGCGCGCAGACGCGGCGCGGTATCCACATCGTCGGGATCAGCGCGCTGCGCCAGCGCGGCCATCACGGCCAGCGTCGGCATCTTGCGCATGGGCGCAGGTTCCGGCTCGCTAGGCTCCTCGCTGATCTCCTCGCTAGCTTCCTCGCCCGTCTCTTCGCGAACCTCCGCGACTTCCGCCGCGACCACTTCTCCGCGAGCTTCCGTGTCCGGCGCGATCTCCTCGGGCGGCGCCGAGACGATGGCTGGCTCCGCAGTGGCGGCTGGCAGTGGCGCCATCTCGGCTACGGTGGCCTCTGGCGCCAGCAGTGGCGCGGCGAACGGCGCGACAAAGGTTGGCGGGGTGGTGGCTGACTCAGCGACCGCAGACCTCGCTGGCGCTACGGCGCGCGGGGCGGCCATACGGCGTGGACGCGCCGGGGTGGTCGGCGCCGGGGCTGGCGCTGGCTCCGCCGTCGCGCGGCGATCTCTTCTGGCGCGGCGGTCGCTCGCTGGCTTGCCGCGCGGAGCGGGCGGCGTGGCCATGGGAGCTGTTGTGGCGCCGTGACGCCGCGTTGTGCCAACCGTGGTAGTCTTGGCAGCCTTGGCGACCGAGGGCGCGCGGTTGGGGCGTGTGGCGGCTGCGGCCTGGACGCCAGCGCGCGGAATGCCCTTGCTGCTCTGCTTTGTCGTCCTGGTTGTTGATTTCGTTGTGACTCTAGCTGTGTGGGCCAGTGAAGTATTTGCTCCCGTCTCAGGCTGAATGCGCTTCGTCGCTTTGTGCTGGCGATGCGTCAGGGGGAGCGATCGGGCCGTCTTGCGTGCGGGCGTCTTGTCGCCGCGATCCGCCATTGGTGGCCCTCCTCTCTCAAGCTCTTCTCAAGCTCTCAGGGCGCCGCTGCGCTGGCAGGCGCCAGGCAGACTGTGTCGCTTGACATTCGCGCGCTCAGATGGCAAACTGCGAAAGAGTGGGTAGCGTCGCCGCTGCGGACGCGCAGGGCGCTTGTTCGCGCCGCGCATCGCCGGGCTGCTGTCGCTCGCCTGCCACATGTTCCTGATCCCTACTACAACAGAGAGAACGCGCTGAAGGAACGAGTACGCGACGCTTGCGTGCGCAGAGAGTCCGGGTGTGGTGCGACCGGATCGCGCGAGCGCGCCGAAGATCACTCCTGAGCCGCTACCCGAATTCACCGTTGTCATGCGCAGATCGCGCGGTGATCCAGATGGATCGCCAGACGCTGGTGTTGGAGGCGTAGCCGGTACCCGCCCGTTACCTTGCGGGGAGACGTCAACTATGCGCGTCTCATCGAGCGGATCACCTGTCGCTGCCAGCGTCTTGCGTAAACGCCAAGCGTACATCCCAAGACGAATGGCGCCGAGGTGTGGTCAAACAGGGTGGTACCACGGGGTAACTCTCGTCCCTACGATTGGTGTAGGGCGGGAGTTTTTTTTATTGGTCGTGTGGCTCCCACTCGGCTTGCGTTGGCCCATGAGCGTCGCTTGAGGTACGCCTGACACGCGCCGGATGCGCGCCGGGCGCGCGCATCGCTTGCCCGCATTGTATCGCACAAAGAGGGCCAATAGCGACCGAAGTGTCAGCATGTGAGTCCAGGGTCGGATCCAGGGTTTGAGCAGGTTTCCGGAGGTTCCCGATGACACAGCTTCCCACGACAGCGCTGCTGTATCACGACGATAGCTACCTGCGCCAGTTCGAGGCGGATGTGCTGGCGGTCGAGGGGCGCGCGCTCGCGCTGGATCGCACGGCGTTCTATCCCGGCGGCGGCGGGCAGATGGCCGACCGTGGCGAGCTGACCCTGGGCGAGCGACGGCTGCCGCTGGCGGGGCTGCGAAAGGATGGCGAGGTGGTCTGGCACACGCTGGCTGAGGAGGCGGGCGAGCTACCCGCCGTCGGCCAGCGCGTCGCCGGAGCGATTGACTGGCCGTTCCGCTATCAGATGATGCGCACGCACACCGCGCTGCATCTGCTCTGCGGGCTGATCTTCACCCACTACGGCGCGCAGGTGACGGGCGGGCAGATGTATCCCGACCGCGCCCGCATGGATTTCGCGATGGAGGGCTTCTCGCCCGCGCTGGTCGCCGAGATCGAGGCCAGCGTCAACCAGGCCATTCGCGAGAATCATCCGATCAAGGTCTATCGGCTGCCGCGCGAAGAGGCCATGCAGATTCCCGACCTGATCCGCACGAAGATCAACCTGCTGCCGCCCGACATCCAGGTGATACGCATCGTCGAGATCGTCGGCGTGGACTTGCAGGCTGATGGCGGCACGCACGTCCATGAGACACGTGAGGTCGGCGGCGTGCGTGTGCTGAAGACCGAGAACAAAGGCAAGCTCAACAAGCGTATGGAGATCGCCGTTGTCGATGACTGACCTGAACAGTCCCGCAGCGGCGCGTCCCAGCAGCCAGAAATAGAGCCAGAAATAGAGGTTTCCCGTGGCCAGATCATCCGAGACGACCAATACAACCAGAGCGCCCAGAGCCACCAGCAAAGCGAACGGCAAGGCTGGCGGCAAGGCTGCCAGCAAGAGCAGCGGCAAGGCCAAGGCGCCCGCGAAGACTCAAGCGAAGTCGCAGAAGGGCAGCGCTGGGTCGCTCTTCGAGCCAGTCGTGGCGCCCACCAAGGTCGATTATCCCCTGCTGGAGAACGCCATCCAGCGCTGGTGGGATGAGCGCGGCATGCTGCAGCAATATCTGCATCGCAACGACCACAGCGAACGGCGCTACTCCTTCGTGGATGGCCCCATCACCGCTAACAACCCGATGGGCGTGCATCACGCCTGGGGCCGCGCCTATAAAGACCTCTGGCAGCGCTTCAACACGATGCGCGGCTACCGCCAGCGCTACCAGAATGGCTTCGACTGCCAGGGGCTGTGGGTCGAGGTCGAGGTGGAGAAAGAACTGGGCTTCAAATCGAAGCGCGACATCGAGAGCTACGGCATCGGGCGCTTCGTGGAGAAGTGCAAGGAGCGCGTGCTGCGCTACTCCGCCGAGATCACCGCGCAGTCGATCCGCCTGGGCGAGTGGATGGACTGGGACGACTCGTACTACACGATGTCCGACGAGAACAACTACACGATCTGGGGCTTCCTCAAGACCTGCTGGGAGGCTGGCTGGATCTATCGCGGGCGCGACGTGATGCCGTGGTGTCCGCGCTGCGCCACGGGCATCTCCGATATGGAGATCAACGAGGGGCGGCGCGAGGTGACGCACACCAGCGTCTACGTGCGCTTCCCGCTGGTGGATCGCCCGCACGAATACCTGCTCGTCTGGACGACGACCCCCTGGACGCTGCCCGCCAACGTAGCCGCCGCCGTCAATCCGGAGCTGACCTACGCCAAGGTGGAGCAGGACGGCGACTTCTACTATCTCTCCGAGGATGTCGTGTCGAAGCTGGCCAAGCTGCGCGGCCACGAGCACGGCGAGGCGAAGGTGGTGGAGAAGGTTCCCGGCTCGCATCTGCTCGGCTGGGCCTACACTGGCCCCTTCGACGAGCTGCCTGCCTGGCAGGCCGAGGCCGCGCGCAACGTGCGCCACCACGTCATCGCCTGGAGCGATGTCTCCGCCGACGAAGGCACCGGCGTGGTGCATATCGCGCCGGGCTGTGGCCGCGAGGACTTCGCGCTGGGCAAAGATGAGCATCTGCCCGCGCTGGCTCCGGTCGATGAGAGCGGCGTCTACGTGGATGGCTACGACTGGCTGACCGGCATGGCCGTGAAGGAGGTCGCGCGCCCGATCTTCGAGAGCCTGCGCGCCAAGGGCTACTTCTACCAGACCGAGTCGTATAAGCACGTCTACCCGCACTGCTGGCGCTGCGGCACGGAGCTGATCTTCCGCCTGGTGGATGAGTGGTTCATCTCCATGCGCGACCTGCGCGAGCGCATGATGCGCTTCGTCCCCGACATCCGCTGGATTCCCGGCTTTGGCCTGGATCGCGAGATGGACTGGCTGCGCAACATGGAAGACTGGATGATCTCGAAGAAGCGCTACTGGGGTCTGGCGCTGCCGATCTATTACTGCGCCGCCTGCGAGAGCTTCGAGGTCATCGGCAGCGAGACGGAGCTGCATGAGCGCGCCGTGGAGGGCTGGGACGAGTTTGCGGGCCACACGCCGCACCGCCCCTGGGTGGATGCGGTCAAGATCCGCTGCTCGCACTGCGGCGCGTTGGTCAGCCGCATCCCGGATGTCGGCAATCCGTGGCTGGACGCGGGCATCGTGCCATTCTCCACGCTGAAGTATCGCAGCGACCGCGAGTACTGGCGCGAGTGGTTCCCGGCGGAGTTCATCACCGAGAGCTTTCCGGGGCAGTTCCGCAACTGGTTCTACTCCATGCTGGTGATGTCGGCGGCGCTGGAGGATACCGAGCCATTCAAGACCGTGCTGGGCTTCGCGACCCTGCTCGATCAGAATGGCGCGGGCATGCACAAGAGCCTGGGCAACAGCATCCCTTTCGACGAGGCCGCCCACATCGTCGGCGCCGATAGCATGCGCTGGCTATTCCTGTCGCACGCGCCAGAGAACAACCTGCGCTTCCCGCGCATCCCGACGGAGGAGCAGGCGGCGCAGGCGCGCGAGCAGGGGCAGCCGCCGCGCCTGAGCGACCTGTGGATGCAAGCGCGCGCGCCGCTGGACAAGCTCTGGAACGTCTACTCGTTCTTCGTCACCTACGCCAACATCGACCAGTTCAATCCGCTGACGCGCAGCCTGCCGGTGGCCGAGCGCAGCGATCTGGATCGCTGGGCGCTCTCCGAGTTGCAGGAGACGGTGCGCACGGTGACGGAGCGGCTGGAGGACTACGACGCCGAGCACGCCAGCGCCGCCGTCGCCAGTTTCATCGAGGATCTCTCGAACTGGTACGTGCGCCGCAGCCGACGCCGCTTCTGGAAGGCCGAAGAGGACAGCGACAAGGTGGCCGCCTACCTGACGCTCTACGAGTGCATGGTGACGCTGACCAGGCTGCTGGCGCCCTTCACGCCGTTCCTGGCGGAGTCGCTGTACCAGAATCTGGTACGCTCGGTGGACGCCACCGCGCCAGAGAGTGTGCATCTGGCCGACTGGCCCTGGGCCGACGCCGCGCTGGTCAATCCGACGCTGCGCGACGAGACGGCGCTGGTGATGCAGCTCGTCAATCTGGGGCGCGCGGCGCGCGAGCAGGCGCAGATGCGCGTGCGCCAGCCGCTGGCCACGCTCTACGTCACCACGCAGACCGAGGCTGAGGCCGAGAGCCTCGGTCGCCTGGCCGATCAGGTGTTAGAGGAGCTGAATGTCAAGCGGCTGGAGGTCTTGCCGCGCGACAGCGACATGCTGACCTACACGCTGAAGCCGCGCCGCTCGACGCTGGGGCCGAAGTACGGCAAGCGCTTCCCGGCGCTGCTGGCGGCGCTAGCCCAGGCCGACGCGCGGCAGGGCGCGCGCGAGCTGCGCGAGCGCGGCGCGTTGAGCGTGGCGCTGGCCGATGGCGGCGAGCCTGTCACCCTCACCGCCGATGAGGTGGATGTGGAGGCGGGCGCGCGGGCGGGCTTCGTGGCGGCGGAGGAGCGCGGCTATGTGGTCGCGCTCGATACGACGCTGACGCCGGAGCTGGTCAACGAGGGCCTGATGCGCGACCTGACGCACTTCGTGCAGGACGCGCGCAAGAAGGCTGATCTGGCCATCGAGGACAGCATCGCCCTGTGGCTGGCCGCCGACGCTGAGCTGGCCGCCACCATCGAGCGGTTCGCCGCCAGTATCAAAGATGAGACGCTGGCGCGCGCGCTGACGGTGAGCGTGGGCGAGGAGCCATCTGGCGCCCCCGCCAGCGCCTACCGCGAGACGATCCCCGCCGCCAGGCTGGGCGGTCACGCCGTTACCCTGGCGCTGGTGAAGCGGTAGGCTGATTCCAGCGCAGACGCAGCGAGGCCGCGCTTCCTTCTCGTCACGCTGGGCGATGGGGAAGCGCGGCCTCGTCGCATCTGCCACGCGGGAAGCGGCGGATAGTGGGATGGCAGGACTACGCGGCGCCGATGGAGTCGCTGAGCGAGCCACTGATGGCGTCGAGCGTCACATTGGGCGTGGCGCGCGGCTGGTCATCATCCTCGACGATGACGTTGAGCGCACGCTCCATCTGGTTGCGGCGGCTGGCGCGCTCGCGGCGCAGCGCCTCCCACAGCAGCTCGATCTCCGCGCTGATTGCCAGGATGCGGGCGCGGTTGGTGGGCGCCAGGAATGGATGCGCCGCCGATTTGGCGTAGAGCTTCTGCCGCTCTTTGGTCAACATCTGGATGCGCGCGAGCGCGCCACCAGAGGCGGAGCTACGCGCTTCCTCGTGGAGACGGCGCTCCACGACCAGCGCTTCGACCGGCGAGAGCTCCGTCTTCCGCTGTGCTCTAGGCATGACAAAGCCCCTTGAACTGACATGGAATGAACGGTGAACTGACGTAAACAGCCAGGGATACGGACGGATGGATACCGTTGGATACGACTGGATGGACACGCGCGATGCGCAGGCGCACAGAACCACAGGGAACCGATGAACAAGGTCATGCGGGATAGGTCAGGGCATGCGCGCCGGGGAGGAAAGCTCAGAGCGCGCTGGCTGACCCACGAGAAGCGCGGGGGAACCATCACACGGCGCTCTATTTCAGACTCTACCAAGGGATATAGACGAACAGCATCGCAGAACGCTACGCAAGACCACCAGGCGGGGCGAATGGTACTAGCCAGCGAGCGTCCGCAGGCAGGACACAGCGCCCGGCGCGATCTGGTGGACGCTCTCCCAATGTGATCGACGATGGTTACCCCGTCTGCCTGGCCAGCGCCCCTCGCATGGTTTCACGACCATCAGTCGCAGCGCAAGACCCATTGTGCTGAATTGCCAGATCGTCGCAGCGCGCGCTCGACAATGTTAGAGATGTCACAATCTGCTTAATATTATTGATGTGAATATTGACAAAGTTAAGTCCAGTGGATATGCTCTGCTCAGATCGTGTCGCGCCCATGACATGGCGACGACGGAGCTGAGGGGGAGAATTGCAGCGATGGCACAGATCTGGTCAGCGCCCACGCAGTGCCCCGTCTGCGGACACGACCATCTGGTGGTGACACGCCTGGCCTGCCCAAGCTGTGGCAGCGCGCTGGAGGGCGCCTTCGAGCCTACCCCCGCCGCGACCGCTGAGGGCGGCGCCCGCAGATCGGGGCCGCTCGCGCCCACTGCGCGCGGCGAGGCGCGCTTTGGCAGGCTGGCGCGGCTGAGCGACGAGCAACTGGAGTTCGTCGAGGTGTTTCTGCGCTGTCGCGGCGTCATCAAGAATGTCGAGGATATGCTGGGCGTCTCGTACCCCACGGTGCGCGGGCGGCTCAATGCCGTCCTCGAAGCGCTTGGCCTCGCCAGCGACGACAATCCCCTGGCGGAGCAGCGCCGCATGCGCCGTGAGATTCTCGACGACCTCTCGAACGGACGCATCACCATCGAGGAGGCGCATGAATTGCTCACCCGCGCTCCCGCCCTGCCAGACGACGAAGACTAGCCAGCGCTTGGCCCGCAGTCACGAGCAGCAGTCACGAGCAGCAGTCACGAGCAGCAGAGTACAGAGGAGAACAGTGCGATGGACGAGTGGACCACTGATTCCCACGCGGAGCCACAGCCCGAGCCACAGCCCGAGCCACAGCCCGACGAAGCCAGCGTCCAGGCCAGCGCCCAGGCCAGCGCCGACGATCTGCCTGCGGCTGGCTACGAGCAGCCCGCCACGACGGAGCATGCCATCGGCGACGAGGTGACGGAGTCGGAAGGCGGCCCATTTACGGGCCATGCGCAACCCATCGGGGACGCTGGCGTAGTAGAAGGCGACGCACACGACGACGCCGATGCGGCTGATGAGGCCAGCGCGGCGACAGGCCCGGCGACAGACGAGACGCCAGCGGAGGAGACGCCATCTGGGGCCAGCGGCGGCGGTATGCGGATCGAGATCGATCAGGCGGAAGGCGATCTGACGATTGTCGGCGGCGCTGAGCAGATCACCGTCAACGCGCGGCGCTGGTCGTCGCAGTACGAGGCCGTCGAATATGACGATGGCGTGCGCTTTACCCGGCTGCCCAACGGCGCCGAGCTGCGCACCCCGCACAATGTCACCATCATCGTGCGGGAGGTCGAGGGCGATCTGCGCTGCGAGCGGCTGGATGGCGCGCTGCGGGTGAGCCGCGCGCAGGGCGATGTGCGCATCGAAGATGTCGCCGTCGCTCAGGTGAACTGGATCGCGGGCGATCTGGTCGTCGATCATGTCGGCGAGCTGGTGAGCGAGGATATCGGCGGCGACGCCTGGCTGGCCAATGTGCAGCAGGCGACGACGCTGGGCCGGGTCGGCGGCGATCTGGAAGCGCGCCGCAGCGGCGGCGTCACCATCAGCGAGGTGATCGGCGGCGATGTCGAGATCGAGCGCTGCGAGTACTTCACTGTCGGCGGCTCGGTGGGTGGCGATGTTGAGATTCGCCGCACGCCAGGCTCCGTCAGGGCGAGCAGCGTCGGCGGTGATCTGGAAGCGAACGATGTGCGCGACATAGCGGTCGCTTCGGTCGGTGGCGATGTCACACTGGACGGCGTCGCCGGGTCGGTCAACTTCAGCTCAGTGGGCGGCGATGTCGAGACGACCAACACCTTTGGTGTGGTTACGCTCGGCAGCGTCGGCGGCGATCTGACCGTCGAGCGCGCCCCAGGTGGGCTGGTCGTCTCGCACATGGGCGGCGACGCGACGATTGATACGCTGCTGCGCCCGGAGGCCAAATATCTGGTCAATGCCGGGAGCGACATCACCCTGCGGGTACGCGGCGAGGTGAATGCGCGCTTCGTGGCGCAGAGCTTTGGCGGCGAGATTCACACGCGCCTGCCGTTGACCGTCGAGAAAGGGCGACGGCGCAACCTGGTCGGCGCGCTGGGGAATGGCTCCGCGACCGTGACCTTGCAGAGTGGCGGCGACATCACGATTGTCGCTGCGGATGGGCAGAGAGGAGACTATCGCATGAGCGATGATTTCGACAACCAGGGCAATCCAGGCCAGGGCAATCCCGACGACCAGGGCGACGCGCACGCGCGCACCTTCGAGGGCGCCGTCGGTGGGCGCAAGTTCCGCGTGCGGGTCGAGAATGGCCCAGGGCGCGCGGGCTTCCAGTTCAAGGGGCCGTTTATGCCAGAGGATGAGGAGAAGGCGCGCGAGTTCCGCGTCGATTGGGAGCGTGGCCGTGGCGCCCACGCCTCCGGCGAGTATGGCGAGCAGCTCAACGATCTGCGCGAGCAGGCCGAGACGCTGGCCCGCCGCGCGGGCGAAGAGGCCCGCAAGTACGCCGATATGGCCACTCGTCGCGCCCGCGAGACCGATTGGGAGTCGGTAGGCGCTGAGATTCGCTCCACCATCGAGCGCGCGATGGCCGACCTGGAAGACGCCTTCGGGCGCGTGCGTCGCGACTGGGATCCGCGTGGTGGCTCCGGCGGCTCGGGCGGCGCGAGTGGCCCGTCTGGCCGCCCCAGCAGCAGCGGCCCGCAGCGCGTGCGTATCGAGCATGACGACGAGCCGCAGGCGAGCGGCGCTGGCGCGAGCTACGGCGAGCCAGCCCAGCCGCAGGATCGCGACGCGCTGCGCCGCCAGACCCTCGAAGACCTGCGCAATGGGCGCATCACGCTGGACGACGCCGAGCGCCGCCTCAACGACCTGCGCTAGCCCGTAACACCTGAATAGTTCCGCGCGGCGCCCAGTCGCGCATCAGTCCCTCTCGCGCCATGTGGCGGATTGCGCGTCCGCCGCCTCTGTCGCGAGGGGGACGCTTCGTGTCCTGGGGTGTGCCCCACCCCTGCCGCTCTCCCAGACTTCCCCTGTAGGAGAGCAGGAATCCAGACTTCACTCAGCCGCCCGCTGGCCGCAACTCGACGCGCGCGGGCAGGCCGAGGTAGCGCCCGTAGCGCTCGGCGGCGTGCGTCAGCCCCGCGCGCTGGGCGGCGTTGAGCGGGGCGTAGTGCGTGATGGTCAGCGTCACCGCATCCTTCGCCAGCGCGCGCTTCCACGTCCCGACGACCTGACCATCCACCACCAGCACGGGGCCGAGGATCAGGAAGGGATCGGCAGGGAAGGTGGGATGCAGCGCGGCGCTGCGATCCCGATATGCCACGGTGTACTCGTCGTACTGCGGCAGCAGCAGCACGCGGGCGCCGTGGCCAGCGGACGTCTCCGCTGGCGGCAGTGGCGCGGCGCCCTCCCAGTAGGGCTGGCCCTCGATCACCATACGCGTGAGGTCGGCTCCCGCCAGCGCAATTCCGCGCCGCGCCTCGGTCAGCGTCAGTCCTGACCACCACGCGAAGTCGCGCTCGGTGGCAGGGCCGTGGCTGCGGTAGTAGCGCCGCGCCAGCGTGGCCAGCGCTTCGTCGTCGCTGAGCTGGCGCGCGTTGGGAACCCATTCATCCAGTAGGGTGAAGGTGGGCTGCTTGCCCTGGCGCGGGCCGAGGCAGATCAGCCCCTCACGCGCCCAGTAGCCCAGCAGATGCCCCCCGCGCTGGTCGCCTGCCGTGGCGAGATCCGCCGCCTCCAGTGTCGCATACAGATTCTTGCGCGTCATCAGCTTGCCGCCACGCAACGCGCTCGCCAGCGCCTCGCCCGCGCGGGCGAAGTCGGCGTCACTCAGCCCCACGCGGCGATAGATGCTGGCGGCCTTCTGGTTGGTGCGCCGCGCCAGCAGTCGCAGCATCCACTGCGCGTCTGCGGCGGGGATGAAGTGGAGCGTGCCGCGCATCGGCCAGGTGCGCACGATGCTGCGGTCGGCGATGGCCTGCTCGATCACCTGCTCCGTCACGGCGGGCGCGCGGTCAAACATGCGGCACGCCACCGCGTAGTTGGCGCCGGGCAGTTCCTGTGCCTGCACCGCGCCAAACCAGCGCACGACCTCCGCAGGCGTCGCCAGATCGGGGCGGATGAGGCGCTGGCGCAGCAGTCGCCGCTCGGTGATGTCAGTCGTCATCATGGCGTCCAGTATAGCAGACGACCTCTCCCCCTACCCCCTCCCCTGAATGGGGAGGGGGAACCCATGGCAAGGGGCGCCGCGCGAGGGTCGGCGTATCTCATTGCAAGCGCCTTGCCTTCAAATCAATCTCAGTCCAGCGCCGCACAGTATGTTCGGAGTTCCCCCTCCCTCAGAGGGGAGAGGGACAGGGGGAGAGGTTCCGCGTCGGCGTAAATACGCATGGTAGATCGGCGTCATACAAGAACCCGGGCGCCCTTGTCGCCTGCGCAGGCCATGTGCCTTGATGTGGTGGCGACGCGCGTCGCGCTCCAGCTGGCCCATTGGGCTGCGCAGGGAGGAGTGTTCGTGCGATACCCAGGGAACCACAACCAGCCCATTCATCGCGAAGACGCGAGGAGGCCGCATGACGTCCGCTACTACGAACAGTAATCCCAAAGCCTATCGGCTGCCGCCGACCGTGCGCCCGCGACACTTCGAGATCGCGCTCGATGCGCGACCGGGACGCGAGACATTCAGCGGGTCACTCGCCGTGCAGGTCTCCATCGCTGCGCCGACCAACACCATCGAGCTGCACGCCCGCGACCTGACGATCACCAATGCGCGGCTCGCCAGCCCCAACGGCCAGACTTTCGCCGCCACGGTTGCGCCAGACGCCGAGCGCGAGATCGTCACGCTGACGCTGGATGGTACCGCGCCCGCTGGCGGTGCGACCCTCTCGCTCGATTTCGCTGGCAGCCTCAGCCCCAGCCTGGAGGGCCTCTTCCTCTCGAAGGATGGCCCCGACGAGATGCTCTGCACGCAGTGCGAGGCCACCGGCGCGCGCGCCATCATCCCCTGCTGGGATGAGCCGACCTTCAAGGCCACCTTCGCCTGGACGGTGACGACCGCGCCCGGGCAGGTCGTATTGACCAATGGCAAGCTGCTGGCGACCGAGCCGAGCGCCGACGGCGCCAGCGCCACCTGGCGATTTGCACCCACCAAGCCGATGGCCAGCTACCTGATCGCCCTGGCGATTGGCGACTTCGCCAGCGCCGAGCAGCGCGTCGTCAACGGCGTGCCGCTGGGCATCTGGTCGCTCAAGGGCAAAGAGCCGCTGGGCAAGTTCGCGCTCGACATCACGGCGGAATTGCTGCCGTTCTACGAAGACTACTTCGCCACGCCCTATCACTTCGACAAGCTCGACAACCTCGGCGTGCCAAACTTCGGCGCGGGCGCCATGGAGAACGCCGGGCTGATCATCTCGCAGGCCGTGCTGCTGCTGCTCGACGAGAAGGCTGCCGCGCGTCGGCAGGAGCTGGCCGTCTCCGAGGTCACGGCGCACGAGTTCGCGCACATGTGGTTCGGCGATCTGGTCACGATGCGCTGGTGGGACGACCTCTGGCTCAACGAAGCCTTCGCGAGCTGGATGGCGTACCACGCTGTCGATACGCTGCGCCCGCAGTACCGCGTATGGGATGAGGTGCAGTCTGGCGCCGATCAGGCCCGCGAGGCCGATTCGCTGGTCAGCTCGCACCCCATCTACAATCGGGTGGACACGCCTAAGGCGGTGATGGAGAACTTCGACGTCATCACCTACCAGAAGGGCGGCGCTGTGCTGCGCATGGTGCACGACTTCCTGGGCGATGAGCTGTTCCGCGCGGGTCTGCGCGCCTACATGGCCGAGTTCGCCGAGAGCAACGCCACAGGCGCCGACCTCTGGCGTCACCTGGAAAAGGCCTCCAACCAGCCTGTCAGCAAGATGATGGAGAGCTGGATTCTGCAGGCCGGCCATCCGCTGATCGATGTGGGGCTGGCGGGCAGCGGCGCGAACGGCGCCACGCTGATCTCGGTGAGCCAGCGCCGCTTCTACTCATCGGTGGGCGCGCCGATCAGCGACCAGCTCTGGCAGGTACCGATGCAGGTGCGCTATGAGGATGACACAGGCGTCCACACGGCGCGCTACCTGCTGACCGAGCGCAGCGCCACATTCCCAATCCAGGTCAGCGGCGAGTTGCGCTGGCTCTATGGTAACGCCAGCGAGGTCGGCTTCTATCGCCAGCGGCTCGACGCCACGCTGCTGGGCAAGCTGCGCGCCAACCTGGGCCGCCTCAACGCCGCTGAGCAGAAGGGGCTGCTGCGCGATCAGTGGGCGCTCGTCTCCAATGGCGACCAGGCCATCACGCCGTATCTGGACACGCTGGCCGCCCTCACCAGCAGCGACGATGAGTCGCTCATCGGTGATCTCGTGCGCGAGCATCTGAACCGCGTCGAGAATCTGCTGGAGGTCGCGGGCGACGAGCAGGCGCTGGCGGGCTATCGCGTCTGGGTCAAGCAGCTCTTCGCGGGCAAGATGGCCGCGCTGGGCTACGAGCCACAGGCGGGCGAGTCGGTCGAGACCTCGCGGCTGCGCGCCTCTGTGCTGAGCGCGCTGGCCAACGATGCGCGCGATGCGGAGGCCATCGAGCATGCGCGCACGTTCCAGGAGCGCGAGGCGGGCAACCCGGGGGGGGTTGATCCGAATCTGGCGCCGATCGCCATTGGCGCGGCTGCCCGCGCAGGCGACACGGCGACCTACGAGCGCTTCCTGTCGCTCTACCAGACACGCAAGGTTGGCGAGTTCACGCCCGATCAGGTCGCGCGCTACGCCGGGACGTTCGCCGTCTTTGAGCCAGCCGAGCTGACCCAGCGCACCTTCGATCTGATGTCGCAGGGCGAGGAGACGTTCCCCTTCCAGACGCAGCTTCAATTGATGGGGGGGATGCTGTTCCAGCCACGCACGCAGGCGGCATCGTGGAGCTACATCAAGGATCACTGGGACTTCATCCAGCAGCGGGCGCCGTTCGTGTCGCCGTTCATCGTGGAGTTCTCTGGCATCCTGCCCGCCAGTATGCGCGCTGATGTGGTGGCCTTCTGGGATTCCCACCTCAACGGCGAGTACGCTGGCCCCTACGCCCGCGCGCTGGAGCAGATCGACCAGAACGCCGAGCTGCAAGCCCGCACGCGCGGCGACCTGCTGGCCTATTTCAAGCGCTAACTGACCGAGAACCAGGCCGTACTCTACGCGGTGTCCTGCATCAGTTGATAGACAGGCGCCGACACCTGGAAGTTGCGAACGCCCTCAGCCTGAGAGACATCAACCCTCAGGCTGAGGGCGTCGTCTGAAAAGGGGTGGTTCATGAGTGGCGCGCCCAGCGTACCACAACCCCGTCGGTTCCTCGGACTGCTGCTCTGCCTCATCGGCGTCGCTAGTGTTATTCTCAGCTACTTTTTTCTTCCTCTCTATGTTCCTCCGGAAGGTAGCGAGGCGCTCACTAGCTGGGACTGGGTGAGTGGCCAGGTAAGTAACATGGGAATACTCGGTGTGTCCTCCTCCTTCCTGTTCGGGATCGGCTGGACGCTTGCGCCACTGGTCGCGGCGGCGCTCGTGGGCGTCCTGGGCATTGCGCGGTTTGCCTTCCCGAAGCCCTTTCTGGGCATACTCTATCTGGTCTTTTGTGTTCTGGGGAGCGTCGTCCTCGGCCTCACACTCATATTTGTCATCTATGGCTTGCGGCTCGGCGCACTGGGTGAGGCTGTGGGCTACGCGCTGTGCTTCTGGGCAGACTACATCTGGCGCGGCAAGCGGCCCGCGCGGCCACCAGTTTGGCATGAGCTAGCTTGAGATGCGCGAACCTCACCCACTATCCCCCTCCCAATCACTGGGAGGGGGGATGCTCGTTCTGGCCGCCGCTACTTTGCCAGCCGCTCTGCGTACTTCTTGCGGAACTTGGCCACCTTCGGCGCAATCACCATCATGCAGTAGGGCGCCTCGGGGTGGTTGCGGAAGTAGTTCTGGTGGTAATCCTCAGCGGGATAGAAGACCGTGAGCGGCTCGATAGTCGTCACGATGGGGCGATCATAGAGCTGCTCATCGGTGATCTCGCGGATGACCTCCTGCGCGACGCGCCGCTGCTCGTCGTCGTGCGGCAGAATCACCGAGCGATACTGCTCGCCCACGTCGGCGCCCTGCTGATTGAGTGTGGTGGGATTGTGGGTGGCGAAGAAGACGTGCAGCAGATCGCTATACGAGAGTTGCTGCGGATCGAAGACGATCTGCGCCACCTCAGCGTGGCCCGTGCGGCCCGTGCAGACCTGCTGATAGCTGGGGTTGGCGACGTGGCCGCCCGCGTAGCCTGGCTTCACCGAGACCACGCCGCGCAGGCTATCGAAGAGCGGCTCCAGACACCAGAAGCAGCCGCCGCCGAGCGTCGCCGTCTCCAATCCATCCGTCTGTGTCGTATTCTGCCCACTCGGGGCTGTCGTCGTCTCGTCGCTCATGTTGCCTACCGCCTGTCCTGATGCTCGCCGGATAATCGTGGATGAATCGCTCGCCTGCGCGTGTGCGAGGCGCTGGTGTAGAGACTCGCGGCGCGCGTATCCGTTACACCCGCTCCCCTTTATTGTGCCACAGCGCGCAAATCGCTCGCCGTCGCTGGCTTTCCCGGCCAGACGGGCGGCGAGCGATTTGGATTGCGTTGAAGCGCTATTCCTTCACGTCGGGCAGCGCCGTCATGACCGTCATCACCACGATGAAGACTGCCGCGTAGATGGCCGTCACCAGCAGCGTGTGGCCGCCCGTGACCGGCGTCAGCGGGCTAAACGTGTCGATGAGCGAGAGCTGCGGGTTTGAGAGCAGATGGGTCGCCATCACGTCCAGGTTGAGGCCGAGCAGGTCGCCACTCAGCAGCGACCAGAAGCTCCAGTGTGTGACCGCAGCCAGCAGCATCAGCGGCAGCATGGCGAGATTATCGATCGGGAACCAGATGATCGAGACGCTCAGCCCGGCGGCCAGCGAGCGTGTGACGGTCGTCACCGCCGCCGCCATCAGGATCGAGACGAGCAGGCTGATGATGACCGAGGCGGCGTAGAGCCGTGCGTCGCTCCAGAAGGTCGCGGTGGCCGCGTTGAAGATGTCGAGGTTGCCAGCAGCGAGCTGGATGCCGATCAGCCCGCAGAGCGTGGCGAAGGCTGTCAGCAGCGCCCCACCGACCAGCGCGACCAGCGTCAGCACGCTCAGCTTGGCGAAGAGCAGTTGCAGCCGCCCGACGCCGCGCGCCAGCACGACGCGAATCGTGCCACCCGAATACTCCATGCCGATCAGCCGCGCCGTCAGGATGATGACCATCATGCCCCAGAAGACCCGCAGCAGGAAGAGATACAACTCCATGAAGCTGTAGATGCTCTCCTGCGGATTCCGCTGGAGCCGCTCGGCGAGGTTGCCGCCCGCTGCGAATATCAGCGTGACCAGGATGTAGCCGCCGACCATCAGCGCCAGCATGATCCAGAACGTCCACTGGCGCGAGAGCTTCAGCCACTCGCCGCGCATCAGCCCGACAAAGCTCGGATGCGCCTCGCGCGTGGCGACCGCTTGCGCGCTGGCCTCACTCACCGTCATGGCCATGGGATGTTCTCCCCTCCTTGTGAAGCGCACACCGCTGTTGACTGCGTTGGCCAGCGACGGCGCGATGAATCGCTATTCTTTCACGTCGGGCAGCGCGGTCATGGCGATCATCACGACCAGGAAGATCACCGCGTAGATGCCCGCCACCAGGAACGTATGCGCCGCCGTCACGGGTGTCAGCGGCACCAGGAAGCTGCCGATCACTGAGACGGATGGGCTGGAGAGCACTTTCTCGGGCATCTGGTTCAGGTTGAGGCCGAGGAAGTCACCGCTCAGCAGCGACCAGAAATCCCAGTGGGTCAGGCGGTCGCCCAGCACCAGCAGCAGAATGGAGAAGTTGTCCACCGGGAACCACGCGATGCTGACGCTCAGCCCGGCGGCTAGCGAGCGCGTCACCGTCGTGACCGCCGCCGCCATCAGGATCGAGACGAGCAGACTGACCGCGACCGACCCCATATAGGCGCGCGTGTCGCTCCAGAACGTTGTGGTGGCGGCGTTCAGCACATCGAGGTTATGCACGACGGCCCCGATGGCGATCAGCCCACAGATCGTGGAGAAGATCACCAGCAGCGCCGCGACGATGAAGGCCACCAGCGTGATGACGCTGAGCTTGGCGAAGAGCAGTTGCAGCCGCCCCACCCCGCGCGCCAGCACGACGCGAATCGTGCCACCCGAATACTCCATGCCGATCAGCCGCGCCGTCAGGATGATAACCATCATGCCCCAGAAGACCCGCAGCAGAAATAGGTCGCTCTGCATGAAGGTGTAGAGCACGGCCAGCGGCTCCCGCTGGATGCGGTCGGCCAGGTTGCCGCCGCCTGCCAGAATCAGTGAGAAGAGGATGTAGCCGCCGACCATCAGGCCGAGCATGATCCAGAACGTCCACTGGCGCGAGAGTTTCAGCCACTCGCCGCGCATCAGCCCCAGAAAGGAGGGCCGCGCCGCATGCGCGCTGACTGTTCGCGCGCTGGCCCCCGTGAGTGTTGTCGCCATCGATCTGTGTCCTTATCAGTCGCGTCCGCGCAGGCGGACGTCGCTCGCTAGTGGTTGCTAGTGGTCGCCCGACTCGCCCGTCAGCCGCAGGAAGACCGCCTCCAGATCCTCGCTGTATGGCGCGATGGTTTCTGGCGCGAAGCCCGCGTTCACCAGGTAGAGGTTCAGCTCGCGCCCGAAGCCGCCTGGCGCCGTCACGACCAGCGCGTCAGCGCTGTCGAGGCGCGCGTTGGCGCCCCAGGGCTGGCGCTGGGTGGCGGCCAGCGCCTCCGCTGCGCGCCCCGGCTCGAAGGTGACGCGGAACGCCCCATGCGAGCCGACCAGCGACTCGATGTCGGCGACCGTGACCAGCTTGCCCTTGCTCAGGATCGCCACGCGGTCGCAGATCTGGCGCACCTCGGTCAGCACATGGCTGGAGATAAAGACCGTCTTGCCCTGCGCGGCGAGTTGGCGCAGCAGATCGCGCATCTCCACGATGCCCGCCGGATCGAGGCCATTGGCTGGCTCATCCAGAATCAACAGGTCGGGGTCTTGCAGCAGCGCCATCGCCACGCCCAGCCGCTGCTTCATGCCCAGCGAATACGTCTTCACGCGGTCGCCGTCGCGGCCCTTCAGCGCTACCAGCTCCACCACCTCGTCGATGCGCTGCTCCGGGACGCCGCCCAGCGTGTCGGCGATGGCGCGCAGGTTGTCGCGGCCAGAGAGGTAGTTGTAGAGAGCGGGCTGCTCCACCAGCGCGCCGACCCGCGGCAGAATCTCGGCGCGGTGAAGGTCGAGATCATGCCCCAGAATCTGTACCTCGCCGTCGGTCGGGCGAATCAGCCCCAGCGCCATACGAATGGTGGTCGTCTTGCCCGCGCCATTGGGGCCGAGGAAGCCGAAAACCTCGCCCTGCTTGATCTCCAGATCGAGGTGATCGACCGCCAGCCGCTCGCCGTACCGCTTGGTGAGGCCGCTCAGCCGCAGCGCCACCGGGGCGCTCGCCGTGCGCGTGGCGCGGGCCTGCGTCGTTGTCTCAGTCGCCATACTCGCTATCCTTCTCTCCTGTTGCTCTGCTCCGTCGCCGCAGTCCGATGCGCGGCGTTCTGGCGCTTCGTCCATCAGAATACGGCTCGCATGTCGCGCGTGTATCGTGTGGTTGTCGCAACTCTGTCGCAACAGCGTACATGATCTGTCGAGGCGGGTATACTGTACGGGCGGAAGGGTTCCGAGCGTACGGGGAGTCGCGGCATTAAAAGGCCGGCGCACGGCGCGAGACGGGGCATGAATGCCCTCCGTGCGCCGCCGCAGGCAGGCGCTCGCGGCTTTCAAGCCGCCGTCGCGCGCCCGCCTTGCAAGGCCGAGAGCGCGAGCCAGGGGGTGAGGTCACAAGCGCATGGCGAGCATTTTGCTGGTGGAGGACGCGCAGGAGCTGGCGCGCGTCGTCGCCCGCGAGCTGGAGGCGGCGGGCTATCGTGTCACGCATGTGGGCGATGGCGCTGCGGCCCTCGACCTGCACGCCCGCGAGCAGCCTGATCTGGTCATCCTCGATTGGATGCTGCCGGGGCTGGATGGCCTGGCGGTGCTGCGGCGCATGCGCGAGACGGCGGCCACGCCTGTGCTGATGCTCACCGCGCGCAGCGAGGAGGCCGACCGCGTGATCGGCCTGGAGGTCGGCGCGGACGACTATCTGACCAAGCCGTTCAGCATGCGCGAGCTGCTGGCGCGGGTGCGGGCGCTGCTGCGGCGTGTGGAGCTTATTCGGCAGACGGTCAGCGCCGACCGCGCACCCAGCGAGGCGCCGCTGCGCTACGGCCCGCTGCTGCTCGATCCGGGCGCGCGACTGGTGACGATGAGCGGCGCCCCCATCGACATCAGCGCCACGGAGTTCGCCCTGCTGCAATTGCTGATGCGCAGCCCGGGGCGCGCGTTCAGCCGCGCGTATCTGCTGGAGACGGTCTGGGCTGAGGACTACGTCGGCGGCGACCGCTCGGTGGATAACGCCATCCTGCGGCTGCGCAAGAAGATCGATCCGCTGGGCGAGGCCATCGAGACCGTCTGGGGCGTGGGCTATCGACTGCGCGCCGAGGAGGCGTGACGCCATGGAATCCACGGAAACCACGGAAACGCAGGAGCAGCTGGATACTGCCAATATGATCGCGCCGAAGACGCCACGAGCCAGACGCTTTCTGGCGGTGGCGCCGTGGCCGCGTGCGCTGGTCGAGACGGTCGCGCTGGCCGGGATCATCGCTGCGATGCTGCCACTCTATCCCGGCCAGAATACCGAGCTGAATCTGCTGCTGGCATTCATGCTGCTGATCGGCCCGGCGGGCTGCGCGCTGTGGCTGGCGGCGCGCCTGCGCATCGCGCCGGGTCCGTGGTGGCGCACGCTGCTGGCCGAGGCGCCGCTGGGCGTGCTGCTGGCGATTGCGCCGTCGATCACGCTCATCCTGCTCATTCGCCCCTACATGGCGCGCGCGCCTCAGCGCACTGATTTGTATGTCGGGGCCACCATCACGATCTCACTGCTCTTCGCCGTCGCCTTCATCGTCTATCGCATCTGCATCCGGCTGTGGTTCTGGTGGGATGCGCTGCGGCGGCGCAGCCTGCGCTGGGCGCTGACCCACGCGCTGCTGACCGTCGCTGTCAGCGGCGCCGTCATCGTCGGCGTGGCCTTGATCGCGCTGTTGCTGATCTTCACGCGGCCCAGCGCGCCGCTCGTCCAGTGGATCACCGCGCTAGTCTTGGTCTCCATGCTGATCGCTATCATCATCCTGGTGGCGCTGCCGCCTGTGGCGCTCTTCTCCTTCGTCTTCGCGCGCGGCGCCTCGCGTCGTATCCTGGCGCTGGCCCGCGCCACCGAGCGGCTGCGCTCCGGCGACTATTCCACGCGCTCGCCCGTGCAGGGTGAGGATGAAGTGGCGCAGCTCCAGGCGAACTTCAACGCGATGGCCACCGATATGGAGCGCGGCGTGCAGGATCTGCGCGCCGAACGCGACCAGGTGGCGACCCTGCTCGCCCAGCGCCGCGAACTGATCGCCAGCGTCTCGCACGATCTGCGCACGCCCGTGGCGACGCTGCGCGGCTATCTGGAATCGGCCACGCTGCGCTGGAACGACAATGCCACGCCCGACGCGCTGCGCCACGACGTGGAGGTGATGCTCTCGGAGACGCGTCGCCTGCAAGGGCTGATCGACGATCTCTTCACGCTGGCGCGGGCCGAGGTGGGTCGGCTCGACCTGCGCTGCGAGCCAACCGACCTCGGCGCTCTGGCGCGCACGGCGGTGGAGACGGTGGCGCCGCTGGCCTGGCGCGACGCCCGCGTGGAGGTGGTGGCGCGGGTCGCTCCGGGGCTGGCCGACGCCCAGATCGACAGCGCTCGCGTCGCGCAGGCGCTGCACAATCTGCTGCGCAACGCGCTGCGCCACACCCCGCCGGGCGGCATCATCGTGGTGGCCGCCGAGCGCGCAGGCGAGCAGTTGGCCCTGCGCGTGCGCGACACCGGCGAGGGCATCGCCGCCGACGACCTGCCGCACATCTGGGAGCGCTTCTATCGTGGCGAGAGCGCGCGCGTCAGCGACGCCAGCGACGCCAGCGGCGGCGGCTCCGGGCTGGGGCTGGCGCTCGTCAAGGAGGTCATCGAGGCGATGGGCGGCGTGGTCGCGGTCGAGAGCGAGCTGGGCAACGGCAGCGTCTTTAGCCTGCTGCTTCCCACTGCCGTCGCGCCTCAGCAGGTTGCGCCGCCGGAACCACAGCCGCTACTGTCTAGCCCAGACGCCGCGCCCGTGGCCGGGTAGAGACCCCCACCCCAACCCCTCTCCCGCCGCAGCGGGGGAGGGGCTTTCGGATGACCCACGGCGTATGTGGCGGCTGGTGGGTTTGCGTCATATGATAGAAGGATAGAAGCGATGCCCCTGCGGGCTCTGCGTTGAGACGGTTGCGTATCGAATTTCTCCTCATAGTCTCGAAGTCTCGCGTTGTCTGGCCTGGAGTTCTACTCATATGACGACATTACCATCGCGGCGTGACGCAGACGCCACCGCCGCACACGACGGGAGCAAGGATGCCCGCGATGGCGCAGCGACGGAGCCTGCCAGCGCCTTCGTCGCCGACATCGAGGACGCGCTCGACCTGAGCGCGCTGCGGGCGGCGCTACATCCCGCGCTGGAGGAGCTGCCGCGCACACCCGTGCAGGCGCGCAGCCGCGAGAAGCGCGCCGAGCTGTTGCGCTCCGCAGAAAAGCTGTTCGTGGAGCATGGGTACGCCGCGACCACCGCCGATGACATCGCCAACGCAGCGGGTGTGAGTGTCGGCACGTTCTATAACTACTTCCGCAATAAACGACAAATTTTGCTGGCGCTGACGCTGCTGCGGCTCACCGACATCTTCACGCATCTGCGTCTGGCGCAGCTCGATCTGGCGCATGGCGATCATCACGCCGCCATCCACGCCGCCATGACCGCCGTGCTGGCGGGCGAGCAGCGGCCAGGGCTGCGTGGTGTCTGGCAGCAACTGATGTCGCTGGAGCCAGAGCTGGCGCCGTATCAGGCCACCGTGCGCCGCTATGCGCTCAACCTGATCGCCGAGCGGCTGCGCGAGGCGCGTGACGTGGTGGGTGGCCTCTGGCCCGATCTGGACATCGAGGGGACAGCGCTGGCATTGCTGGCCATGCTCGATAACCTCAGCTCGCGCCGCGATGACGATCTGCCCGATGAGCGTGTCGTCAACGCTGTGACGATGCTGATCGAGCGCGCGCTCTACCCACCGGAGGCGCTGGCATGTGATCCACAGGATGCCCAGCGGACAGCCGCTGATGAGGAGGGAGGCGGATCATGAGCAGCGTCATGCCCACCCGCTCCGCCGATGATCCGCTGCGGCAGGTGACGAGCGGTGTGGTGCGCTGGCAGGGCGACATCAGCGCAGAGGCCACCGATGAGCTGGTCGCCGAGGAGCCGCTGGAGCTGCGCGCGCAGGCGCCCGACGACGACTACGACGACCACCACGGCGATGCGACGGGCGAGCCAGCGGCGCCAGCGACCATCGCCGTCATCATGCGCACGCCCGGACAGGATGACGAGCTGGCGATGGGCTTCCTGCTCAGCGAGGGGCTGATCGCGCGGGCCGAAGAGATCGCCGCGCTGCTGCCCGGACTCGATGCGGATGGCCTGCCCTCACCCAACGTCATCGAGGCGCGTGGCGCGGCGGGCGTCGATCTGGGCCAGCGCATGCGCGAGGCGGGCTATTCGCGTCAATTCGCGGTCAACGCAAGCTGCGGCGTCTGCGGCAAGAATACCGTCGAGGCGGCCTGCGCGCTGCTGCCACCAATCCCGCTGGACGACTTCTCTGTCGCGCCCGCCATACTCTATGGCCTGCCCGATCAATTGCTCGCCCAGCAGCGCGTCTTTGGCGCGACGGGCGGGCTGCACGGCGCGGCGCTCTTCGATAGCGCGGGACAGTTGATCGCCGCCCGCGAGGATGTCGGGCGGCACAATGCCGTGGACAAGCTGGTGGGGCGCGCGTTGCTGGCGGGAGCCATGCCGCTGAGCGAGCGGATTCTGCTGGTGAGTGGGCGGCTCTCGTTCGAGATCGTGCTGAAGGCGTTGGTGGCGCGCGTGCCCATCGTGGCCGCCGTCTCAGCGCCATCCAGCCTGGCGATTGATCTGGCGCGTTCGGGCGGCGTCACGCTGGTGGGTTTCCTGCGCGGCGAGGGCTGCAATGTGTATACCTGGCCGGAGCGCATCCGAAGCTGATTGGAGGGCGGCAGCCGTGAGGCGCCTGCGAGGAGGTCTGCTAATGCCACGTCATCTGGTCTGTCTGACATTCGACTTTGACGCGCTCTCG
>DATAED010000391.1:0-7206 GCA_036258195.1 Ktedonobacterales bacterium
GCCACCAGCTTCTCGCGCAGCAGCGCGCCGCCGCGCCCCTTCAGCAGATCGAGCGCGGGCAGCGTCACCTCGTCGGCGCCGTCGAAGCTGAGATCGAGATGATCCACCTCATCCAGCGACGCCATCGGGATGCCCAGGCTCTGGGCCAGTGTCTGCGTGCGCTCCGAGGTCGCCACCCCGCGCAAGCGCAGCCCCTCGCGCACGCGCGCCGCCAGCGCGTGCAGCATCAGCTCGGCGGTCGAGCCAGATCCCAGCCCCACGATGGCGCCATCGGGGAGATCGGGAACCTCGCGCACCGCCGCCTCAGCCGCCGCGCGCTTCCACGCCGTCTGTGTGGCCGCATCCACCGCCTGCCCGGCGAATTGCCCCGCGCCGCTCGCGCTCATCTCGCTGCCTCCATTGAATTGCGTCAGATCAGGGGAATCTGCTTGCCTGCGCCCTTGCTCATCGGGCGGCCCTCGCGCACCTGCCGCGCCCGCCCGCGATCTTGCGCCGCGTCGCTGGCCAGCAGCGGAAAGGGACGGTGAAACTTCGCATCGAACTCGTGCGCCTTGCCCTCCGTCAGCGCGGCGCGGCGCTCGAACGACTCGGCGTAGATGGCGCGCTTCTCGGCGTCGGGCAGGTCGCACTCCAGCAGATAGGCCAGCGCGAAATCGGGCTTGCCACGCGCCGCATAGTCGCGCGCCTGGGCCACCGCATCCGCGCCGCCCGCCAGCGCCTCAAGCGCCAGCGCGCAGACCGGCTCGCGCTGCTGCGCCGCATAGAGCGCCGCGAAATCGGGCTGACTCACGCTCTCATCTGGCTTCTCTGGCATCGTCAGGACTCCACATCGCTAGATCGCCTCGCTAGATCGCCTCGCTAGATCGCCTCGCTAGATGGATTCGGCGTCGCTGGCCGCCAGCGACGCCGGGTCGGCGGGCGCGGCGGGATCGAGCGCCGGGCGGGCGAAGGCGCGGCGGCGGCCGCGCTCCGGCGCCACCCGCAGCGGGCCGAAGATGGGCGCCAGCGCGCGCGGTACCGCGCCTGTCAGCAGCGTACCATCCGCTGTGGCGCTCTGGCGGTAGACCTGCCCGCGCCGATGGAAGAGCTCCACCAGATCGCCCCGCTCGAAGGGGATGAGCGCCTGCATGCGCACCATCCGCTCGGCCAGCACCTCGCCGACGCGCTCCAGCAGCGCATCCAGATGGAGGCGCTCGATGGCCGAGACGGGTTCGGCGTTGGGGTAGAGCGTCGTATCCACCTGCTGCGGGTCGGCCAGCAGGTCGATCTTGTTGAGCGCCGTCACCCGTGGCTTCTCCGCCGCGCCCAGCTCGGCCAGCACATCGCTGACCGTCTGGCTCTGCTCGATGGCGTTCTCATGCGTCACATCCACCACTTCCAGCAGCACATCGGCCTCCACCACCTCCTCCAGCGTCGCGCGGAAGGCGGCGACCAGCGTGGTCGGCAGCTTCTGGATGAACCCCACCGTGTCGGTCAGCAGCGCCTCCTGATGCGTCGGTAGCGTGATGCGTCGCGTGGTGGGATCGAGCGTGGCGAAGAGCTTGTTCTCGGCCAGCGCGTTGGCGGAGGTCAGCGCGTTGAAGAGCGTGGATTTGCCGGCATTGGTGTAGCCGACGACGGCGACGACAGGCGCGCCCTGTCGCGCACGCTGGCGGCGCTGGGTGGCGCGCGACTCGCGCACCGACTCGAGGTCGTGGCGCAGCTCGGCGATGCGCGCGCGGATGCGGCGGCGATCCTGCTCCAGTTTGGTCTCACCGGGGCCGCGCACGCCAATTGCGCCGCCCGCGCCGCCTGTCGCGCCGCGCGAGCCGCCGCCCACGCGCGAGAGCGCCTTGCCGCGCCCGGTCAGGCGGGGCAGACGATACTCCAACTGCGCCAGCTCCACCTGGAGCTGACCCTCGCGGGTGCGGGCGTGCTGCGCAAAGATGTCGAGGATCAGCGCGGTGCGGTCGATGACGCGCGCATTGGTCAGCTCCTCCAGGTTGCGCTGCTGCGAGGGAGTAATCTCGTCATCGGCGATGACCAGATCGATGTCGCGCTCGCGGCATAGCTGCGCCAGCTCGTTGGCGCGACCCTTGCCCAGATAGAGGTTCACCGTGGGCGTGGGCAGACGCTGCGAGAGCGAGCCGATCACCTCGGCTCCTGCCGTTTTGGTCAGCGCCGCCAGCTCGGCGAGCGAATCCTCGACATCCCACAGGGCATCGTCCTGATTCACCTCGACGGCGATGAGAAAGGCGCGCTCGGGACGATTCTCAGCCTTCAGATCGATGATGCTGTCGGTTCTGGGCGTAGGAGAAGCTCCATTTCTTCGCGATCTTCGCGGCGGGTCGGGCGCGTGTGCGCTCGTGCTGTCTGGCTGCCTGCGCGTCGCCCCATCGTCGGGGCGCGCGCAGAGCATTGTATCACCCGCTCGGCAGGCGTCGCCGTCACTGCCGCGGTGAATGCAGCGGGCGGCTGTGCGTCATATCATAGGACGAGATGCGGGGACAGGGGGCGTCGCCCAGCGGTCGAACGCGCAGGTAACGCCAGGAAATTGAAGGAGAGCAGTACGATGATGTATTCGCGCGGCGCACGCGATTTGCCGCAGTCCGCCGAGCACGATCTGGGCCGACGGGCGCTGTTTGCGTCGGTCGGCGGCGGCATCTTCGTCTTCCTCGCGACGGTCGGATTCCAGGGGCATATCGGGCCGCTGCCATCCATCGCGGCGGTGGTGGTGGCCCTGCTGCTGATCGTCGGGAGCATGGTCGCGCTGACCAACGCCGACCGCGCGCTGGCCGCCAATCCCGCGCTGGCGAGCGACTCGCCGCGCAGCGCCACAACACGCCGCAGCTACATCATGACGACGCAACTGGAGTACGTTGGCTTCATCGTCGTGCTCATCATCTGCAATCTCTTCAATCAGATGGTGTGGCTGCTGCCGCTGGTGGCGATCATCGCGGGCATTCATTATCTGGCGCTGGGACGCATCCTGCGCTCGGTCTCGGCCTGGGCCAAGGGGGCCATTCTCTGCGTGGCGACGGTGGCCGTGGTGGCGTTCCTGCCCGCAGTCTCGCCGCCGCACGCCGCCGCGACCACGCAGGTCTACCTGTGGTGGATCGTGGTGGGCTTCATCGCTGGCGCCGTGCTGTGGTTCGACGCCATCGTCTGCCTGGCACAGGCGTTCCGCTCGCGGAAAGCGGCGGTGGCGAGGTAGCTCCCACCCCCAGCCCCTCTCCCAGAGGGAGAGGGGAGTTTCGATGAGCCGGGCGAATTCTGTGCCTCGCCAGTGGTCAGTCGCCGAAAGCCCCTCTCCCGCCGCAGCGGGGGAGGGGTTGGGGAGGGGGCTGGGGTGAGGGCTTCCCGCCATGCTATACTGCTCCTCAGTAGAACGGATGACCAATCGCAATCGCGAGCGGAGAGGAGCGACGCCATGGCAGATGATGCGGATCAGGCGAGTCAGGCGGATGAGGCGCGGGCGGCGTTCTTCCGGGCCATCCGGGCGGGCGACCGTGCGCAGGTGGAGCGTTCGCTGGCGGCGCAGCCCGCGCTGAGCGCCGCGCGCGATGCGCAGGGCGTCTCGGCGCCGCTGGTCGCGCTGTATCATGGTGAGCCAGCCATCGCCACGCTGCTGGCCGAGGCGGGCGCGCCGCTCGATGTCTTTGAAGCGGCGGCGTTGGGGCGCGTCGAGCGGCTGGGCGCGCTGCTGGCCGCCGATCCCGCGCTGGCGCACGCCGTCGCGCCGGATGGCTTCTCGCCGCTGGGGCTGGCGGCGTTCTTTGGGCAGGCGGAGGCCGCGCATCGTCTGCTGGAGGCGGGCGCTGATCCCAACCGCGCCTCACAGAACGCGATGCGCGTGGCGCCACTGCACTCCGCCGTGGCCGCGCAGCGACTCGCCATCAGCGAGGAATTGCTGCGGCATGGCGCGGATGTCAACGCCGCGCAGGCCGACGACTTCACTCCCCTGCACGAGGCCGCGCAGAACGGCCAGCTCGCCATGATCGAGCTGCTGCTGGCCCACGGCGCTGACCCCACCGCGCGCAAGAGCGATGGCCAGACGCCGCTCGACGTGGCCGAGGCGCACGGCCAGACGGCGGCGGCGGAACTGCTACGCCGCCTGGCTGGCGGTTGAAACCGCGCCTCAAGGCGGCAAGCCGCCACAAAACCCGCCTGCGCGGATCCGGAGGCGCTCGATCCCGCATCCGCGCAGGCAGACGTTGTGGGCCGCAGGCCTTTCAGGCGCGGTTTCAACCGCCAGCGCCCGGTTTGCTCTGCCCCTTCGCGTCCGCTGCGAACGGCGCCAGGAAGGGCGCGAAGGCGGGCGCGCTCCAGTTCGCCGCGAAGGGGATGATCTGGTGCGTGGCGATGCCGTGCTGGCCGAAGGGATCATCAGCCACCAGCGCCCGCACGGCCTCCTCTGAGGCAGCGCGCACGAGGATGACGCCGCCCGCGTCATTCATCATTCGCCCGGAGACGATCAGGTGGCCAGCGGCGATGGCGCCGCGCAGGTAGGCGCGATGCTCCTCCAGATGCGCCGCCACCTCCTCTGGCGGGCGCACATAGGTTAGCAGGATGAGATAGAGTGTGGCTGGCATCGGCTGGCTCCTGTGAATGTGTGCTGTGGTGGCGCGAAACCTCTCCCCCTGGGTTCCCCCTCCCTGAAGGGGAGGGGGAACCCAGGGCAGGGTTTCAGCGCGGCGACGCTGAATCTTTCCCCTGCATCATTCTGCGACCGTTGCAGCAGAGAAGGCGCTGGCCAGCGCCTCAATCTCTGCCAAGGGTTCCCCCTCCCCTCGCAGGGGAGGGGGACAGGGGGAGAGGTTTCGCGCCCTAATACGCCCGCGCGAAGATCGCCCAGTCGCGGGCGGGCTTGCCGCAGTGGACGCAGACCGCCCCGGCGGGCTTCTCGGGATGGTCGAAGGGCAGATTGCGGATGGTCGCCTGCGTGTCGGCCTTCACCTGCGCCTCGCAGGCGGCGTCGCCACACCACCACGCCCCCACGAAGCCCTGCTTGCTGCGATCCTCGAAGAGCGTGCGGAACTGCGTGTAGTCCATCGCCTGATAGGTGCGGCTCTGGCGGAAGGCTAGCGCCTGCGCGTAGAGCGCCTGCTGAATCTCCTCCAGCAGGGCAGGCACGCGCTCGGCGACGGCGCCCACGGCGACCGCCTCCTTGGCGGAGCGGTCGGTGCGAGGGACGAGCATCACCTGGCCGTTGGCGGCGTCGCGGGGGCCGATCTCGATGCGCACGGGCACACCGCGCAGCTCCCACTCGTTGTACTTCCAGCCAGGACGCTCCTCGCGCCAGTCGGCCTTCACGCGCACGCCCGCCTTGCGCAGCGCCGCCTCCACCTCGCTCACCAGCGCCGCGACCGTCTGGCGCTCGTCGTCTTTGCGCCAGATAGGCACAATCACGGCCTGCGTGGGCGCGACATGAGGAGGCATGCGCAGGCCGTTGGCGTCGCCGTGCGCCATGATGAGCGCGCCGATCAGGCGCGTGCTGGCGCCCCAGCTCGTCGTCCAGGCTGTCTTCACCTGGCCATCGGCGTCCTGAAACTCGATGCCGAAGCTGCGCGCGAAGTTCTGCCCCAGATTGTGCGAGGTGCCCGACTGGAGCGCCTTGCCGTCGCCCATCATCGCCTCGATGCTGTAGGTGCGCAGCGCCCCGGCGAACTTCTCGCTCTCGCTCTTGAGTCCCTGGATGACAGGGATCGCCAGCTCCTTCTCCACGAAGTCCGCATAGACCTCGTTGAGGATCAGCAGCGTCTCGGCCTCGGCCTCCTCCTCGGTGCGGTGGACGGTGTGGCCTTCTTGCCAGAGAAATTCGCTGGTGCGCAGGAAGGGTCGCGTGCGCTTCTCCCAGCGCACCACATTGGCCCACTGGTTGTAGAGTAGAGGCAGATCGCGGTAGCTATGCACCCACTGAGCGTACATATAGCCAATGACCGTCTCGGAGGTGGGGCGCACCACCAGAGGGTCTTCCAGCTCCTCGCCGCCCGCGCGTGTGACTAGCGCCACCTCAGGCGCGAACCCCTCCACATGCTCGGCCTCCTTCATCAGGAAGCTGTAGGGGATGAAAAGAGGGAAGTACAGATTTTCGTGGCCGGTCGCTTTGATGCGGTCGTCCAGCAGGCGCTGCATGTTCTCCCAGAGGGCATAGCCGTAGGGGCGAATGACCATGCAGCCACGCACGGGCGAGAGATCGGCCATGTCGGCCTTGTAGACGACATCCTGATACCAGCGGGCGTAATCGTCCAGGTCGGCGACATCCTGCACGAGCTTCGCTTCGTTGCGCTCGCGCGTCGCCTTTGTCTCGGTTGTGGCTTCGTTGTTGGCCTCAGCCTTGGCCGTGGATTTCGCGCCCTTCTTCTGTGAGGCGCTGGTGTTGTCCGCCATGTCGCTGCTCCTGTACGCTGCCGCGTGTGCGGCGGGTTCGCGCCGAGGGCCTCTCACATCGAGCGCATACAAAACGCCCACCCTCGCGTCGCAATGACGTCATGAGGGCGGGCGATGAGTCCGCGGTACCACCTCACTTCGGGCGCGCGTCGTTGTCGGCAATGGAAGATAGGTCGCCGCGCGCCTGCTCTGCCCACACGCCCTGCCGCTGGCTATCTGCTGGCTATCTGCTAGCCGGGTGATGTGGCGTCTCATGGTAACGGGAGACAACCGGCGACCTTTGACCTTCTTTGACTGTGCCGACGATCACGTCGGCTTGTCTGGGCTTCGGTCGCGGCTCACGGGCCGGTTTCGGCAGGGCGGCGGCGCCGGCTTGCACCCCTCCGGCTCGCTGTGGCTCGTCTGCCCTGCGTACTCTTCCCGATCTGCGCTCTCTGTGCAGGCAGTGTAGCCCGCGCGGATAGCTTGCGTCAAGGCGAAATGGCGCTGTATGAGCAGCGGCAGGCATGGCTCATACAGTACTTTGCGCATCGGTGTACTGTGTTTTTGATACTACCTTGACAGATATAGTAGTTGGACATATACTCTTCCTCGGAGGTAGCGCGATGGGTACAAGCGAGCTCACATCCGATTTGTTGCGTGGGAATACCGACACGATGATCTTGCGGCTGCTATCGGAATCCGACTGCTACGGCTACGAGATCGTCAAGCTGATCGCCGAGCGTTCGCGCGGCGAGTACGAGCTCAAGGAGGCCACGATGTACTCCAGCGTCCGGCGCCTGGAGGTGGACGGCGACATCACCTGGTATTGGGGTGATGAATCGCAGGGCGGTCGGC
>DATAED010000392.1:0-1694 GCA_036258195.1 Ktedonobacterales bacterium
CCGAAGGATTGGCGTGTATGAGCAGGGAAGGAGAGCCTGAACGATGGCTGATGAACAGTTTCTCACTCCACAGGAGCGCATCTCGCGTGAGCTGGAGCGCGACTTCCATAAGGACGTTCCGCTGGGCGAGCAGGTGGACGCCACGGCTCCGCGCAGCGAGGCGATGGGGCTGACCGCAGATGCGCTCAAAGACCTGCGCTCGCGCCTGCCCGGCCTCACCGACGCCGAGCTGAAGCGCATTCCCATCGAGCCAGAGGGCTATCGGCTGCGCGAGGGCGCCACCTATGTGAACCTGCGCGACCCCGACCTGACGCCGTTCGTGGCGATGGGTGGCATGGTGGCTGAGCCGGGCTCAGCGCTCGCTCCCAAGAGCGCCACCGACTACCTGCTCTGGAATCGCATCGTCGGCGTCGAGGCGCCTGAGCAGCTCGACCAGTCGCCCGATACGCCGCTGCCCTGAGCGCACGAGCGGGCGGCTGCACAAAGCCGACGCGCTCACGGATGACCAGCGTCGCTCCAGAGTTGGCGCGTGGGTTGCTGCGTCGTCGGCGCGTACACGTGGCGCCGAGCCGATCGGCGCCGCGAAGCTCATCCGGGGGGAAAGGAGTCCACCAGATGAACGTTGCCACGCGCCTCATTGCGACCTTCAACGGGATTGTCACGATTGTCGCGACCATTGTGATCGATATTCTCTACTCGCTGGCGCACTCGCTCGAGCGCATCGTCGGCGTCAATCCCGACAGCTCACACTTCTTCATCGGTCTGGCGTGCGCGCTCGTCGAGGTCTTGGGCCTCATCGCGAGCTTCTTCAACTGGTATGTTGGCGCCGCGCTGATGCTCGTTGGCGCTGTCGGCTTCTTCTTCCTGGTGGGCTGGTGGGCCTTCATCCCGCTCATCTTCGCCATCAATACGATTGCGATGCTGATGACCGGCGCCCGCGAGATCAATCTGGAGGAGCGCCTGCACGAGCGTGGCCGCAGGCATGGCGAGCTGCCCTCCGCCACCTAGCGGTCCCGCGTGGGGTGTCCCGCAGGCTGGCAGCGCGGGTCGAGATGCGCGCGAACTCAACAGATTCAGAGGCGCGGATCAACCGGCTCGCTCTCCATCGCCAGCACGCCGAAGACGGCCTGGTGCGTGCGCCAGAGCGGCTCGCGGCGCGTAAAGCGCTCCAGCGACTCGATGCCCAGCCCAAACTCGCGGATGGCGAGGCTGCGCTTGGTCGCCAGCCCGCGTTTGCGCAGGCGCGCCAGATTGGCTGGCTCGGTGTAGTCCGGGCCGTAGATGATGCGCAGGTATTCGCGCCCACGGCACTTGAGGGCAGGCTGGGCCAGCCCACGCGCCCCGCGCGTGATGAACTCCAGCGGCTTGACGACCATGCCCTCCGCGCCGCTGGCGGTCAGCTCCTCCCACCATTTCTCGGCCTCGGCGCAGTCGTCGGCGTCGAGCGTGTTGACCGCGCGATGGCGTGTAGTGAGGATGAGCGGGTCGGCCTCGGCCAGCCGCGCCAGCTCCGCCATGTGCCAGAGGTGGTCGCGGTCGATGTGGACATGCCCCTCGGTCGCCAGCAGATGAAATGGCGCCACGCGCAGGTCATCCAGCCCGCCGACTTCCCAGCAATAGCGGCCATACGCTGCGGCGTAGCGGGCGATGTTGCGCTCGCGCTCGGCCAGCCGCTCGGCCAGCGCCACCAACGC
>DATAED010000393.1:0-1919 GCA_036258195.1 Ktedonobacterales bacterium
GCTGCCGAGCATGCAGCGCGACGCGGCGCAGGTGATGGGGAGGGCGCTGTTTGGATAGCGCATGGCGGAGGCGCAGAGAGGGGAGTGGAGGGGCCAAACGGGGCCACTTTTCGCGGGTACGCGCGCGGGGCTGTCGTCAAATTAGTCGTCAAACGCCACGAGCGACCGATCTAGTGCATCGTGCGGGGAGCGCTCAGCCCTGAATTCAAGGGGATTGAACAGGGGAGCCGACGGTCGGACTCGAACCGACAACCTACGGTTTACAAAACCGTTGCTCTGCCATTGAGCTACGTCGGCGGGGAGCGCGCGGCGCAGGCCGCCACGCCGCACGTAGTATAGCGTCGCGGCGCAGCCAGCGTCAAGCTAGCCCTCATGCCAGCGTCACGCACGCAACGAGGCATGCAGCGGCGGGAAGACGCCCAGAATTGGCGGATCGGTGAGCTGGTGCGGGCGCAGCGTCAGGTGGACAGGCGCGAGCGCCATCCCAGCGCGCAGCGTGATGGCGCGCTCGCCAGCGCTCACCAGCAAACCGGCATCGGGCGCCAGATACGTCAGCGGCTGTGGCGACCACGGCAGCGCCGCAGCGAACAAAAAGTAGCGGCCATCCGCAATCGGCCCCGCGCCCAACTCGGCGCTCGGCATGAGATGGAATGGCCCCGGCGCCGCGATGGTGGCGCAGGCGATGGGGCGCTCCTGCGGGATGGGTCGCGCAAACAACCCCAGGAAGATCAGACCCGTGAAGTCTGCTGGCGCCATTACTACTCCGCAGACGCCGCCCGCGCGCTCCATCTCTGGCTCCATCTCTGGCTCCATCCCCGGTCTGCCGCGTCGCGCCTCCGCCGCCTCCGCCGCCTCCGCGCGCCGCAGCACACCCTCCGGCGTGAGCGGCGTGAACTGCTCGGCTATCTGGCGAAGCTGGAGTGGCGACATCCCTGTCAGCCGCTTGAAGCGTAGGCCAAAGGTTCCGAGGCTGGTGTAGCCCAGATCAAAGCAGACATCGGTGACGTTGAGCGAGGTCGTCAGCAGGCGTCGCTTGGCCGCATCCAGCCGCAGCGCGGCGGAGAACTCGCCCGGCGGCAGCCCCGTGACGGCGCTGAAGACGCGCGTGAAGTGGAACGGGCTGAGGCAGGCAATCTCTGACATCTCGTCCAGTGAGAGCGGACTCGCCAGCGGCTCGGCCAGCCGCGCCCGCATCGTCTGGATGACGCGCTCGACCGCATGCGTATAGCCGATGAACGTGCTGGCGCGATACCCGCGACCATGCGCGCGAGCGTCGTGGAGCTGCTGTGCGGCGGCCATCCTCACCCTTTCCGTTGGCGCTTCCCTCTCGTCAGACGCTGACACCAGAGATGCACGCTGTTGACACTGCTGATGTCGGGCTATTCTCGTTGCGCCAGTCCGATCAGGCAATCGCCGCCTGGATAGCGTCAGACAGTATCATGCGGCATCTGGCGGTGGCAGGCTGCGAAGTGGGGCTGGGGCGGGATGAGGCGGGATGAGGCGATCAGGCGGGGGTGGCTGGTCGCCGCCGATAGCGTCGCGCCATGCACGCCACGCGCACGCTGAGTCGCTGATCAGGGGAACGTGTGGTCGCCGCGCGCGCCGACTCCACTAACGTATCAGATGCGACGGCGCGGTGCGGCGTCATGCTGGCCAGATCAGCCAGCGCGGCGGCGTCGAGCGCGAGCGTGAACTGCGCCGGGCGCGCCTCCACCAGCGCGAAGTCATTCTCCAGCGTGGTGCGCAGGCGGTCATCCTTGTCTGGCTGCGGGCTGAGCAACCACGGCAGCGCCGCGCGCGCCTCCGCCAGATGCTCGGCCAGCGGCGTCATCACCACCAGCAACCCGCCTGGCGCCACCACCCGCGCGAACTCCTCCGCCACGCGCGGCGCGAAGATGTTGAGCAGCGCGCCCACGCCC
>DATAED010000394.1:0-1565 GCA_036258195.1 Ktedonobacterales bacterium
GCTCTCCACCCCATTGTGGCAACCGCGAACACACGCGCATTGGCGCATGCCCGAGGAGGCGGCTCGGCGTATCGGAACGTGTCGCGCATACGGGTGGGGGGTATCCCACCTGCAACTCAGGAAATATACGGCGCAGGGCTAAAAAAGTCAAGGAATGGCCAGCCTTGGCGCTCTAGCGCGTTGCCTGCTCGTCGAGCCGTGCGAGGAAGCTGGCCAGATCATCTGGCAGCGGGGCATCGAAGGTCAGCCATTGCTGGGTGACGGGGTGGCGAAACTCCAGATGGGCGGCGTGCAGAAACTGGCGCGGTGGCATGGGCGCCTGCGGACGACCATAGGTGAGGTCGCCGACGACGGGATGATGCAGCGCGGCCAGATGCACGCGAATCTGGTGCGTGCGGCCCGTCTCCAACTGCACTTCGAGGAGCGAGCGACCGGGGAGGTAGCGCAGCGTGTGGAAGCGCGTGCGTGCGTCGCGTCCGCCGCGCGCCTCGCTGACCAGCGTCATGCGCAGACGGTTGCGTGGGTCGCGGCCAATTGGCGCCTCGATCACGCCGGTGGGCGGATCCATGCGTCCCTCGACCAGCGCCAGATAGCGCTTGACCATCGCCCGCTCGCGCATCTGGTTGGCCAGCGCCGTGTGGGTCTGCGCGTCCTTGGCGATCACCAGCAGCCCCGATGTGTCTTTATCCAGCCGGTGCACGATGCCCGGGCGCTGCGGATTCTCGCTTTCCTCCAGCTCCGGCGTGTGGGCCAGCAGCGCGTTGACCAGCGTGCCGGTGGGGTGGCCTGGCGCCGGATGCGTCACCAGCCCGGCGGGTTTGTCCACCACCAGCAGATGCTCATCCTCGTAAACCACCCGCAGCGGGATGGCTTCGGGCTGCGGCGCGGCGGCAAGCTCGCGGGCGGCGTCGAGGCCCAGGGTGGGCGAGAGCGCGATGCGCTGGCCCTGCTCCAGCATGAGGCTGGACTTGGCTGGCTTGCCATTCACCACCACGGCGCCCGCTTTGATGGCCGCCTGCATGCGCGTCCGCGAGAGGTCGGGGCGCAGATCCGTCAGGGCGCGGTCGAGGCGCTGCCCTGCCAGCGCCGCATCCACGACGATCTCCTCCCACGCCGAGCGGTCAACGGGCGCGGGAGGCTGAGGTGACTGCGTGGATGGATGCGTGGCGCGGGCGCGCTGGCTCATGGTTGCTCTTGAACTCGCTCTCTCACGTGTCACGTTAGCGCGGCTCCCGCGCTTCGTGTCCCCGCGCACTATTGGCAGGCGCGCTGGCGTTCTCGTTCGTCCCCGGGCTGATGCGGTAGAGGCACAGGGCGATGACGATGACGCCGATAGTGATGGCGCTGTCGGCGACGTTGAAGACGGCGAAGTCGAATTTGCCTGGAATCTGGAAGTGGACGAAGTCGACGACATAGGCGTGCGTGAAACGGTCAAGCAGGTTGCCCACCGCGCCGCCCAGCACCAGCGCGAAGCCCAGCCGCAGCCAGAGGGTGGCGCTTTCACGGAAGCGCCAGTAGAGGTAGCAGATCAGCGCGAAGGCCAGCGCGATCAGCACGAATTTGAC
>DATAED010000395.1:0-4202 GCA_036258195.1 Ktedonobacterales bacterium
GCGCGCCATCGGGCAAGACGCGCGGCAGCAGGAAGCACGTCAGGCCGCCGGGCGCCTGCGCCAGCACGAGGAAGGCGTCGCTCATCGGCGCCGAGCAGAACCACTTGTGGCCCGTCAGCCGATAGCCCGCCCCGCCCGCCGCATCCGCTGTGTCGGGGATGGCGCGGGTGGTGTTGGCGCGCACGTCGGAGCCGCCCTGCTTCTCCGTCATGCCCATGCCGCAGATCAGCCCGCGCTTGGTCCGGGGCGCGCGCAGGCCGAAGTCGTACTCCAGCGAGGTGAAGCGCGGCTCCCACTCCGCCGCCACGGATGCCTCCACACGCAGCGCGGGGATGGCGGCGTAGGTCATCGAGATGGGGCAGCCATGCCCAGACTCCACCTGCGACCAGGCGAGGAATCCAGCGGCGCGGGCGACATGCGCTCCCGGCTGCGGATCGCGCCAGGGCGCGGCGTGCAGCCCCCAGCCGACGGCGCGTCGCATCAGCTCGTGCCAGGCGGGATGGAAGCTGACCTCGTCGATGCGATGGCCATAGCGGTCGTGGGTGTGCAGCTCGGGCGGGTAGCGATTGGCCTGCTCGCCCCAGGCGATGGCCTCCTCGGAGCCAGCCACTGCGCCGATCTCGCGCAGGCGCGGCTCATCCCACGCGGCGCCCTCGCGCGCCACACCCTCGCGCAAGGCGGTGTCTTGCTCGTAGACGTTGTAGCCTACCAGCGGTGGCGGCTGATTGAAGACCTCGTGCGTCGTGAAATCATCGCGCTGGGCGGCGCTCGGGGTGGACTCCTGCGCCGCGCTGGTCTGCTGTGTCGTCGTCATCGCCGCACGCTCCTCTGGCTGCCGTCTCGTCTGCTGGCCCTGCTGGCAGTAGACGCGCGCACGCGAGCGCCTGTCAACGCTGGACACTGGCTCGCATGGCTAGACACAGACCGACGGCGCATGCCACACTCCTGAGCAGAGGGGAACTCGCGCTGAACACACGGCGCAAGAATGAGGGGGAACACGATGAGTCAGAGCAGTGGGCAGGCCGACGACGCGCCACAACGGGCGCTGTTTGACTTGATCTTCGGCTACCGGGCGACGCAGCTCGTCGCGCTGGCGGCGCGGCTGGAGATTGCCGAGCGGCTGGCGGATGGCCCGCGCTCGTCGAAGGAGCTGGCGCATGCCACCCAGACGCAGCCCGAGGCGCTGTATCGCGCGCTGCGGGCGCTGGCCAGCCTGGGCGTCTTTGCGGAGTTGGATGGTCGGCGATTCGCGCTGACGCCGCTGGGCGAGCGCCTGCAAGCCACGCATCCGGAGTCGGTGCGACCGGCTGCGCTCTTCGCGGGCGCCGAGGCATACCACGCCTGGGCCGAGCTGCCGTATAGTGTGGCGACAGGTCAGACGGGCTTTGACCATCTGTATGGCGCGTCGCACTTCGCCTGGCTCACCGAGCATCCCGAGGAGAACGCGCTGTTCAATCAGGTGATGACGGCAGGCTCCCCGCGCGCCGCTGACGCGGTCGTCGCGGCGTATGACTTCGGCGAGCGCGGGACGGTCGTGGATGTCGCCGGAGGGCAGGGGCTGTTGCTGGCGACCATCCTGCGGGCGCATACGGGGCTGCGCGGCGTGCTCTTCGACCTGCCGCATGTCGTGGCGAGCGCTGGCCCCACCTTACAGACGGCGGGCGTCGTCGAGCGCTGCGAGATCGTCAGCGGCGACTTCTTCGCGCATGTGCCTTCCGGAGGCGACATCTACACGCTGCGGCGGGTCATCCACGACTGGGACGACGAGCGCGCCGTCGCCATCCTGCGCAATTGCGCTCAGGCGCTTGGCCCACAGGGGAGGATCGCGGTGATCGAGCAGGTCATGCCATCCGGGCCAGGCAAGGGGCCAGGCGCAGGGCGCGCGGCCTCGCTGGATGTGCAGATGCTGATCATGACGGGCGGTCACGAGCGCACCGCTGAGGAGTTCGCGCGGCTCTTCAGCGCCGCTGGCCTGCGCCTGACGCGCATCATCCCCACGCAGGCTGGCCCCAGCGTCATCGAGGGCATGCTCTAGCCGTTCTCCAAAACTTACTGTTCTATTCCACCAGGGAATAAGACGTGTTTGGTTCCTGCTTCACTGGGGTCAGTTTCACCACAGCCTCACGACTGCGGCCAGCGCTCACCTCTCCACAGGCGTTTAGACTCTCCGCCGAACTGGCGGCGAGTTTGCTGATGGGTTGTGTGGGTCTTCTGATAGTTTGATGGCGAGCTTGGTTTTCGCCCGCGTCATTGCCCCTAGGTTACCACAAAACGCGATGAAACGCGAGAAAAGCAGGATCCAGTTATGACCCCCTCCCCAACCCCTCCCCCGCTTTGCGAGAGAGGGGCTTTTGGCTGGCTCTCGCCATCAGGGGGTGAGGGCGCGGCCTTTCCAGCGGACGGGCCAGCGCAGCAGCGTATGGGCGAACGAGGTCAGCGCGACGCCCGTGAAGACGAGCGCGGCCAGCGGGGCGAGCGGCAGATAGCAACGCTGCACGCCGAAGGAGCGCGCCCACGGAGCCAGCGCCCAGCCCGCCGCCAGCCAGGCGGCCAGCGCGCCATTCAGGCCAAGCAGATCGCCACGGGCCGCGCGGCTGAGCAGCGTAGGGAGTGTCACGGCGCTGGCGGCAGTGGAGAGCGCCACCAGCGCGCCCGCGCCGCGCTGCGCCCGCACGAATTGCGCGGCGTTCTTGGTGAAGCCCTCCGCCAGCGCGCCGAAGTCCTCGTACATGCGCACGCTGACCAGCGCCTCGCCGCGCGCCACCAGCGTCGAATAGCCTGCGCGTTTGAGCGCGCCTGCCAGCGCCACATCATCAATCACGCTGCGCGCGATGGCGGCATGCCCGCCCGCTGCGGCATAGGCGGCGCGGCTGATGAGGTAATATTGCCCGTTGGCCAGCGCGGGCGCGTCGGGACGATGCAGGGCGCGGGTGTTGGCGCCGACGAAATACTGCTGGTAGGCGAAAGGCAGCAGCAGCCGCTCCCAGAAGCCCTCGCAGCGCTGGCGGGGAAAGAGCGAGACGGCGGCGGCGTTGCTCTGCGCAGCCAGCGCCAGCGCCGAGCGCAGCGCAGCGGGCGCGTGGCAGGTATCGGCATCGGTGAAGAGTAGCCAGTCGCCGCATGCGACCTGCGCTCCCTGCCAGCAAGCGGCGCTCTTGCCCGTCCACCCGGGCGGCGGCCCGGCGCTGCGGATGAGGCGCAGACGTGGATCGCGCGCAGCCCAGCGCGCCGCAATCTCGGCGGCGCCATCGGTCGAGGCGTCATCCACGACGATGACCTCCAGATGGGGATAGTCCTGCTGGAGCAGCGAGGGGAGCAGGGTCGGCAGCGTGCGCGCCTCGTTGCGCGCGGGGACGATGATCGAGACGAGCGGCGCGTCAGCGAGCGGCGCAGCGGTCGGCGGGAGCGAGGTAGCGATGGGCAGCGCGTGGAAGCGCGCCAACGAGCGGAGGCCTGCCACCGCGACGATGAGCGCCTGCGCCCACGGGCTGAATGCACGATAGAGGCGACCAGCGCGACTCGTGGCAGGAGCCTCCGCAGCCATGAGTCTACCGACTGACGCTCCCCGTCTTCTAGCCCACAGAGGCGGGCTTTGCGGCGCTCTAGCGAGCGCCCTTAGCTGCGGCTTCAGCCGCCCGTTCGTCGCGCGGGGGCGATCATGCGCTGGCTCGGCTCGCCTCATAGCATCACCTCGATGCGGTCGTAGCCCTGCGCGCCATCGGGGAAGATCTGGCCGTCGCCCGGCGGCTGGATGCGCCCGGCGCGGTCGATGACGCGCGCGGCGATGGTGTGCTTGCCAGGGGCGATGGGCAGGCTGGCGCGCCACAGCGCCCAGGCCATCGGCGCAAGCGGTGGTTCGATCTGCGCCTGCGCGGGAGCGCTCCACGAGCCGCCATCGACCTGCAGCTCGACCGCGCCGACGCCCTGCGCGCCCGCATAGGCGACACCCGCCAGCAGCGCAGAGCTCGCCGACTCAGCGCGGCACACATCGATGCGCGCAACGCTGTGAGCCAGCGCCGCCGTCCAGCCGCGCGCCGCCCAATAGCCCTGCGCGGCGATGGCCAGTTCGATCTCCGTCACCCATTTGACATTCTTGAAGCCGAAGTAGCCGGGGGCCAGCAGCCGCGCCGGGCCGCCATGTCGCCGCAGCAGCGTCTCGCCATTCATGCCATAGGCCAGGAGCGCAGTGGAATCGAGCGCGC
>DATAED010000396.1:0-10522 GCA_036258195.1 Ktedonobacterales bacterium
GTAGCTGGCGTCGCCGACCGCAGCGCGACGAGATTCAGGCGCAGTTCAGCCGCTATACCCGCGCCTACTTTCAGCGCTGGCTCTTCCTCGGCGCAGTGATCGGCGTCGCCGCTGGCCTGGTGATGGCGCTCTTCTATGGCGCGATTGATCTGGCGACCCATCTGCTGCTCGGCCTGATTGCAGGCAGTGTTCCCCCTCAGCCAGCCGGCGAGGGAGCGACCGTCCTCACGCCGATTGCGCATCCGTGGCTGCTGCCGCTGGTGACGGGTCTGGGTGGCCTGATTGTCGGGGTGATGGTCTACACGCTCGCGCCTGAGACGGCGCGCGGCGGCACCGATGACGTGCTGGCGTCGTTTCACCAGCGCAACGGCATGATCCGCAAGCGGGTCGCGCCGATCAAGCTGATCGCCTCGGCCATCACGATTGGCTCTGGCGGCAGCGCGGGACGCGAGGGCGCGGCGGCGCAGATCATGGCGGGCATCGGCTCATGGCTGGCGCAGACGCTGCATCTCGACGAGCACGACCGCCGCATCGCCGCCGTCGCGGGCATGGGCGCGGGCATCGGCACGATCTTCCGCGCGCCCTTCGCGGGAGCCATCTTCGGCGCGGAGGTGCTGTATAAGCGCGACTTCGAGGCCGACGCCATCTTCCCCACCTTCATCGCCGCCGTCGTAGGCTACACCGTGTTCGGCGTCATCGTCGGCTGGCAGCCCATCTTCGGCTCCCACACCGACTTCGGCTTTCACGATCCGCGCAGCCTGGTGGGCTTTCTGGCGCTGGGTGTGCTGGCGGGCGTGGTCGGGCTGATCTTCGAGGCGACGATGGAGGGGGTGACACGCGCCTTCGACCGCCTGCCCATCTCGCGGCTGCTCAAGCCCGCGCTGGGCGGCGTGCTGGTCGGGCTGATCGGCATCTACCTGCCCGCGTCGCTCGGCATGGGCTATGGATTCGTGCAGTTCAGCGTCAATAACGACTACACGACGCTCAGTGGATTGCTGCTGGCGCTGCTGGTCTTCGCCAAGATCGCCACCACCTCGCTGACGCTTGGCTCTGGCGGCAGTGGCGGCGATGTGGCGCCTGCGATGGTGGCGGGCGGCTTCATGGGCGGCGCGCTGTGGGCGGGGCTGCACTACGCCGTGCCGCCGCTGGTGGCGAATATCTCGCCGGGCGCCTTTGTGCTGGTGGGGATGGCGGCCTTCTTCGGCGGCATCTCCAAGACGCCGCTGGCGATGATCCTGATGGTGACAGAGATGTCGGGCGACCTCTCGCTGATCGCTCCGGCCATGCTGGCGACGATGGTGGCCTACGTCATCACCGGCGACAAGAGTGTCTACCACACGCAGCCTGCCACCCGCATCGACTCGCCCGCCCACCGCGACGACTACGCTCTGCCGCTGATGCAGCGGGTATCGGTGCGCGAGACGCTGGATGCGGTTGGCGGCGCCACTCCGCCTGTGCTGGCCAGCGATACGCCGCTCAAGCAGGCCGCCGAGACGCTGCGCCAGAGCGGCGCTCCGGCGGCGCTGGCGCGCGAGGATGGACGCATCATCGGCGTCTTCACGCTCTCCGACGTGGCGCGTGTCGCGCCCGATGATCTGGATGCGATGCGCGTGGCGCAGGTCATCAGCCGCCAGATCGTCTCGGCGTATCCCGATGAGACGCTGTACGCCGCGTGGCTGCGCATGACGCGCCGTGGCATGCGGCAGATCGTGGTGGTCGAGCGCGGCAGATCGAGCAAGCGCGTGGGGCTGCTCTCGCTGGAGCAGGTGCGTCAGGTGCTGCGGCTGCAACGGCTCGTGCCACGCGCGCCCGCCGCTGCCGGAGTCGGAGAGAGCGATGGCGCAGCACGTGCGATGGATGCCTCGCCCGCTGCCAGCCTGGCGCGTGGCGTCATCCCTCCGGGCGCTGCGGCAGCTCCGACTGGAGATCCATTCGCGGCGTTGCGGGTGGAGGATGCGATGCAGGCCATGCCTCGCGCCTTCGCAGAGACGACGCCCGTGGATGAGCTGCGCGCGGCGGTCTACCGCGATGGCTGCGCGCTGGTGGTAGACGCCACGGGCAGGCTGGCGGGCATCATCGTGGGGCGCGACCTGCGCGAGCGTGTTGCGTCGGATGCAGGCAGGCCCTTACTGGCGCGCGACATTGCCACGCGCAATCTGGTGACAGCGCGCCGCCGCGAGCGCCTGCCAGTGGCCGTGCGTCGCATGGTGCGCGCGGGTGTGCGCCAGCTACCCGTGGTGGATGGCGACACAGCAGGGGCGCCAGTCGGGCTGCTGCGCCGCACGGATGCGCTGGCGGCCTTCGATCGCGTCGAGTCAGTGGAGGAGCCGCTCACCGCGAGCTCCGGGCAGCCACCCACCGCGCCCGCGCCGAGCAGCCGCCCCATGACGAGGTAGGGACTGAGACGGGCTGGTGGTCGGCTGCTGGCGGTTAAAACCGCGCCTGGATGGTCCTCCGGGCCGCGAAGTCCGCCTGCGCGGACTGGGAGACGCCAACGCCAGCCAGCTCCCTTGCCTCGCGCCGCATCCGCTGACATGGGTTCCCCCTCCCTCGGAGGGGAGGGGGTCAGGGGGAGAGGTTCCGCGCCGCCACCGCTAGCACAGCCAGTCGCGGGTGTTCTGCTTCTTGCGGCTGCGCTTGGCGGCGGCGCCTGGCTGCGTCAGGAACTCCGATGGTTTGGCGGCGCGCTGCGAGGTCCGGGCGCCGGGCTGCGAGCCGTCGGCCAGCGCCTTTTCCCAGGCGAGCAGCGCGGCGCGCTCATCGGCGCTGATGGCGTCGCCCGCCGAGCGCGCATTGGAGGGACGGCGCTTGGGCTGCTTGGCGCTGGCCGACTGGAGGGTGGTCTTGCGAGTGGGAGCGTCGTCATCCCACGACTCGAAGGCTACCGGCTCCTCTGCCACATCCTCGCGGATGACCGGGCCAGCGGTGCGCCGCACGCCGGGGGCGCTCAGCAGCCCGCCCTCGGCGCTCGTATTGCGCCCGTAGAGCTGCACCGATGGCGAAGCCGGGCGAGCGCCGCTGGGTGTCACCTGCGCGCCGATCTCCCCGTGCTGCTGCGACTGCGCCGCCAGCCGCGCCTGCGCGATGACGCGCTGCGAGCGTTTGTCCTTGCCCCAGCCAAAGACGAGCGCGGTCAGCGCCGCCAGCGCGACGCCGAGCAGTGTCGCCACGACCGAGCTGACGACGATGACGCCTGCTGGCCCCAGCGGACTGAGCGCCTGTGCAAGCCAGCCCATCGAAAGTCCGCCCAGGCGCGAGCGGGCGGCCAGCTCGGCGGTTGTGCGCGGCCCCTGCCCCAGCAGATAAAGCATCGAGCTGAGGCCCGCCACCCCGCAGGCGATGGCGCCCGCGCGCGCGCCGGCATCGAGCTGGCGGCCATACCAGTCGCGCTGGAGCCACTTCGCCACGCACAGTCCGGCGATCACGCCGATGATGATGATTCCCAGCGTCGCTACCAGTCCGGCGACAAGCTGCAGTCCATAGAGCGCCAGCGCTGCCACGACACTCAAACTTACGCCGACTCGCGTTACAGTACGCATGCGTCGCTCCACCGTTCCCCTGGCCTCGCGCGCCTTCGCACTCGACTCGCTCGTCGTGATGCGTCGGGCGCGATCAGGCGTGTCGAGGCCGGAGCAAAGGCGATGAATGCAAGTGGATGAGCCAATCAGAGATGCTTGGCGATGATCTGCCGCTGCACCTCGCTCGTGCCTTCGCCGATCTCATGCACCTTGACATTGCGCCAGAAGCGCGAGACAGGGTACTCGTCCATAAATCCGTAGCCGCCGTGAATCTGTACGGCTTGATCCGCGCAGCGCTTGGCCGTCTCGGAGGAGAACAGCTTCGCCATTGAGGCTTCTCGCGAGAAGGGAAGGCCCTGCATATGCAACCACGCAGCCTTGTAATACATTAAACGCGACAGCTCGATCTCCATAGCCATATCGGCTAGCTTGAACTGGATCGCCTGGAAGGCTCCAATCGGTCGCCCGAACTGCTTGCGCTCGCTGGAATACTGCTTGGCTTCGTCGAAGCACGCCTGCGCCAGCCCGACATTCAAGGCGGCGATGGCGACGCGCCCGCCATCCAGAATCAGCATGAACTGGCGGAAACCGTCGCCGACATCACCCAACCGCTGCTCATCTGGGATCATGCAATCCTCAAAGGTCAGCGGGCGCGTATCGGACGCCTTCCATCCCATCTTATGATAGGCCGCGCCGATATGATAACCAGGCGTGCCTTTTGGCACGATGAAGTTGGTGATGGCCTTGTGGCCGTCGTCGGTCTTGCCCGTGACGGCGGTGATGGTGACACCCGCGCTCATGTCAGTGCCAGCGTTGGTGATGAACGTCTTCGCGCCGTTGACGCGCCAGACATCGCCTTCGCGCTCGGCGTGCGTCTCCGTGCCGCCGGAGTCGGAGCCAGCGTTCGGCTCGGTCAGCCCGAACGACCACAGCTGCTTGCCCTGCGCCAGCGGCGTCAGATAGCGCTGCTTCTGCTCCTCGCTGCCGAAGAGGTAGAACGGCGTTGCGCCGAGCGAGGTGTGGGCCTCCATGGTGATGCCGACCGAGGCGTCGCCGCGCCCGATCTCTTCCAGCGCGAGGCAATAGCTGAGGTAGTCGGCGCCTGCGCCACCGTACTCCTCCGGAAAGGGCAGGCCCAGCAAGCCCAGGCTCCCCATCTTGCGCACGATCTCATACGGAAACGCTGACGTGCGATCCAATTCCTCGGCGTGGGGCTTGATCTCTTCTTCCGCGAACTCGCGGCACATGTTGCGAATCATGGTCTGCTCGTCGTTGAGCGTGAAATCCATGTGTAGTGCGCTCCTCTATGGCGGCTATGGCGGCGTCTGGCGTCGTGTGTCTGCGCGCGGCTGCGTCTTCCTGCGTGCTGGGTCATCGGCGCGGGTGGTATGGGCGTCACGGCGTCGCTGACGTGCGCCCATCGCGGCGGATATGCGTTCACTGCGCCACTGGCGGATTATAGCACGGCGCCTGTGTAGCCTGACGCTGCACACTCAGCGCTCCGGTGGTACTAGTGGTCTGACGTGGCGTGACGCCGATGTGCGACAACAGAAGCACGGCGGAGAGCGCATATTTGTGCGACTTGCACAGCGTGAAGAGGCGAGGCATGGCAAATAGCTTCTCAGACAGCGCAAGGCGTCCCACCGCGCCCTCCAGCGCGGCGACGCTCGCTCCAATGTCGCCCCCGGTGGCGCGCGTGCTGCTGGCCGACATCGACATGGCGACACTCAAGGCTGTCGCCGTGACGCTGCGCCATGAAGGGCGTGTCATCGTGACCGCAGCGGATGGCGCGACAGCGCTGGCGCTGCTGACCGATGGCGCCTTCGATCTGGTCATCAGCGATGTGCGGGTCGAGGCCAACGGCGAGAGCCTGCTGGCCACCGCGCGGCGCATCGCTCCCCACACCCTGCGCATCGCCATGACAGCGTATGCGACGCTCGACTCCGCCCTTCAGGCGCTGCGCGCGGGGGCCTACAATTACCTCGTCAAGCCGCTGGATGTGGATGAGCTGCGACTGGCCGTGTCACAGGCGCTGGAGCGGCTGCGGTTGGAGCGCGAGCTGGCCGCGCGGGTGCAGGAGCTGGAGCAGGCGCAGAGCGATCTGCTGGCCGCCAACTCGCGCTTGCAAGAGCAGGTCGATCAGGCCACCGCCGCGCTACGGCAGAAGGTGGACGAACTCGAAGCGACCAACACCCTGCTGCGTGAGGCGCAGTCGCAGAATCAACGCTTCATCCAGATGGTCGCGCACGAGATGCGCGGCCCACTCCACCCCATCATCAACTACGCCCAGACAGCCAAGCGCCCAATGGTGGACGACGAGACCCGCAACCGCTACATGGATACGATTGTCGAGCATGCCTTTCGCCTGAATCGGCTGGTGGACGACCTGCAAACGGCGACCCGTCTCAGCGCTGGTCGATTCACACTGGCGCCCGCTGAGTGCGACATCGCAGCGGCGGTGGCCGAGATGGTCGCCGAGTATACCGCCGCCGAGCGCGACCGCGCCTTCTCGCTGGAGCGCCCCGCTGAGCCGATCACCGCTGTGGTTGATCGCGACCGCGTCTGCCAGGCGGTGCGCAATCTGCTCGATAACGCTGTCAAGTATTCCGCGTCACAGGGCGCCATCGAGACGCGCATCTGGCGCGACGCCGACGCGGTGTGCATCAGCGTGGGCGACTATGGCGCGGGCATCCCGGAGGCCGAGATGAAGCGCATCTTCGAGCCATTCATCCGGCTGGATCGCCAGGCCAGCGAAGTCTCTGGCAGCGGGCTGGGACTGTACATCACGCGCGGGGTCATCGGCGCGCATGGCGGCTCGCTCCAGGTGCGCAACCGCAGCGAGGATCGGCTGGGAGGCGCTATCTTCACCATCACACTGCCCCTGTGCGCGCCCACGCAGGAACCGCACTGAGACACTACAGCGCTGCGTTGTTTGTACGTTCAGCGTCTCCACGGGGTACAATCAAGGAGAAGCTGACCCGTGCAAATCGATGAGCACGCAGCACGCTGGGCAACGAACTTGCGACATGATCTGGTTGGCCTGATGACGCGCTGACCGCGAGTTGCGCTGACGCATCTCCCAGAGGTTGACTTGAGGCGATTATCACGTCGGCGCCCTGGCGCCTGGAAGGACGGGGACTTCATGGGAAGCGCGCGCGGACATGCGACGAAGGGAGCGGACGAGACGGCGCAGGTGCGAGCGCTGATCTGCGACGATGATGACGCGGTGCGCGAGTTTCTGCGCGAGGTGCTCGAGGGCGAAGACTATCTCGTCGAGGAGGCCGCGACCAGCGCAGAGACGCTCGCGAAGGCCCAGCCCGGCGCTCCCAATCAGCCCGATGTGATTCTGCTCGACGTGAAGATGGATCTCAACGGTGTTGACGTGCTGAAGCAGCTCCGTGACCGCGGCATCGAAGCGCCCATCATCATGATGACGGCGGTGGCGCCCGGCGTGACGGCGGCTGAGGCGATCCAGAATGGCGCGGTGGACTATCTGGTCAAGCCCTTCGATAGCCCGGAATCAGTGGCGCAATCGGTGGCGCGCGCGGTGGCCTATGAGCGGCTCAAGCATGGCGGCGAAGAGACTCAGTTCTTGAGCGTCAACGTCGATCCCAGGGAGCGCATCATCGGCGTCAGCCCGCAGATGATCGAGATTTTCAAGCTGGTGGGGCTGGTGGCGCGCACCAACACGACGGTGCTGATCACCGGCGAGACGGGCACGGGCAAGGAGCTTATCTCCGAAGCCATCCATGCGTCATCCGATCGGCGCAACGGCCCAATGATTAAGATCAACTGCGCTGCGCTCCCCGAGTCGCTGCTGGAGAGCATGCTCTTTGGCCATGAAAAAGGCTCCTTCACGGGAGCGCTGGCCCAGCACAAGGGGCTGTTCGAGGTGGCCAACCGCGGGACGATCCTGCTCGATGAAATCGGCGAGATGAGCCTGCCCCTGCAAGCCAAGCTGCTGCGCGTGCTGCAAGACCACCAGTTCGAGCGCGTGGGCGGCACGGAGCCGGTGAAGGTCGATGTGCGCGTGCTGGCGGCGACCAATCGCGACCTGAAGACGGAAGTGCGCGAGCGGCGCTTCCGCGAAGACCTCTTCTATCGGCTGGATGTGATCGAGGCGCACATGCCGTCGCTGCGCGAGAAGCGCGAGGATATTCCGCTGCTGGTCAGCCACTTCCTGGAGAAGCACCGCTACTCGCCGCGCTCGCCCGCCGCGCGCATCAGCCACGAGGCGGTGGAGAAGCTGCGCGCCTACGACTGGCCCGGCAATGTACGCGAGCTGGAGAACGTGACGCAGCGCGCGGTGGTGCTGTCGCAGGGGCAGGTCATCACGGAGGAGCACATCGTCTTCAGCAGCGCCTACAGTCGCCCGCTGATCGATGTGGAGCAGCGGGTGCGCGCGGGCGCGACGCTGGCCGATCTGACCACCGAGGTGCAGCGCGAGGCCGCCAGCGTGGCGATGGGCCTCCACGACAATAACATCATGAAAGCCGCCCAGGCGCTCGGCATCTCGCCCAAGGAACTGGATCGGCTGGTCGAGGCGCCAGCCGCTGCTGTGAAAGAGCTGGCATGAGGCCTTGGCTGGGGATCGCGGCCATGAATGGCCGGCGCACGACGTGATAGAGCATAAATGCCCCAGAAGCATGCCGACAGGGATGATCGCAGTGGGCCTTCAGGCCCTCGTCCCGTGCTCCGGCCATTCATGGCCGAGGGCGCGCCTCACTTGCTGGCCGCGCTAAGGCGGCGCGCGACGTAGGCGCGGGTCTTGGCCGCCAGCGCGCCGGGATTGTAGCGCGCGCCCAGCAGCGCGTAGTAGGCCGCCTTGCCGCGCTGGCCGCGCCACGAGCACAGCGAGGCCAGTTGCAGATAGATCGCCCCGCGCAGATGCGGATATTGCCGGGTGAGCGCAGGCATGTTGCGCAGCAGCGACCGCTCGGCGGCGGCGATGCCGCTGGCTCTGCGCGTATCGGTCAGCGACTGGGCGTGGCGGCGATACTCGTAGAGCGCCTCGCGCAGGGGCCGCATGTGGGCGCCGCTAGCCAATACGCGCAGCCAGTAGTCGTAGTCCTCGGCCAGGAAGAGATCGGCGGCGTAGTCGCCGACGCGCTCGTAGACGCTGCGCCGATAGAGGAAGCTGGGCAGCCCCTCCTTGGCGAAGATCAGCCCCTCTGGCGCGGGCGGCGTGACCAGCCCGGTGATCTGGCCATCCTCATCCATCAGCGCGTAATCGCTGTAGACGAACCCCAGCCCTGGGTCATCCGCGAGCTGCCCCGCCAGCCGCTCCAGCGCCTGCGGGCGGTAGTGGTTGTCGTCGGAGGTCCAGGTCAGCAGGTCGCCACGCGCCGCCGCGAAGCCCGTATTCAGCGCGCCCGGCAGCCGCTTGTTCGTCTCATGGCGGATGACGCGGATGCGTGGCTCGCGCGCCGCCCACTCCGCCAGGATGTCTGGTGTGGCGTCGGTCGAGGTGTCATCCACGCAGACCAGCTCCCAGTGGGGATAGGTCTGCGCGACGACGCTGGCCAGCGACTCTGGCAGATAGCGCGCGCCGTTGTAGACGGGCAGCACGATGGAGATCAGCGGCGAGGGCAGCGCCTCACTCATCCTAGATACTCCTTGAGCGCGGCGACGATGCGCTCGGCGGCGTGGCCATCGCCGTAGGGGTTGGCAGGCGTGGCCATCGCGGCGTGTGCCGCTGGGTCGGTCAGCAGACGGCGCGCCTCCGTCACGATGCGCTCGCGATTGGCGCCGACCAGCTTCACCACACCCGCCTCGATGCCCTCGGGTCGCTCGGTGGTGTCGCGCATCACCAGCGCCGGCACGCCCAGGCTCGGCGCCTCCTCCTGGATGCCGCCCGAGTCGGTCAGGATCAGCGTGCTGCGCTTCATCACCTGTGCCAGCGAGACGTAGTCCAGCGGCTCCAGCAGCGTCACATTGCGGGCCGGGCCGAGGATCTCGCCGACGGGGGCGCGCACATTGGGATTGAGATGCACGGGATAGACGAACTGCAGCCCTTGCGGCGCGAATTCATCGGCCAGCTCGCGGATGGCGAGGCAGAGCTGGCGGAACGCCTCGCCGAAGCTCTCGCGGCGGTGCGCGGTGATCAGCACATACTGACCATCCTCGGGCAGCTCGGCCAGCGGGCTGCCGCGCCAGGTGTAGGGGCGGCTGGCGACATCGAGCAGCGCGTCGATGACGGTGTTGCCCGTCACAGTGATGGCGCTCGGCGCGACCCCCTCGCGCAGCAGCGCCTCGCGGGCGCGCGCGGTGGGGGCGAAGTAGAGGTCGCTGACCACATCGGCCAGCCGCCGGTTGATCTCCTCCGGGAAGGGGCGGCGTTTGTCGCCGGTGCGCAGCCCGGCCTCGACATGGCCAAAGGGGATGCCGCGATAGAAGGCGGTCAGCGAGGCGACCAGTACGGTGGTGGTGTCGCCCTGCGCCAGCACGCAATCGGGCTTGACGCGCGCCAGCGTCTCATCGAGCGCGCTGAAGAGCCGCGCGGTGAGCTGCGCCAAACCCTGGTTGTGCGTCATCAGGTGGAGGTCGAAGTCGGGCGTGATGGCGAAGAGCTGCAGCGCCTGATCGAGCATCTCGCGGTGCTGCCCGGTGGAGCAGACGAGCGAGATGAACTCGTCGGGGTGGCGCTGGAGCTGCTGGACGACCGGAGCCATCTTGATCGCTTCGGGGCGCGTGCCGATCACGCTCAGAATGGTTCTCCGCATCGTGTCTCCTGATGATGGTGTTGGCGCTCACATGGCGAATCCTGGGGCAGGCGGAACCTCTCCCCCTGTCCCCCTCCCCTCCGAGGGAGGGGGAACCCAAAGCAGGCGATCTAGCGCTAGCAAAAGCCCGTTGCAGTGGAGCACCGCCCGCCGCTGGTTCTCCGGCTCCCCCTCTCCCCGTGGGAGAGGGGGCTGGAGGGTGAGGTCGCTCTCCTGCATCGTATTCTATCTGATGCCTCGCCCCCAGATAGGAGCATCTGGCGTTCCAGCGCGCTAGCTGAC
>DATAED010000397.1:0-12038 GCA_036258195.1 Ktedonobacterales bacterium
AAGGTCATGGCGGCGGCGCCCAGCAGCATCAGGACATCGGCGGCGCGTGCGCGGCGGGTCAGGAAGGGGATCAGCAGGAGGGCCAGCGTCAGGTAGAATGGCCAGCCGAAGAGGTCGATGGCCAGGCTGGTGAGCAGCTCATCCACGGTGATGAAACCAGCGGCGAGCGTGTGCTGACCGTAGAAGCCAACCCCCTGCCCGAAGCCGTAGTGATCGCCGGGGAAGAAGAGTTGGCGTGCGGTGGTCAGCGCATTGCCCGTCAACAGCTTGTTGTAGCCGAGGTAGGCGTCAATGCCGAGGGCGATGATGGCCAGCGTGGTCAGCGCAGGCCCCAGCCAGCGCCGCCAGTTCAGCGCGCGCAGGTCAGGCCAGCCGCCGTCGCTCCGGAGCCAGCCGAGCCACAGTGCGCCCACGACGACGACGGCGATGAAGATGGCGCTGGTGTCGCGGGTGAGCAGCGCCATCAGCCAGAGTAGCGCGGCCAGCGGCAGATGCCAAGCTCCGCCACGGCGGCCGGCGTCCTGACTGCGCAGCAGCGCCCACCAGCCCCAGACCAGATAGAACAGTGCGATAGTGTGGCTGAGATAGCTGGCGGCGAGGTAGCTGTAGAAGGGCGAGAGCGCGCCCAGCAGCACGGCCAGCGTCGCCACGCGGCGATTGTAGAGCCGCCGCGCGATCAGCCCGATACCGAGCAGCGCCAGCGTACCCAGCAGCGGCTCGACCAGCCACGGCGCCCCCAGCCTGACCCCCAGCGCCAGCGTCAGCGTCGCCCCCGGCTCATATTGCGGGAACCACTTGCCAGCCAGCGTGACCATGAATGGCCCGCTGAACGCCTGGGGCAGCGCGGGAATCGGCGCGAAGAGGCGCCCCGCCGCGAAGATGCGCGCGCCGAAGAGATAGGCGGCGGCGTCGTAGATGTGGGGCAGCGCGTGATACTGCGCCAGCGCGATCCACACGACGAAGGCGAACGAGACAACCAGCGCGGCCAGCCCGATGGGGTGGATCGCCCCGGTCAGCGCGTCCCAGCCAGCGCTCCCCGCGCGGCGCGTCCACCGGTAGGCGCGTGCGGCGAGGGGCGCGGCGCGCGGACCGCCCGACAGGCTGGTACGCCCCATCTCAGTGGCGGTTTCATCGGCGGCTTCATCGGCTTCATCGGTGGCGGCAGCGGGACCGCCCGCCTCGCTGGCATTTGCTCCGAGGCCCAGCGCGCCGAGCGCCAGCCCCACCAGCCATTCGCCGCCGACGACCAGCCCCAGCAGCGCCAGCGCCCACAGCGCCAGCCGCGCCAGAAAATCCGCCGTCATCGCGGCGAACGGCGCGGCATCGTCAGGGAAGAAGACGCGCTGCGAGGCGTCGGGCAGACCAGCCGCCGAGCGCGTCACATCCACATAGTGGTCGTTGCGGTCGATAGTGAGCGTGACGACGCTCTGGTCGCTCATCAGCAGCGTCAGCGTGAGGGGCGTCTCTGGCCGCTGAACCTGCGCGCTGATGCGTTGAACGTCTGCCGTCGTCGGCGCGAGGATGCGCGCGCCACGCAGTGGTGGCTCAGCCACACACGCGCCTGCGCAGAGGTCACGCCAGCGGCTGAGGCCATCGAGGTCGCGCATCCAGGCGTAGAATTGATAGTAGGGCGTGTTGGCGATGCCTTTGAGGTAGGCGGTATCGAGCGTGAAGTTGTTCGTGCTGTCCGTGCCATCGAGCTGATATTCGTGGATGAGCGGGTCGCGCGGGGGAACGACCACTGCGACGATGCGCGCATGCAGGGGCAGACGCAACGGCGCGGCGCCTGCCACGGCGACCGTCAGCGTGGCGCCGTCATCGCTGACGCTGACGGGCAGCCTGACCTGATAGAGCAGCGCATCCAGCGCCAGCAGCGCGACGAAGAGCGCCGCCAGCGCCAGCGGCCAGCCCCGCAGCCCACGGGACGCCGCAGCGCGGATCGCCAGGGAAACGCGCGCCTGTCCTTGCTGCGTCCGCATCGTGTCTCCTCGCTGCGTGTCTGGCGCGGGGAACCGCTCCCCAGTCTCCCTCCGAGGAGGGAAGGATCTGTGACAGCCGGAGAGCCATTGGCCGCGCAGTACGTCACAGCCAGGGCCAGTGTAGCATAGCGCAAGGCGAGCGTCTCGCCAGAGGCGATATACTGTACTGAGCAGGTACTGCGCGTGGGGCGCGCAAACTCCAGCGGCGCACAGGCGCGAACACGAGGGACTTTCGGCGATTGGCTATCACTGATGACCGGGGCGAGGGCGTGGGGCCAGCAGAGGCCGAAACGCTCGCCAATGAGGCGCGGCGCGCCGCTAGTGATCCCACGCGCCTGCGCGCCAATGACCCCTACGCCGCGCTCCGCTTCCGCGATTTTCGCTATCTGATGGCCAGCTCGTCGCTGGCGACGCTGGGCGAGCAGATGTTGACGGTCGCGATTGGCTGGGACATCTACTCCCGCACGCATTCCGCGCTGATGTTGGGCTTCGTGGGGCTGGCGCAGTTCGCGCCGGTGCTGGCGCTCTCGCTGGTGGCCGGGCATGCCGCCGACCGCTTCGACCGCCGCGTCACGGTGATGTTCTCGCAGGGGCTGATGGGCCTGACCTCGCTGGGGCTGGCGGCCATCGCGCTGACACACGGGCCAGTCGGGCTGATCTTCCTGCTGCTGGCGCTGCGTGGCGTGGGCGAGGCGTTCAATGTCGCCGCCTCGGGCGCGATGCCACCACAGACCGTGCCCGTCGAGACATTCGAGAATGCCGCCTCGTGGAGCAGCAGCTCGTGGCAGCTCGCCGCCGTCATCGGCCCGGCGCTGGCTGGCCTCGTCATCGCGCTGCGTGGCGACGCTACCCCCGTCTATCTCTTCGATGCGCTGGCGGGCCTGGCCGCCATCGCGATGATCGGTCGCATTCGCGGCAAGCAGGCGTCACAGACGAGCGAGCCGATGACGCTATCCGGGCTGATGGGCGGTGTGCGCTTCATCTTGCAGACCAAAGTGATCCTGGCGGCGGTTACGCTGGATATGGTGGCCGTGCTGCTGGGTGGGGTGACTACGCTGCTGCCAATCTTCGCCATCAGCATCCTGCATGTGGGGGCGCAGGGGCTGGGTGTGATGGTCGCCACGCCCAGCATCGGCGCCATCTGCATGGCCACGCTCCAGGCGTATCTGCCGCCTTTCCGCCACGCCGGGCGCACGCTGCTGCTGGCGGTGGCGGGCTTCGGCGCGGCCACCGTCGTCTTCGGCTTCTCGCGCTCGTTCCCGCTCTCGCTGGTGGCGCTGTTCATCCTGGGCGCGATGGACAATATCAGCGTGGTCATCCGCAAGACGCTGCTGCTGCTGCGCACGCCAGACATCCTGCGGGGGCGGCTCTCTGCCGTCAACAACGTCTTCATCGGCGCCTCGAATCAGCTCGGTGGATTCGAGTCTGGCACGCTGGCGGCGGCGATTGGCCCGGTGGGCGCGGTGGCGCTGGGCGGCATCGGCTCGGCGCTGGCGGTCGGCGCCATCGCCTGGGCGTGGCCAGAGTTGCGCGACCTGGGCCGCATGACAGCCATCGAGACGGATGCAGCGGACGAGACGGATGCAGCGGACGAGCAGTCAGCGGCGGGCGCGGTCAACATCTGAGCGCCTGCCGAGCGCCATTCGCGCGCAGGCGTATAATGGCCAGGCCAGCGACCGCTCACAGCGCGCTGGGTGAATGATGCTCACTGCCCAAGGGAGGCCTGGGATGGACTTCAGCGAAGTCATGCGCAAGCGCCGCATGGTGCGCCGCTTCACCAGCGAACCGGTTGAGCCAGACGTCATCGCGCGCATCATGGATCTGGCGCGGCGCGCGCCCAGCGCGGGCTACACGCAAGGGCAGTCGTTCGTGGTGGTGACCGACCCGGCGACGCGCCGCGAGATTGCGCGCATCTGCGGCGAGGATGAATACGTCACTGACGGCTTCGATCCCTTCATCTCGCAGCCGCCCGTCATCGTCGTGCCGTGCGTCAGTGAGAACGCTTACCACCTGCGCTATCAGCAGCCAGACAAGCTGGATGAGCAGGGTAACGAGACGGAGTGGCCCGTGCCCTACTGGTTCATGGATGTAGGCTGCTCGGTGATGGGTCTGCTGCTGGCGGTGGTCAACGAGGGGCTGGCGGCGGGCTTCGCGGGCGCGCCCACCACGAACCGCATGGGCGAGCTGCGCCGCCTGCTCGGCATCCCGGAGGACGTGACGCCGGTGGGCGTTGTGCCGATTGGCCACGGCGCGCCGGACAAGCCCTCGCCCTCGCTCAAGCGCCGCCGCAAGCCAGACGGCGACGTCATCCACCACGAGCGCTGGTAGGCGCCGAGCACGATGCAGGAGATCGAGCGGCGCGCGTCGGCGCTGTGGAGGCAGGCGTCGCACAGGCTCTCCGCTGCGCTGGACGCTATTCCCGTGGGCGCCGTCACGCTGGGCGTCGGGATCATCGCCCTGACGGTGTCAAATCGCCTGCCAGTCTGGCTGGCCATCCCGGCGCGCGACCTCCAGATGGCGCTCGTGGGTGGGGGCGCGCCAGCGGAGGTGGCGGCGACCATCGGCGCGGGAGTCAGCGCCGCGCTGACTCTTCTGGCGCTGCTGGCGGCCTACGGGCTGCTGCTGGCAGCCGGACAGAGCGCGCCGCCGGGCTGGCTGCGGCGCGCGGCGCGCTGGCTGGCCATCCCGGTGCTGCTGTGGTCGCTGGTGGCGTCGCTCCAGTCGGTAGTGATCCTGGGGCGCGGGCTGGTGACCAGCGCGACGCAGCAGCCGCCTGCCTACACCGCCGACGAGCTGTACTACAACCAGTACAATGCGCGCCTGTTGCTCGCAGGCGCCAACCCCTACACCGATGCGGATGTCCATCTCAGCGCGGCGATGACCTATTTCCATATTCGCGGCTTCACGCCCATCGCGCGGGGGCGCTTCAGCGATCCGCGCCACACGCCGACGGGTCACGAGATGCGCGCGGTGGCCAGCGAGTATCAGGCGCATCCGCTCACTCCGCCGCCTGAGCTGGATCCCGCTACGCTGCATAGCTACCCGGCGGGGGCCTTCCTGGTGGATGTTCCCTCGGTCTGGCTGGGGCTGCCGGGGATGGGCGTCGCGCAGATCCTGCTCTTCGCGGCGCTGAGCGTGGCGCTGGTCGTCTACGCGCCGCCGGGCGCGCGGCTGGCGGTGGGCCTGCTGGTGTGGGCCAATCCGGCCTTCGCGCAGCGCGTAGTCAATGGTGATTTTGACATCTGGTGGATGGCGGCGCTGATCGGCGCGTGGCTGTTAGGCGAGCGGCGCTGGCTCTCGGGCGCGCTGCTGGGCGTGGCCTGCGCCATCAAGCAGACGGCCTGGTTCGCGGCGCCGTTCTACGTGCTGTGGGTCTGGCGCAGGGATGGGCTGGCCGAGGCTCTGCGCCGCGCAGGGATCGCCGCAGCGGCGTTCCTGCTGATCAATCTGCCCTGGCTGATCCTCTCGCCGCGCGCGTGGCTCTCCAGCGTGCTGCTGCCGCTGAGCCTGCCGCTGCTGCCCGATGGCAGCGGGCTGATCGCGCTGGCGCAGGCGGGCATGCTGCCGCTACTCCCCGCGCTCTATACGCTGCTTGAGCTTGGCGTGTGGGCGGCCGCGCTGCTCTGGGCCTGGCGGATGCTGCAACGCGGGCGACTGCCCACTGCCGGGCTGGTGGCGGGGCTGCTGCCGCTGCTGGTGGCGTGGCGCAGTCCGGAGCGCTACTTTCTGGCGCTCTCGACGCTGGCGCTGGCGGCGCTGCTGCTGTCGTGGCGCCCCCCTCCCCCAGCCCCTCCCCCGCTGTGCGGGAGTGCGGAGCCTCATGGTCGCGTAGCCCCTCTCTCGCCGTCAGGTGGGGGAGGGGTTGGGGAGGGGGCCGTCCTTACCCCAGCAGATCGGCCTCCAGCGGCGTCTCGATGGGGCGGCCAGCGTCGTCGCGGGTGAGGTGATAGGCGCGAGCGGTGGGGGTGGTCGCCACCACACGCGCCGGCCGCTGACCCTCGAAGACCAGCGCGGCATGGTTGTCGGCGGCATAGCCGGGGCCGATCTCGCCCTCGCGCAGCATGCGGTCGAAGGTGGGGCGACGCTCCGGCTCGCCATCGTAGTGCGGGCAGGCGCTGCCTGGTAGAAAGCCCAGACAGGGCAGCGGCGTCAGCGGCCCAGGAATGCTATCGGTGATGCCCTGCTCGAACCAGCAGATCATCCCCGCGCTCACCCCCGACAGCACGACGCCGCGCTCCCACGCTTCGCGCAGGATGGCATCTACGCCCCACTCGCGCCAGAGGGCCAGCATGCTCTTGGTATTGCCCCCACCGACGAAGATCAGATCACAGGCCAGCAGATACGACCGCAGATCGGCCACCGGCGGATTGAAGAAGGTCAAGTGGCGGGTCGAGCAGCCCAGCTCGCCGAAGCGCTGGTAGAACTGGATGATGTAGTCGCGATCCTCGCCGCTGGCCGTCGGGATGAAGCAGACCTCAGGGTGTGGCTTGCCCGTCAGGCTGATCAGATAGCGATAGAGCGGCAGGTCTGGCTGCGGCTCCAGCAGCGAGCAGCCGCCAATCGCCACGATGCGACGTAGCGCTGAGCCTTGAGTCGCGGGCAGGGTGTTCATTACGTCATCCCTTCCTTGGAAGGCGCGTGCGCGCCACCTTCGTCCATTGGCGAGCAAAAAGAAAAGGACGAGCTGCCAACTCGCCCTTCCTCGCCACCAGCGCGCATATCGCTTGCCAGCGGCAAGATGAAAGTCGTGCGAGGCCACGTGCGCCATGGGGACAACGCTGTGACATCAGGACCGCAGGGAGTGCTTCCTCTATTGGGTGGAGGAGTCCATTGCTCGCCCGACTCAACAGAAGAAACGCCACGCCGCGACATTTGTTACGCGAGCGGCGCGAAACGTTGACAGATGGCTCAGGTTTGGCCCCCATCCCAGCCCCCCCGCTTTGCGGGAGAGGGGAGCCACGCGCGCTTTGCATCTCATCTGCGGCGATACTCGGTAACCACAGGACGCCCATCCCAGCCCCTCTCCCGTCTTGACGGGGAGGGGCTGGGATGGGGGCTACCGCGCGACGGACCAGCTCAGCGCGGCGCCATCGGCCTGATGTGAGGTGAGCAGCGTCTGGCTGACGCCGTCCGTGGTGACCAGCAGCATGCCGCGCGATTCGAGGATGGCGAGGTTGCGCTCGTCGGTGGCCCAGGCCAGCGCCAGCACGCTATCGCCGCCAGAGAGGCGCTCCACCTGCGTGGCGGCTTCACTGCTGATGCGGTAGATCATGACATTCTGGGCTTCGGTCACCGCGAGCTGCGCGCCGCTGGGCGACCAGACCGGCTGCCCTGTCACGCCCTGCGCCAGTGTTGTTTGCCCGGCGCCGCTCCAGATGACGAGCTTGTCGCCGATGATGAGGGCCGCCATCGCGCCGTTGGGCGACCACGCGATATGGCTGGCCGTGGCGCCAGTATTCGCTACCCAATTCACGCCGCCGCTCGCCAGCCGCGCCTCGCTCAGCGCGCCGTCGCTCGCCAGCAGCCATGCGCCGCCATGCGCAGTGGTGAAGCCCGCCGCCGCGTAGTGCGCCCCCGTTGCGGTGAGCTGGCTGGGTGTACTGCTGTTTCCAGGCAGGGCGTAGACGCCGACGATGGCGCCCGCGTGCGTGGTCGTCCAGCTCAGTGTCGAGCCGCTCCAGCCGAACTGCGCGACCGTGGCCTGCGAGACATTGGCGTCGGCGGGCGTCGTGACGACGCCATGCCCCGAGCGCCAGACGATCACCGTCGTCTCGCCCGTACTGATGGTGGTGAAGGCCAGCGCGTGGCTGTCGCCGCTCCAGGAGAGCTGGCCGATGGGCGCTTCGAAGGAGGCGCCCGCCGAGAGCGTGGAGCCGTTGCTGAGCGAGACGATGCGCGCCTGCGTGGCGCCATCGGCGGTGGCGGCGATGTAGGCCAGTTGCGAGCCATCGGGCGACCACGTGAGGCCAGTCAGCGCGGCATGGCCAGCGGGGCTGTTCCACAGGTCGGCGCCGGGCGATTGCGTGGGCGAGACGGAGCCGACGATGGTGTCGGACTGACCATCGCTATGCGCGATGTGCAGCGCGCCTGTCAGCCCATCCACATAGGCGATGCGGGCGCCGCCGTCATGATTGGCCGCGCCCTGCGGCGAGACAGCCCACGCGACGACATGCGCGCTGGTCGGGGTCAGGCGCTGCGGCGCGCCGGGCGCGTTGGTGACGCTGTTGGGCGCGTACTCCGCCACACTCCACAGTGTGCCAGAATTCAGGAAGACGAGGCGCGGGCCAGCTGAGAGCGGCAGATCGAAGGAGCCAGGGCCGCCGATGGTATTGGTCTGCTGCTGGGCGGTCGAGGTCGCGCCGAATGGCAAAAGACCCTGCTTGAAGAGCAGGGCCGCGCCAAGGGAGAGGGTCAGCAGCGCCGCCAGCGGAACCAGTGCGCGCACAACGAGCGGCGCACGGCGCGGCGATACGCGGCCAGGGGGCGCCGCCGCCGTCTCGCGCTCCAGCTTCTGGGCGAGCGCGGCGAAGGCGGGCGACTCAAAGATGCGCTGGCGCAACTGGTCAGAGGGTTCGATAGGCGCCAGGGTGGTGAGCAGCTGATCGTTGCGGCGGTACTCGTCGGCGAGCGCCTGACAGTGCGCGCACGTCTCGATGTGCGCGCCCACATCCTTACGGAGCTGCGGGTCGAGGGCATCATCGAGATAGGCGCTGAGATAACCCTCGGCCCACTCGCATGTCATTTCTTGCCGCCTCCTGCCTGTTCCAGCGAGTTGTAGTGCTCGCGGAACGAATGTCGCGCGCGAGAGAGATACATCTTGACGCCGCTCTCCGCGATGTTGAGTGTCGAGGCGATCTCGGCATACGAGAAGCCTTCCTGCGTGTAGAGCAGGAGGGCCGCGCGGTAGTGGCGCGGCATGCGGCGCAACGCCGCGTGCACCAACTCCGACGTGCCGATGGTCTCCTGTGGATCGGCGCTCTCGACATCAGCTGGCTCATGATCCAGATCCTGCCAGGGCATCCAGGCGATGAGCTTGCGACGACGGAGCGCGTCATACGATGTGTTCGTCGCGATGCGGTAGAGCCACGCGGAGAGCTTCAGATTGGCGTCCATGCGGGGCAATGCCCGGAACGCCTTCAGGAAGGTATCCTGCGTGAGATCGTCCGCCTGCTCGCGACTGCCGACCAGATGATAGATGTAGTTGTAGATCGGCGTCTTGAACTCGTCGTAGATCCGCTCGAACGACCATGCCTGCTGCAATGATTGCACCGATTGCGCTGATTCCGCTTTGGCCATCCGCCGCCCCTTCGCCGTTTCGCTGGGTAGGTCGGCCGGTTCGCTGGCGGGGTCGTACTCGGTAGCCACAGGCACGACGGTCAGGTCCATACTCCGGCCCCTCCCCTCGCCGGGTCCTGTTCCGTTGGCAGTGCGGCTGTGGACGCGATCTGTGTTCATAGCAGGTGTCATCAGACCGTCTGTCAAGTGGAACGGACGCAGGAAACGGCGGTAACGCTCATATGGGAACTCAAGGCCGCCAACATCCCGGTGGTGGCGTCGCCATGCTACCATACCCCCTCTGGATTGGGCAAAGCGCATGTACCAGCTTTCCTATCGTCGAGCTTGAGTCAGGCAGGCGTCGGGTGAGAACCATTCCGGAAAGCAGTGGGGCGGTGGCGTCCGCAATAGCACGGCTGAAGGGTAGGTGGTTGGCGGTTGTTGGGTCGCCACCCGCTTCCATGCGTTGGCCCGCAACGATTCGTCAAACCGCGCCGTTGTGACCGCGCTGTGAGCGCCAGGGAGTACACTAAGCGTGCATGTCTGAACAGAGAAGGCCACCCGGAGAGGAGGCAAGCGCTACGATGTCTGCCTCGACCGATCCCGATTGGCTTCTTGCCGATCTCGCAAGCAACACGCAGCCTGTTGAAACTGCATTGAGCGGCGCGGACCTGCTCGGCGCCCCACGACTCAACAAAGGCAGCGCATTTCCTGAAGATGAGCGCGCCAGGTTTCACCTGCATGGCCTGCTGCCACCGGCTATCATGACGATCGAGCAGCAACTTGCGCGTACCTATGACAGCTTTTGCGCCAAGACAACTGATCTGGAACGCTACATCTATCTTGCAGCGCTGCAAGACCGCAACGAAGTGCTGTTCTACCGTCTGCTGCAAGACCATATCGCCGAGATGAGTCCCATCATCTATACGCCAGTGGTGGGGCTCGCCTGCCAGAACTTCAGTCACATTTATCGGCGACCCCACGGCCTCTACATCGGCTTTGAGCAGCGCGACGAGATCGAGGACATTCTGCGCGCGGCGCCAGTTCCTGAGCCACGCGTCATTGTCGTGACCGACGGCGAGCGCATCCTTGGACTGGGCGACCTGGGGGTGGGTGGCATGCTCATCCCCATTGGCAAACTGGCCCTCTATACCCTCTGCGCTGGCATCTCGCCCAGTATGACCCTCCCGATCACTCTGGACACTGGCACAGACAATCCACAGCTGCTCGCTGATCCGCTCTACCTGGGTTGGCGCCACCAGCGTGTGCGCGGACAGGAATACGATGACTTCATTGACGCGTTCGTAGCGGCTGTGCGTCGTGTATACCCACGCGCGGTATTGCAGTGGGAAGACTTCGCGCGTGGCAATGCGCGGCGTTTGCTTGACCGTTATCGCGATGACCTCTGCACATTCAACGACGATATTCAGGGTACCGCAGCGGTCGCGCTGGCTGGCCTGCTGGCCGCTACCGAGCTTCTGGACGCGCCGCTGCGCCAGCAACGCATAGTGATTCTGGGCGCGGGGTCAGCCGCCACGGGCATCGCGGATCTGCTGGTTATGGCAATGCAAGAGGACGGCGCGAGCGTCGAGCAGGCGCGCGGTAATATCTGGCTGCTCGATAGTCGCGGCCTCGCGCATACCGGTCGGACTGATCTCGAACCCGAGAAGGCCCGCTTTGCACAACAGCCCTGGCCCATCACCGAGGGAGGTCAGCCGGGCCAGTCGCTGAATCTGCTGGAGGTGGTACGCCACACGCATCCAACGATATTGATCGGAACGGCTGCTCGTCCGGGCGCGTTCAGCGAAGAGATCGTCCGCGAGATGGCGCGCCATGTGGAGCGCCCCGTGATCTTTCCGCTGTCTAACCCCACGGAGAAGAGCGAAGCGACGCCGGAGGATCTGATACGCTGGACAGGCGGGCGGGCGCTGATCGCCACTGGCAGCCCGTTCGCTGACGTGACCGTTGACGGGCGTACCTGCCGCATCGGCCAATGCAACAATATGTTCATCTTCCCCGGCATGGGCCTGGGCGTCATGGCGTCCAACGCGCGGCGTGTGACCGATGGGATGTTTCTCGCGGCAGCGCGCGCCTTGAGTGCGCTTGCTCCCAGCCGCAGCGATCCTGGCGAGTCGCTCTACCCGCATATCGAGAACGTCCGCACGGTCTCGCGCCGCGTCGCGCTCGCCGTCGCGACCGAGGCCCAGCGCGCTGGCGTTGCGGAGCCGCTCGACGTGTCCGCGCTGGGGATACGGACAGACGCGCTCATGTGGGAGCCAGGCTACCGGCCGTTGATCAAACGGGACGAGTAGCGGCTGGTAGTGCGCGAGATGATGAAGGGCGCCATCTGCAGCGCCGGGGTGTACACTGAACGATAGGTATTCCTCTGGAGCGGAAGGGGAGTCGCGCCGGCGCCTGCCTGCCGAATGATGGGGTGGGCGCTCGCTTCACCCTCTACCAGGACGGCGTGGAGTTCGCCTTCAGGCAGGTTCAGGCGACTGGCTGCTAGCTCGTCTACACCTTTGACGGCTTCCCGCCGGAGCACATCAGCAATCCGGCGTTCTGGCAGGCGCTGGGCGTGCCAGAGGTGAGCCTGGGCGCCGGGCCATCCCCGGTCTACTGGACGCCGCCGCCCACCATTCCAGCGGCGCGTTGACAGGCGCAAGCGGGCGCTCTACGATGGCCAAGTCTATCGAATCATCCCCCTGCGCTGGCGCAGATGGAAAGGATAGCGTGGCTGATGTCCACATCGCTTCGTCTCATGCTGCTCGGCATCGCGTTGCT
>DATAED010000398.1:0-1914 GCA_036258195.1 Ktedonobacterales bacterium
ATCGAGGGCGCGAACGACGTGGGCAGCCTGCAAGAGGTGCTGGGCCGTCGCTTCAAGCGCATGACGACGGCAGACGATGGCCAGCCGGACGTGGAGACAGAGGCCGAGCAAGCCGAGCAAGCCGAGCAGGATGGCGACACGCCGCCGTCCAACGAGGAGGGCGTCAGCCCAGACATGCTGGGCGATCCGTGGGCGCAGGTTCCCGATCTGGTGATCGTGGATGGCGGGCGCCCGCAGCTCAACGCCGCCACCGAGACGCTGGCTGCGCTGGACGTGCGCGTGCCAGTGATTGGCATCGCCAAAGAGAACCACGGCAGCATCAGCACGTATGAGGAAATCTATCTGATGGATCAGCCGGAGCCGGTGGTGCTGCCGCGCGCCTCGCAGGGCCTCTACCTCTTGCAGCGCGTGCGCGACGAGGCCCATCGCTTCGCCATCACCTATCATCGCAACCTGCGCAGCACGCGCACCTTCCGCTCCGTGCTGGATGACATTCCGGGCATCGGGCCGAAGCGCAAGAAGGCGCTGGTGCGCCACTTCGGCTCGGCGCGCGCCATCGCCGCCGCCAGCGTCGAAGATATCGCCGCAGTGGACGGCATGAACCGCGATCTGGCCGAGCGCGTCAAGGAGTTCATCGGCAGCGGTCGCGCCATCGGGCCAGAGGATCAGGTGGGGCTGGCCAGCGAGTGATGCACAGTGAGAAATAGACGCGAATACGCCGCTGAGCCATCGGCTGGCGATTGAAATCGCGCCTGGGAGGCCTGCGGGCCGCGAAGTCCGCCTGCGCGGACTGGGACGCTACTTCCCGCTACCGCCGCAGCTTGCTCAGCGTGGCGGTGAGGCGGCGCGACGAGGCCGCCACCTCGGCGGACGCATCCGCTGCGCTGTCGCCGTAGCGCGCATCGTCGTAGGTCGCGGTGAGCGCCGCCAACCCTGGCGCATCGGGCAGGGCGCCGCGCTCCTCGATTGTCTGCGCGAGGCGGCGGCTGTATTCGTCGGCGGTCTCGCCAGCGCGCCGCGCGATGCCAGCGCTGGCCCCCGCGCGCAGCGCTTCGCGATAGAGCCAGCGGGCGCTGCCGTGGGTGAGCGGGTCGCGCTCGGCCCCGGAGCCGCGTCGCAGCCCGGCCAGCAGGTCGCGCGCCTGCCGACGCAGCAGCCCGCGCGCATCCAGCGCCTCGCGGTCTTCATCCAGCTCCGGGTCTGGTGGGGGCTTGAGCGTGCGCAAGATGGCGCGCACGCCCTGATAGAGTATAAATCCGACGATGATGAGGGCGATCAGCCCCACGATGAACCCCGCCGCGACCAGGAAGCCCAGCGGGGGTGGCTGGAGCGTCGCGGCTGGCTTGTGAACCGTGCCGACGCTGGGCGGCTGGGGCGCGTGGATGTAGAAGGCGGTGTTACTGAACAGCCACGCGCCAATGGTCCTGACGAAAGCGATCCAGAGCAGATAGGCCAGGCCGTTGGTGAGCCAGGCCAGCGCGCGATTGACCGCATCGCCGACGGGGCCGAGCGCGCGTAGCAGGAAGAGGAAGAGATTCAGGTTGAGCGCCAGGCCGACCACGAATGAGATCAGGATCACCAGCGCCGCCGCCGCCAGCGCCGTCATCAGCCAGCGCGCCATCTCCGCGCCCGACTCAAGCTGGCCCTCCTCGCGTCCGGAGCCGCGCCGCGCCAGCGCCGCCGCCGCCAGCCCGGCGAAGACATCGAGCGCCAGCAGCCCCAGCAGCGCTCCGGTCAGTGCCCCTTGCAGCGCGCCTGAGGCAGTGGCGGCGGCGAGGCTGGCGGCCATCACGACGGCCAGGCTGAAGGTGAAGCGCCGCAGTGTCGGCTCGATGCGCGGCGGCGGCGCGCCCAGCGTCAACCCTCGCCAGCCCAGATAGATCACCATCGGCACGATGATGAACAGCCCGTTGA
>DATAED010000399.1:0-2576 GCA_036258195.1 Ktedonobacterales bacterium
GGCCAGCCCGGCGAAGGGCAGCCCATGCCCCGGCGCCACGATGCGCGCAGGCAGATCGCGCACGCGCTGGAGCGAGTCGTAGTAGTCGCCCAGCGGATCGGGCCGCGAGTTCGGGAAGAGGCCGATATTCGGCGTGATGGCAGGCAGGATGTGGTCGCCCGCGATGAAGAAGCCATCCGAGCGCAGCAGGCACAGATGATAGTCGGAGTGGCCGGGCGTCCAGATGACCTGATAGCTCCAGCCGCCCAGCGTCAGCGTCTCGCCATCGCCGACCGTCTGCACAGTGCCGACGGGCGGGAGCGAGAAGCCATTCGGGCGAGCGATGGCGCGCGTGGTCTCCTCGTGGCGCTGGTGATCCTGGCCCTGTTGGTCGGCCTGCTGCTCGGCGCGGCCAGCGTCTCTGCCATCGCTGCCAGCAACGGCGGTGATGCGCGGGTCGGCGGCGCTGGCGTCGAGCGTAAGGCCATGTTCGGCGAACATGGTGACAATGGCGCGCAGCGCCGGGCCAGAGAGCTCGCCCCAGACGCGATACATGCGCTCGTCCTCGCCCGCCAGCATGTAGACTGGCGCGCCCGACGCCTCGCGCAGCAGGCCCGACAGCCCGATGTGATCAGGATGGGCGTGGGTCAGGACGATGGCGCTGAGCGCCTCCATTGGCACACCCACCTGCGCCAGCCCGGCGCGCAGGGCAGCTTCGTCGCGCGCCAGCCCCAGCCCGGCGTCGATGAGCGTCCAGTGGCCCGCGTCGTCGCCGATCAGATAGACATTGACGGAGCGCAGCGCGAAGGGCAGCGGCAGAGGGATGCGCCAGATGCGCTCCTCCATCTGTGTCGGGGCGTCGTTGCGCGGGAAGACATCGCGCGCGGCCTGCGCGTCTTCGGGGGAGAGTTGCTGCACGAAGGCTCCTGTCTGGGATAGGGAACGACCTCACCCCCCGGCCCCCTCTCCCACAGGAGAGGGGGAGCAGGAGGCGTGCCCTCATCTCCCGCCCCCTTTCGAACGGGAGAGGGGAGCAGGCAGGGCGTCAGGCGCTCAGGGCTGCGGCTGGGCGATGACGACTGGCGTGTCGCCCGGATAGATATAGCCCAGATTGCGCGCCTCGCGCTCGATGACGCCCGGCGACTGCGCCTGGCTCACGGCCTGCTGCGTCTGCTGGATGTCGCGCTCGATGCGCTGGTTGTCGCTGCGCGTCTGCGCTACGGCCTGCTGCGCCTGCCACAGCGACCACGTCTCGCCACCCGTGGCGGCCAGCAGCGCCAGGCAGATCAGCGCGGCCAGCCACAGCAGCGGCTTGCGCACGGGGCGCGTAGGCGGCTGGACTGTCGCCGGGGCGTTCTCCAGAGCGCCATCCGGGAGCGCCGGGACGCCTTCAGGCAGTATACGTCGTGCATCCTGCGGTCGCCTAGATGTCATGATCGGGAATCCTCTCCCCCTCGCGCTGGCTGCTGGCGGCGCGTGCGCACCCGCTCACCAATCGCGGCGATGGGCTGCGGCGGATCAGTCAGCGCGGCGGTCGTCAGCCGCAGCCAGTCATCCAGGCTGAGCGACTGCGCGCGGCGCTCCGGCTCGATCGCGCTGGCCGCCAGCCAGCGCGCCACCTGCTCTGGCGCCAGTCGCAGATTCTGCGCCAGACTGTTGTGTATCTGCTTGCGCTTGCCTGCGAAGGCGGCGTGCGCCAGGCTGAAGAGCAGGTCGCGTCCGGCGTCATCCAGCGGCAGGCTGGGGAAGATGTCGATGCGCACCACGGCGGATTCCACCCTGGGCGGCGGATAGAAGGCGGTGGCCGGGACGAGCGCGACGATGCGTGGCTGACCGTAGAACTGCACGCTCAGCCCCAGCAGGCTCAGCTCGCCCGGCTCCGCCACCATGCGCTCAGCCACCTCGCGCTGAGTCATGACGACCAGGCGCGTCGGACGCGGTCGCGCTTCGAGGATGCGCCGCAGGATCAGCGCGGTGATGTAATAGGGCAGGTTGGCGACGAATTTGTAGGGCTGGCCGCCAAAGACAGCGCCCAGATCGATCGTCAGCAGGTCACGCGGGACGATCTCGACATTGGGGTAGGGCGCGGTCGTCTCGGCCAGCACAGGCAGGATGTCGCGATCCATCTCGATGGCGACGACGCGCCCGGCCCGCTGCGCCAGCGCGATGGTGAGCGCGCCCGGCCCCGCGCCGACCTCCAGCGTGTTGTCGTCGGGCGCCAGCTCGGCGGCGTTGACCACGGCGTCGAGCGCTTTGCGGCTGATGAGCAGATGCTGGCCGAGCCGCTTATTGGTCTGCGCCAGCCCATGCCGCCGCAGCAGCGCCTTGAGGGCGCCGATGTCGGTCAGATCGAGCGCGGGCGGCTGGTCAGGCAGATCATCCACAGGGCGAATCATCCTGCGCTGGGCTGGCCGACCATCCGTCGGCTGGCCGCCCGGCGCGCAGTGGGGCGGCGCCTGCTAGCGTAGCACGAAACGCGGGCGAGCGTGTGAGTTACGGCCTCTCCCCAAACCCCTCTCCCACAGGGCGAGGGGCTTTCGACCTCTGCTGGACAGAGTGGTCACATCGCTTGCCCCGCGCTGCAATCCTTGCTGCGG
>DATAED010000400.1:0-24939 GCA_036258195.1 Ktedonobacterales bacterium
ACGTTGTAGAAGCCCTTGACCTTCGGGTCGCGGTTGGTGTAATCCACCGAGCCGACCATCGCCAGGATATCGCCATTGTGCGGATCCATCGCCACGACCGCTGTGTTGTGGATGTTCGCGGAAGCCGACAACGGCGGCTGCGTACAGCTCCCGCAGCCGCCCGCGTAGTTTGGCCACTCCAATGTGTGCGGCTGCAAGATGTAGTACTGCGCCCGCTTGATGGCGTAAGCATCCAGGTTCAGGTCGAGCGTCGTGTAGACCTTGAGGCCATCCAGCTCGGCATCCTGGATGTTGAACGGCGGGTTTGGCAGCACATCGTTCAGGATATAGTCCACGAAATGCGGCGCTTTCTTTGTCACGCCGAAAGTGGACGCCGCCGAGCCTCCGAGGTGCGAGCCGACCTTGTGGTTCAGCAGGATGTCGTGAACTTCCTGTAACGAGCTGTGATACGTCGCGTCGTTGATGTAGCCGTAGTTCAGCAGACTACCCAGCACCACCGAGGCGCGGCGATATGATAGCCATTCGTGGCCATTGGACGAGTAATGGAAGTTGTCTGGCCCCAGGCCATCAGGGAAGCAGTTCGGGTTGGTCAGGTTATCCGGATTGCCGATGCAGGGATTGTCCCATGTGCTGTCCGGGCAAGCCTGCGCCAGCGTCTTTCCGTTGGGCGCCTCGCAACTGAACCGCGCCGGATTGTAGGCGGTTGGTGAGTTTGGGACGCCCACCAGCATCGAAACCTGCGCCCAGTCGAGCTGCTGATTCGCCCAGCAGGTGCGCGGCGTGCTGAACGTCTGATCGCCACACTTGGTGGCGTCCTTGATCGGCTGGAGGCCGAAGTAGTTCTCAGCCGCCGCCTCGATGCCCAGGTTGCCATCGGAGTAGTCGATGGTGTTGAGGTACATCTCCAGGATCTTCCACTTCGGGTAGGTGCCGCTGGTGGTGATGCCGACGGAGAGAATCGCCTCGTTGATCTTACGCTGAATGTTCTTGGATGGGTCGTGCAGCACGAGCCGCTTGACGAGCTGCTGCGTGATGCCCGAGCCGCCCTGCGCCGCGCCGCCGCTACCGGCGTCCGAGAGCGCCGAGCGCAGCAGGCTGGTCCAGTCGATGCCAATGTTGGTCGAGTCCCAGAACGTATGGTCTTCGGTCGCGACGGTCGCGTTGACGACCTTCGAGCCGATGTCGCCCTTGTTGTAGGCCAGATAGATGTTGACGCCCGTCGACTTCGGCACGGTGTAGAGGATGTTGCCGTTGCGGTCGTAGATGGTCGTGCTGCCAAGCTCCGCCGACGAAGCGACGCTGGCGATGTCGTTGAGGTGCTGATTATAGTAGCTGATGGCGTAGAAGGCGCCGCCCGTGCCCGCGCCCAGCAGCGCTACCAGCAGCGCCGCCGACGTGGCAAACGCGATGGCGTACCACATCGCGTGTGGACTATTGCGCCCCAGCCGCCACTTGCGCGCGCGCAGCCGCATCCGCGAGCGACGATACGCCGCCGGGTTCGCCTCGCCGGAGGCTCCGGCAGCGCCGCCCACTGCGCCCATCGCGACGGATGGCGCGTAGTTCGAGGCTCCCTGGTCGGGGCCAGCGCTATGCCGACCGCGCACCGCCCCGCGCGCCGATTCCATCATCGAGCTGAGCTGGCGCGACATGCTACGCGAGAAGTCGCGCGCGCGGTCGCCCATCGAGCGGTCGTGCGTCGAATAGTCGCCGGTCTCGCCGTAGTCATCGCGGCGCGGGGCGCGTGTGGGTCGCCCGTCATCGGGGCGGCTGGCGCGACGCGGCGCGCCGTTGTAGCCGTCATCCTGCGGCGGGCCAGCCGGGCGGATCAATCCGCCACTGGCGCCACCGCGCCGGACATTGGGATCCGAGCGTGGATCGGAGCGCGGGCCGGAGCGTGGATCGGATGGCGCGCCGCGACCGCGCGATGGGCCACCAGAGCGACTGGGGGAGTTGGGAGGTATCGAGCGTTCACCTGATGCGCGGCTCGGTCGCCCGTAGGGGTTCTCTCGCGGCCCGCTGCCGCCATACCGCTCGTCGTCGTAGGAACCACGCGAGTCCCTGCCCATCGAGTGCGCCTCCTCTACTCTGCCTGCCTCTATTGCCTGGATTCTGGCTGGGGCGTGCTATGCGCTCTATCCTGGCCGCTCACGACACTGTCACAACCCTTGCGCGGTCGCGCGGCGGCTGGTCGTCGGTCTGTGTCTCCGCACAGGCATACTAAGCGCTAGCAATCCTTACGGCAAGCGGAATGGGACATATAGCACGCTGTACACAGGAGCGATGATAGCGGCATGTGCGCCCCATGAGCGCCGCATGAATATGAGCCTGTCTGGCAGGCGAGCGCTGCTCGGCTGCGCCAAAGCGCGCGCTAGCGACCAGATACGCTATACTGGACGACAGGTCTGGCTCATTGGAGCCGCTCCTGATCTGGTTCATGGAGGATATATACTGCATGCTTTCGCACGGTTCCCAGCGCGGCGCGCTGGTGGATGTTATCTTCGCTCAAAGCGGCGCCGCGCGCACCGCTCCCTTACCGCTGGCGGTGGCGGCGCGCGAGACGACGCTGGCGCTGGGCGCCGTTGTCGCGCTGGCGCTCAGCGCGCAGGTCATCATCCCGCTGCCCTTCACGCCCGTGCCGATCACCGGGCAAACCTTCGCCGTGCTGCTGATCGCGGCGGCGTACGGCGCGCGGCGCGGCCTGGCCAGCGTCGCGCTCTATCTGCTGGCGGGCGTCGCTGGGCTGCCTGTCTTTGCCGCTGTGGCAGGCATCGCCAGCTACGGCTACCTCGCCGGATTCGCGCTCGCGGCGGTCGTCGTGGGCTGGCTGGCGGATCGCGGCTGGACGCGCTCACTGGTGGGCTCCATCGCGGCGATGCTGGCGGGCGAGGTCGCCATCTACGCCTGCGGGTTGGCCTGGCTGGCGCGCTTCGTCGGCTGGCAGCACGTCATCGCGCTGGGGCTGGCGCCCTATCTGGTCGGCGATGCGTTCAAGCTGATAGCCGCCGCGCTGCTGCTGCCCGCTGCGTGGTATGCCACGCGCCGCGCGCTTGGAAAGGAGCCACACCCCGATGTCAGATGAGAACGACCGCAGCGCATCGGACATCCCCACCGAGGATCCCAGCGCCGCCAACAGGCTCGGCCCCGACCAACCCTTCTACGAGTACTGGAATGAGCGCGCCTTCCTGCGCTGGATGGGCGCGCGCATCAGCCACAGCGCCGATGGCAAGGCCATCTGCGTCTTCGAGCCGGGCGATCACCATCGCGGGGCAGGCGTCGGCGGGCGCGCGGTGACAGGCGCGGTGCAGGCGTACATCTTCGACATCGTCACCGGAGCCGCCGTGGCCTCGCTGGCCGATGGTCGCCGCCCGCAGGTGACGGTCTCGCTGGATGTCACGTTCGAGCATCCCGCCTACGACGCGCCGCTGACCTTCGAGGCCAGCGTGCAGGGCGGCGGCAAGCAGCTCTTCTTCGTCGAGGGGGTCTGCCACGATGTCAACGGGGTTGTCACCTCGCGCACCCGCGCCATCTATCGCCGCTTCGAGAAGCGCCTGACCGTCCCGCCCGACGCCGAGCCGCCGCCGCAGAGCTAGTCCCCACCCCCAGCCCCTCCCCCGCTGAAGCGGGAGAGGGGAGCCTGGCGCGGCGCCTTCCAATGTGGAGATGCGCCACGTTGAAGCTTTCAGCGTTGAGAAGCGAGGGAGGACATCCGCGTGCCCTTGTTCATCGCGCTCTACGCACTGTGGGCGCTGTTGCTGTTCGGTGGCTTCGTGGTGGGGCGCCCATCATCTGACGGTGTCCATCGCATGCCGACCTGGACCCGTATGGCGTCCTCCGCCGTCCTGGCGCTCGCCGCCTGGCTGGGGGTCTACCTGCTACGACCGACGCCGCTGGGACGCTACGCGCTGTTCATCGCCGTAGGCATGACACTGGGTCTGCTCGGCGACCTCCTCATGGCGGAGGTCATCTCGCCGCCTCAGCATGTGCTGTTTGGCATGGCGGCGTTCGGATTAGGGCACATCGCCTACATCGTCGCCGCGCTGGCTCTCCCGTTCGGATCGGACGCGCCGGGGCTGCGGTGGGGCGCGCTGGGGATATGGCTCGCTGTCGGCGCGGTGGGATGGTACGTGGCCGTCGCACGCGGCCAGAAGCCCTCGGCGCTCACCTTGGCTGCGCTGCCCTATGCGCTCCTGCTCGCCAGCGTCGCCGGACTGTTCTGCGGCGTCGCGCTCCAGTCGTCGCTGGCGACAGCGGCGGCGGTCGGGGCGGCGCTATTCCTGGTCAGCGACCTGATCCTGGCGCGCCAGTTGTTCCGCGGGTGGTCATTCCCGCTGATCGGTGACATCATCTGGCTGCTCTACGGCCCCGGCCAGGCATTGATCGTCGCCAGCATGGTGATCACCGCCCATCTGGCTGGCGTCGGCCCCACCTGAGCCGTTTCCAGCCGAACGCCGCGACCCGTGCGCCACACAGCAACCCTCCGCTCCCTCTCCCTCTGGAAGAGGGATGGGGTGAGGGCTCGCCCTCAGCGCGGCCAGCGGTAGCCCGCCGCCGCATAGATCAGGTCGATGCCGGCGGCCTGCGCCAGCGAGTCAGCGCGGCTGATGGCGGGCGACTCCCCGCGCTGGATGCAGGCGCCGAAGTGCTCGACCTCCAACTGATATTGATCGACGGCGGCGAAGCGGCGCTCCCACGTGTCGCTGCCCTCGTGCAGGCGCACGGCGGCCTCCACCTTGCCTGGCGTGTAGGGCAGCGGGATGCTGATGCGGCCACGGTCGCCGATCACCTCGGCGAACTGCCGCCAGGGCAGCTCGAAGCTGCAATCGATCACCGCGCGCCGTCCCTCGCCGAAGTCAAGCGCCGCCGCTACCCCTAACTCCACCTCCGCGCCCGCTGGCTCTGAGACCAGCGCCACTGCGCGCACGGGCGACGCCTCGAAGAAGATGCGCGCCAGACTCAGCGGGTAGCAGCCCACATCCATCATCGCGCCGCCGCCCAGCGCCGCCCGCATCCGGATGTTCTCGGGCGAGTTGCGGATGTCGAAGACGAAGGCCGAGCGCACCATCCGCACCTCGCCGATGCGCCCAGCGGCGACCTGCTCGCGCGCCCAGACGATCTGTGGATGGAAGCGATACATGAATGCCTCCATCAGCAGCTTGCCCGTCTCTTCGCTGGCGTCGAACATCTGGCGCGCTTCGTCCGCTGTCAGCCCCAGCGGCTTCTCGCAGAGCACATGCTTGCCCGCCCGCAGCGCCTTGATCGTCCACTCCAGATGCTGCGCGTTGGGCAGGGGGATGTAGACCGCGTCTACCTCAGGATCATCCAGCAAGGCCTCATAACTGCCGTATGCGCGCGCGCCCCGCTCCGGCAGCGCGAGGCGCTCGGCGCGCGCCAGATCGCGACTGCCGACTGCCACCAGCCGCCCGTTCTGCGAGGCGCGAATCGCCGGAATGACCGCCTTCGCGCCGATATTCGCGCTGCTGAGGACGCCCCAGCGAATCAGCTCGGCGCCTGTCTGCGTCTCGTCCGCCATGCCCTGCTCTCCCTCCGCTCACCGTCGTTGTCCGCCAGACGCGCTGCGCTGCGCCCGTGCGATTCGCTATAATGCAGACGCGCGGCCACATGCTGCGCGCGACTCGCTGTGTACTATACGACGATGATAGAACAACCAGGAGGCGACGATGGCGATGCCCCGCATTCGCCCGCTCAACCCCGACGAGACGACCCCCGAAGCGGGCGCCGTGCTGGAGGGATTCATGCGCTCACGCGGCAACATGCCCAACATGTTCCGCACCATGGCGCTGCGCTCGGAGATCATGCAGACGGCGGTGGCGCACATGCAGGCCGTCTTCAACACTGGAACCGTGGAGCAGCGGCTCAAAGAGATGCTGGCCGTGCGCGTCTCGCAGATCAATGATTGCCACTATTGAAAGTCCTCACATACTGCTTTGGCAAAGCAGCTGGGAGCCTCTCAAGACCTGCTGGACGCGATGTTCAACATTGACCAGCACCGCGATGAATTCACATCCGCCGAGCTGGCGGCGCTGACGCTGGCGGAGCGCATGACGACCGATGCGCGCAACGTGGACGAAGAGGTGTGGGCCGAGCTGCGCGCGCACTTCGACGACGGCCAGATCATCGAGCTGGCCTCGGTCATCGGCCTGTTCAACTACTTCAACCGCTTCAACGATGCGCTGCGCGTCGAGATCACCCCGCCAGGGCGACCACCGGCTTCTCCCGCGAGCGAGTAAAAGCCGATTCAGGATAGATAGCATGCCAACAGACAAGCGAGCAGACAAGCGAGCAGACAAGCGAAAGCCGAGCGACGACACTGGCGCCACGCCGCCCGCAGCCGATGAGCGGCTGCGCGGACTGCTGGCCGACCTCACGCAGCTCCAGCAGTACCTCAGCGAGCGCGGCGACCACACCTATGAGCTGGCGCAGCGCTTCCTGGCGAACGCCAAGCGCGACTCATCCTCGCGCGCCTACGACGAGCGCCAGGCGACCATGCTGGAGTACCAGCACTACATCTGGCGCGAGATCGCCGGGCGAGTGAACAAGCTGGTCGAGCTGTACGGCGACGGCGACCAGCAGCCACCAGCGCCGTAGGCTCACGGCGGATAATCCCACAACTACGGGCCAGAAGGCCGTCCAGCCTGCTCCCAGGACGCGCAGACGAGCTTACGAATAGTGCTGTGCTGATGGAGTTATCGCGTGGCGAGTGGCGGTGCAACTCCGCTCCCTCTCCCTCTGGGAGAGGGCTGGGGTGAGGGCGCTCGCCCCGCGATACCCACGCCTACACGTCTGCGAGCCGCGCGACCACCGGCGAAACATCGAGCACGCCATCGCAACTGCCCAGATTGGTCGAGGAGACGAATCCCCCGAAGCCTGGGTCGCTTTGTGGCGGGGCGATGAGTGTCTTCGCGGCGGTCAGGCACGAGTAGCCAGACGTGGGAACGGTATCCACCTCCACCTCGAAGTACGCCGCGCCGCCAGCGGGCAGTTCAATCGTGTTGATGGGGATCGAAGTCCACAGATAGGCCTGTGGCGCTTGCGTGACCTTCACTGGCAGGGACTTGCCCGCCTGATCGAGCAGGTGAATGCTGGGGAACCCACGCAGCGAGCAATCCGCTGATAATTCGCTATTGGTGAACTCGAAGTACACAGCGGTATGCCCCATGGCGACCCCGTTTTGCGGCGCGACGCTCAATCGCAGCTGGCTCGCCTGGCATGGCGGCGCGTAGGTCGTCGCCGTCGGCGTCACGGTGGCAACGAGTGTCGTGATGGGAACAGCCGTGATGGTCGGGGCGGAAGCAGTCGTGGGAAGCAGCGGATACAGCGGCGTGGGCGTGGCCGCAGCCGCAGTGAGGCCACTACACGCGGCGAGCGCGCCGCACATCCCCGCACAGAGCAGGAGCAACGCGAAGCCCCGCCACCGCTTCATCCTTGCCTCCTGGCGACTCTTCACATATCAAATTGGTGGTTGTGTGCGCGCTACCGCCTGCCGCCAACCGGCTCGCCGAGCTCGTTGAATTCGAGATAGACGACGTCGCTGACATAGGGATGGCTGCGCAACCGCTCGCAGACTTCCGCCTCTTTGCCGGGCTGCACCCGCGCCAGGAAGCCGTGCTTGCGCGGGATGAGGCGCATCGGGCGGGCCGCGCTGGCCGCCAGCAGCCGCTGCGCCTGCCCCACGCTGACCCCCTGGCGGAAGAAGATGGCGATGCGTCCGGGGCCGAGCAGAGGCGCCTGCTGGCGCACGGTATCGCCCTCGAAGCGGCTCACGATGCCCTGCGCCGCCTGCTCCATCTGATCATAGATGCGCTTGATGGTAGGAGCCGCCGCCTGCTGGGCGCGCTCGGTCAGCTCGCGCGCTGAGGCCGCCAGCCGCCCAAACGCATCGCCCAGGCGCGACATGGTGGCATTCTCATAGGCCGGAATCGGATGCATGCCACTGGCTCGCGCCTCGCGCTGGTAGTGCAACGCGTTCTGCAGGCCGGGGCGCAGATCACCCCACCACTGGCGCACCGCCTCACCCATCGGCGCGGGATCGCTGGACGCGCGCTCGCCCTGGTCGTGCGCGACGCGCTGGCCACGCAGCTCCTGGAAGCGCTGCATGCGCGGATCGGGAATCGCGCCCGCCACGCTGGCGGAGGCAGGCTCCGGCGCGATGCGTCCATCTGGCGAGGCCAGTCGCGGCTCGCTGGGCAGCGGGCGCGGGGCGCCATGCATCGGGAAGGGTGGACGCGGGCGCGGCGGCAACCCGGAGCGCCAGTCGTGGTGCGAGGCGTCGGCCTCAGCCCCCACGCGCGCGCCTCCCGGGCGCGGCGGCCACGACGGCTGCTCGCCCGTCTGCAAGAAGTCCGGCTTGAGGCGCTGCATCTGCGCGATCTGGTCGGGCGTCCACTGCACCGTGGGCTGATCCGCCAGCGCCCACTCATCCTCGCTCTCGTCCACCTCGTCCACGAACCCCTCGAAGGTGTCTGGCTCGGTGGGCGCTGCCATCTGCGGCATGAAGGGCGTCTGTGGCGCGGGCATGGCCGGCTCCGGCGGCGTGAGGCGGCCCGACGGCAAGCCGGGATCCGAGGCGCTCGAGCGCGGGCGATTAAATGTGCTGGCCAGCGTGTTGTAGCGCGGGCGTGGTGGCGCTGGCTCGGTCATCGGCTCGTCCATCTCGTCCATCTCGTCCATCTCGTCCGCCTCTGCCACGTCGGCCATGACTGGGCGCGGCTGTGACCGCATGATGGTCGCATCAGGATCATCCGAGGCCGCCAGCGGCGTTACGGCTGGCGCCTCGCGGGTCGCGCCCTCATCCACCTCGTCGTCGTCATAGCGACCGTTGAATGCCGCCGCGCCAAGGGCAGGCTGAGCGTCGTCGGAGCTGACCAGCTCGCGCGTGACGGGAGCCGCCTGTGGATGGCGCGCATCGCTTGCTGCGGCATGCGCCGCCGCCGCTGCCTGAGCCGCCGCTGCGGTATTGCTGCGGGCGCCTTTCTTGCCTTTGGAGGCGCGCGCTGTCTCGTTCACGGCGTCAGGGGTCTGCTCAGCCGCTGACTGATCCCTGCGGCTAGAGTCGTCACCAGGTGTCGTCATCACTTCTCTCCTGACGTGGCCGCCGCGCTGTGGGGAAACAGGCACGGCGGCGCGAGCGCAGGCGCGCTCTGCTGATACACAGTAGCATAGCGCCTCTGTTCGCTCGTCTTACCGCCCCGACAGCGACCTCGGCGCTGAATGGTTCTGAGCGGGCGCCCTCATCAGCCGTCGCGCGCAAGGTGGCGCAGTTGGGAGAAATATCCTAGCCCGCCAGGCGGCGCAACGGCACGAGCGATCACTGTGCGCTCACGGCAGATTGTCGGCGTCGGAGCGCAGAAAGGTGTCGAGATAGAGCCGGGCGCGCCGCGAAATGTCTGGGCGCAGCGTGTAATAGGTCTTGTGCTCGTGCGCGCGGCGGTCGTGCAGTGTCACCATGCCCGCCGCACGCAACCGTACCATATGATGCTGGATGGTCGCCTTGGTCAGCTTCAGGGCCTCCGCCAGCTCGGTCAGATACATCTGGCGATGCGACAACTGCCGCAGAATGGCCAGCCGCGTCTCATCGCCCAGCATAGCGTAGAAGTTCACCATCTCCTCGCCGGGCAATTCCGGATTGGTGGGGCGCGACTGGGTCTGCTGCACGGAGAGGTCAACGGGCACGCAGAAGGTCAGGACACCGCGCCAGTAGTGATAGAACACAGCGGGGCGGCAGAAGACACTGGGAGCGAAGATATAGCGCCGCAAACCCGGCTGACGCTGCCACTGCACTCCACGCATCTCGCGCTCGATGAACGCATGCTGCTGGCTGGTCTCCCGCAGTCGCTGCCGCATTATCTCGGCCTCGCGTTTGAGCAGCGGGGTCAGACGCGGCTCTTCGCTGGCGAAGACGGCGTCATACCACACGCGCAGCGCCGCCACAACCTCTGCGCGCACGACCTCCACATCGTTCAGCACGCGCTGGGCCACGGGCCTCGCCGCAGCGGGATAGTCGGCCAGCAGGCGCTGCTCGGCTGGCCCATTCGGGCCGGTAGAGGCGTGTTCGTCGAGCGCAGCGCGCAGCACGCCTGGCCAATCGGCGCTCAGCCCTTCCTGATCGAGCAGCGCTTCGGCAAAGTCAGACGCGGGCATCTCGCGCAGGCCATCCAGGAAACGCAGCGGTGTGCTCGCATCAGGGCATTGGCCAATCAACGAGACAACGGTGGCGCGCAGCGACGAGGGGCGATCATCGCCGAGGTAGAGCCCCAGGATGTCCAGCGCGCTGGGATCGGCTGCGTCGCAGCGCGCGCGCGCCTGCTGCACCCACTCTCTGCCAATGTCGAACTCGTGTATTTCCGCATGTGACGCGACGACCGTCACATGCAGGCTGAGGACGAAGTCGTAGGCGAGCGAATCGACGATGGTGATCTCAGGCGCGCGCGGACGCCGCAGATCGACGGCGGGCGGTGGCGTACGCGGCGGCTCAGGTCCAGTATCCAATGTCGATGTCTCCCACTGTTCGAAAGGCTGCTCATGCACAGTGGACGGCGGCCCAAACCGACTCAGGCCGCCATGGCCGCTACGTGCGCCCTCGCAACGGCGGCCCAGTCAAAACCTGAGCCGTTTCGCGCATTGTATCATGCGGCCTGCGCTGCGTCACCCGAAAGTCTGCACAAGAATCCAGTCTGACAGTGACACTCTAGCACTACTGAACTCCACTGGAAGGCGTCAGTAGAACGTTCTGGCGCCACCCGCGCATGCGCAATTTGGGTCACGCAGGGGCGACGCGGCGTGATAGACTGGCGTTGACGGCTGCGCTCGCTGTGCGTGACAGCCTTTAGATCGCCAAGACGAGAGGCATGGCTCACGTATGGGATTGCTTTCAGGGCCGCTGGTCGGTGTGCTCATCGCCGCGTTCCTCGCTTCGACGGTTGAATTCGTCGAGGCGTTCACGATTGTACTGGTCGTCGGCGTCACGGTCAACTGGAAGAGCGCCTTCATCGGGATGGCCGCTGCCACATTGACCCTGGTCGTGCTCGTCGGCGTCTTCGGCACGGCGCTGGTCATTTTCATTCCGCTCCCTGTTCTGCGCACCGCCGTTGGCTTTCTCTTGATCCTCTTCGGCCTGAAATGGCTCAAAAAGTCCGTCCTGCGCTACGCGGGCGTGAAGGCGCTGCACGACGAAGAGGCGATCTACGAAGAGCAGCAGGCCGAGATGCGCGCGCGCGGCGAGCGCCCCTCCAACGCCATCGACCCCTTTGGCGTCGTCACCTCGTACAAGAGCGTGCTGCTGGAGGGCCTGGAGGTCGCGTTCATCGTCATCACCTTTGGCTCGGCTTCGGCCAGCAGCGTCGCAGCCCGCGCGTCGGGCATCACCTACGCTGCCGTGGGCGCAGTGGGCGCGCTGATACTGGTAGCGGCGCTGGGCGCGGTGATCCGCGCGCCGCTGCAGCGCGTACCGGAGAACACGCTGAAGTTCGTCGTCGGCGTCATGCTGACCTCGTTCGGCACGTTCTGGGGCGGCGAAGGCATCGGCATCAATTGGCCCGGCGAGGACTGGTTCCTGCTGGCGCTGATCGCGTTCTATCTGCTCGCCACCTTTGTCCTCATCACCTGGCTGCGTCCCTATGGCAAGCACAGCGCGAAGGCGGCTGGCGCCAACGAAATCGCCGCCGCCGGGGAGGGGCACTGAGATGAATCGCGTGCTTGGCGCTCTCAAAGCGACCTACAATTTCTTCTCGGGCGACGCCATTCTGTTGGGCGCCGCAGTGCTCGCCTTCGCAGTGGGCTGGCTGTTAGCCCATCCGCTCAATGCGCCCGACGCTGTGGTGGCAGTGGTCTTCGTCGCGATTATCGTGGCGAGCCTGTTCGTGACCCTCCGGCGCGAGATCGCCGGGCGACCACGCCAGCGCTGAGGCCCATCCAACTGACCGCTGCGATGATGAAAGGGAGAACGTGTGGCGTGGGATGATGCGCCCCTGCGCGCTGTGCTGGCCGCGGCGCCCGCGCCACTCGATCCGCAGGCCGCCTATCGCGAGCGGCTGGCCTACTTCACCGTCCACCGCGATGCCTGCAATCGCCAGCGCTATGTGTGGGCCAACCTCAGCGTCGTGACCTTCCTCGGCGGCGTGGCGCTGCTGCTGATCGCGCTCTTCGGCGGCGGGTTGTGGTGGGCGGTGGGCGGCGCGCTGGCGCTGGTGGCGTTCGTGGTCGCCTTCATCCGCCAGTCACAGCTCGACGAGCGCTACCAACGCTATGTGGCGCTCTGCGACCTCTGTACGCAGGGCCAGGCGCGGCTGAGACGGGATTGGAGCGCCATGACGCTGCGTGCGGCGCCGCCTCTGCCCGCCGCGCTCACCGATGCTGCCGCCGAGACGCTGACGGCGCTCGACGCCGCCGACCTCGACCTGCTGGGCCACGCCTCGCTCCAGCATCTGCTGCATACCGTCACCACGCCCGCCGGGCAACGGCTGCTCGTCGCATGGCTGCTCTCGCCCGCCACACCCGCGCTGATCCGCGAGCGGCAGGCGGCGGTGCGCGAGCTGGCCCCACAGCTCAACCTGCGCGACGAGCTGAGCGCGTTCGGCGTGCTCTCGAAGATGCGCGTGGAGGAGTACGAGCGCTTCCTGGCGTGGGCGGAGGAGACGACCACCCTGACACGCATCGGCTGGCTGCGGCTGTGGAGCTTGCTCTCTCCAGCGGCGCTGGCGCTCTTGATCGCGGGGCAGATCAGCGGCCTCGTTCCCTACCCCCTGTGGATCGTGGTCATCATCGTTAACATGGGGCTGTTCCAGTGGCGCGGACGCCAGATCGAGGCCGAGGTGGATCGCGTCGCATCGACGCGCGGCGCCTTCCTGCCGTATGCGGGTCTCTTCGCCCTGCTGCGCGCGCAGCATTTCGAGGCGCCGCTGCTGCGCCGCACGCACGACCGACTGGAGGCGGTGGGCGACGCCGCCGATGTCAGCCTGAGCGCGCTGGGGCGCATCATGCGCTTCGGCGATGCGCGGCTCTCCGTCATCGGGCCGCTGCTGCAGATCGGGCTGCTGTGGAATGTCCACACGCTGCGGCTGCTGGAGGGCTGGCGCGCCCAGGCAGGCGCCCACGTGCGCGAGTGGTTCGATCTGCTGGCCGAGGTAGAGGCGCTGGCCGGGCTGGGCGCGCTCAGCTTCGACAACCCCGCGTGGGCCTTCCCGGAGGTCGGCGACGCGCCAGCGGGAAGGCTGACCGCGCGGGCGCTGGGCCATCCGCTGCTGCCGCCAGAGGAGTGCGTGCGCAACGATGTGACCATCGGCCCGGCGGGAACCTTCCTGCTGGTGACAGGCTCGAATATGTCGGGCAAGAGTACGCTGCTGCGCGCGATCGGCGTCAATGTGACACTGGCGCAGGCCGGAGCGCCCGTCTGCGCCAGCGCGATGTCGCTGCCGCCGATGGCGCTGGCGGTCAGCATGCGCGCGCAAGACTCGCTCGAAGCCGGCGTCTCGTACTTCATGGCGGAGCTGCGCCGACTCAAGCAGGTGGTGGATACCTTGCGCGCGGTGGCCAGCCACGGCGAGCGCACGCCCGTCTTCCTGCTGGATGAGATTCTCAGCGGCACCAACACCAGCGAGCGGCAGATCGCGGCGCGCACGGTGATCCGCTATCTGCTCGACCTCGGCGCCACGGGCGCCGTCAGCACGCATGATCTGACATTGGCCCAGGCGCCCGACCTGACCCCACTCAGCCAGCCCGTCCATTTCACCGAGCGCTTCACACGTGACGCCAGCGGCCCCGCGATGACCTTCGACTACATCCTGCGTCCAGGCATCGCCACCAGCGTCAACGCGCTCAAGCTGATGGAGCTGGTCGGCCTTCCCGCGCCCGACAACGTGGAGCAGGCGCCCACGCAGAGCGGCCACAACGCCAGCCAGTAGGAGCATCCGTGCTATAGTGAGGCGGCGCGAGAGGCCGAGCGACGGCGACGGCCATGTAAGGCGTTCTGCTGACGAGACCACAACCTCGCGCCTCAATTCCTGGCCTGGGTTCCCCCTCCCTGAAGGGGAGGGGGTCAGCGGGAGAGGTTGACCCTGAGCATGAACGCGACGATGCTAGATGGCCGCGAGCTGGCGGCCAGCCTGCGCGAGGAGCTGGCGCGCGAGGCGCAGCGGTTCGCCGAGCGGCGACAACGGCAGGCGCACCTGGCGCTGGCGCTGGTGGGCGATGACGCCACCGCGCGGCTCTACGCCGAGCAGGTCGCTCGCGCCAGCCAGCGAGCCGGCCTGCGCCTCGCGCTGCACGAGTATCGCGCCGACGTGGATGAGGTGGCGCTGCGGGCCGAGTTGGCCGCGCTGGGCGCCAGCGCCGAGGTGGATGGCGTGGCGCTGCTGTTGCCGCTGCCCCGTCACATCCGCCAGCGCGTGGTGATGGACGCGCTGCCCGCCGCGAAAGATGTGGATGGTCTGGGACCGCAGAACGCCGGGCGGCTAATGCTCGGCTTTCCCAGCTTCGTCCCCAGCACAGCCGACGCCGCGCTGGAGCTGCTGCGACTGGCGGGCGTCGAGCTGCGCGGGCAGGATACGGTCGTCGTTGGGCGCAGCAATGTCGGCGGCAAGCCCGCCGCGCTGCTCTTTCTGCGCGAGAACGCAACTGTCACTTTCTGCCACTCGCGCACGCCTGATCTGGCTGCGCAGACACGCCAGGCGGATATCCTCTTCACCAGCATGGGCAAGCCTGGCGCCATCACCCCCGACATGATCCGCCCCGGCGCCATCATCCTCGACGCCGGCATGACGAATGTCGGCGGCCAGATCGTCGGCGATGTCGATTTCAGCGGCGCGAGCGCAGTGGCCAGCTACATCACACCGTCGCCTGGCGGCCTCGGCCCGCTCACCCCGCTCATGCTGATCCGCCACACGCTCGTCGGCCCAAGCTGACACAAAAACACCCCCTCTCCTCGCGGGAGAGGGGGCTGGGGGGTGAGGTCACGCGCTGAAGGTGTTGGTCGCCAGGTCGAAGGTCAGCGCAGCGCCAGTGTCGCTCGTCAACGTGAGCACCGTTCCCTGCGCATGCTCGATCTTCAGCCATTTCGTCGCGCCGGGCGCGGTGTAGACGCCGATCAGCCGCATGTGAGCGTCATAGATGCGCAGCGCGCCGGAACCCTGCTGTGCGCTAGAGTTCGTCCAGTCCTCGCCAGCGTACACATTGACCCACTGCGAGCCGACCCAGCCGCGATACAGGGTATTCGAGCTGAATTCACTGGACGAGAAGGGAACCTGGCTGGGGTGATCAAAGACGCCGGATGGCAGTGTCGCGGTCGGCGCAGGCGAGAGATGCGATGCGCCAGGGAAGAAGCTCGCTGCCACGCTGCCCATATCCAGGCTGGGCAGGAACTGCGAAGCGAAGAGCGCGATAGCCAGCACCGCAGCGATAGCGACCGCCGCGCGCATCACGGGCGTCGGCGCGCGTCGGCGCATCGGCGTGATCGGCGCGCGCACCACTGGCAGCGCGGGCTGCGTCTCGGCGCGGCTCGCCAGCATCGCGGCAGGGCCGAGCTTCTGGCGCTCGGCGGCGATGGCCGCAAAGACCGACTCGCGGAAAGCGGCGTCTGGAATGATGGAGGGCAACTGTCGAATCGACTCGCCCACGCGGCGATACATCGCCTCGACCTGGCGGCATGCTGCGCAACTCTCCAGATGTTCGACGAGCTGGCGCAGCTCTGCGGCGGTCCAATCATCGCGTCGATACGCAGCGAGCTGCTGACGCGCCTGATGGCAAGTCATCGGCGACCCTCCATCTCCTGTTGATACATGCTGATAAACCGCTCGCGCGCCCGCATCAGCCGCATTTTCACTGCCGAAGGGGTCACGTGCAAAACGTCCGCTATCTCCGCGCATGAGAAACCTTCATGTTCGTAGAGCACCAGACAGGCCGCGTATTTCTCTGGCAGGCGCTTGAGCACACGCTCGACAATCTCGCGATCAGCCACGCGCTGCTCGAACCGGCCACCGTCATAGCCTGAGGTGAACGCGCCCATCGCGCTCGCCAGATGCTCTTCAGAAAGACCTTGCTGACCAAACCCGTTATCCACACCTGGCATGCCAGCGCCCACGCCCCGGTCATCATTGAAGAGCGAGAGCGGCAGCCACGAGATCAGTCGGCGGCGTCGCAGCGCATCGGTCGCGGTATTCGACGCAATGCGGTAGAGCCACGACGAGAGCGCGCCACCCTGAATGGTCGCGCCGCCAGATAGCGCGCGAAACGCCTTGACAAAGACATCTTGCGCCAGATCAAACGCCTGCTCGCGGTTGCCCACAAGCCGGTAGATGAAATTGGTGATCGGTGTCTGGAAACGGGTGAAAATATCTTCGAAATCGTCTACGCCAATCAGCGGCCCAGGTTCGCTGTGGCTGGCTATCTCCTCCACCTCGGCGTCAGCGGCGACATCCGCCTGTACAAGCCCCTCGTTCGCTTCGGCGGGCGCCCCAGGCGTCACCACATCGGCGACATCTTGCTGGGCGTCACCACGTTCGAGCGTCGCTTGCTCGCCAGCAGGCTGCTCAACCACCTTGTTCACGTCGGCGCGCGGCTTGGCCACGGAGCGACGGGTGCGCGGCTTGGCGCTGCCCTTCGGCGTCGGCTTGGTCGCGGGCTTGGGCGTGGCCCTGGGCGTGCGCGTAGCAGCGGGCGTGGCCTGCGCCGCGACGGATTCGCGCGGTTGGCCAGGGCCGCCGCTGCGCGCACGTGACACGCGCTGGCTGCTCGGATTGTAGGAACGAGCGGATGGCTCCATCGGTTACACCTGTGGATGGGGTCAACACCTGCAACACTGCCGCCTGCCTTCATCCACCGAAGGCTGAGAAAGTTCTCCAACCAGCATACCAGATAATGCGACAAGCAGGGGCCGGAAACCGTACATCCTTCCCACCGGTCGCTCGCCATCCTTGCTACTGCCGCCATTCACGCCACAGGCTTGCACCATGCGCAGATAGTCACTATACTTTATATAGGATTGCATAGGGGCGCGGATCGCGCCCCCTTACCCATCATGATAAACGAGGTTCAGGCACAGCATGAGTGAAACTAGCGGTTCGAGCGAGATCAAGTTCTATTCCACCACGTGGTGCGGCGATTGCCGCCGTTCGCGCAAAGTATTCCAGGCGATGGGTGTGGAGTTCGAGGATATCGACATCGAGGAGCACCCTGAAGCCGTTGAGATCGTCCGCAAGGCCAACCACGGCATGCAGAGCGTCCCGACGATTGTTTTCCCGGATGGCTCAGTGCTGGTCGAGCCGTCGAATGCGACACTGGAGCAGAAGCTGACCGCGCTGCTGGCCTCCACGAAGTAGCTCTCACCTCTTCACCCGCGATCATTCTTGCGCCCCGCGCGCCATCCGCTCTGGATGTCCCCGCGCGGGGCGCGCTTGCTTCCCCGGCTACCTCGACGGCGCGCGCTGGCATGCGTATACTGCGGATGAGGGTGCGCCAGCGGGCCAACTGCGCGGTATCCGTAACCTGCGCGCCGCTCGTGGCGTAGTAGTTTGCGACATGCCTCGTGTGGGCATGTGTTGTCATGGGACGTGACGCAGCAGGTCGCGCGGGAGCGAAGGATGATCACCTGCCAGTATTGCGGGGCGAACAATCCGACGGGCGCATCGTTCTGCGATGGCTGTGGAGCAGCGCTGACGACCAAGGTGGCCGCCCAGGCGCAGGCCACCGCGCAGGCGCAGGTCGCCGCCGCGCACTCTGCCCGCGCGCAGCAGGCCACCGCTCAGCACAGCGCCGTGCACGCCAATCCGCAATTCGGCACCGGGCGGCTGCCGCCCCAGACCATGCTGCGCAAGCAGTATCTCATCCTCAGAACCATCGGGCGCGGCGGCATGGCTGCTGTCTATCAGGCGTCTGACACGAAGAGCAATCGCGTCGTGGCCATCAAAGAGATGAGCCAGGACAACCTGACGCCAGAGGAGCAGCGCGAGGCCATCGAGAGCTTCGAATCCGAAGCGGCGCTGCTCCAGAAGCTCAAGCAGGCCAACCTGCCGCACGTCTATACCTATTTCAGCGAGCAGAACCGCCACTATCTCGTCATGGACTACATCGACGGCGAGACGCTGGAGCAGAAGCTCGTCACCGCCAAAGGGCCGCTGCGCGAGGCCGATGTGCTGCGCTGGGCCAGGCAGCTCTGCGCCGCGCTGGCCTACCTGCATGCCCAGAAGCCGCCCATCATCTTCCGCGACCTCAAGCCCGCGAATGTGATGGTGACGAAGAAGGGCGAGGTCAAGCTGATCGACTTTGGCATCGCGCGGCACTTCAAGCGGGGGCAGACGAAGGATACCCAGGCGCTCGGCACCCCTGGCTACGCGCCGCCGGAGCAGTATGGTAACTCGCAGACCGACGAGCGCGCCGACATCTACGCGCTGGGCGCGACGCTCTTTCACCTGCTGACCAACTACGATGTGGGGCGCACGCCCTTTGCGCTGCCGCCCCTGCGCTCGCGCAACTCCGCCATCTCGGAGCGCACGGCCAGCGCCATCGAGAAAGCCACACGGCTGGATCGCGCTGATCGCTACCGGACGATTGGCGAGTTTGCCCAGGCGCTGGGCGTCGGAGCAAAGGCTACTGCATACACGGCCCCGCAGCCAGCCGCAGCAAGGCCGCGTCCCACCCAGGCGCAGCAGGCGCAGGCGACACGGCAGCGCCCCACGGCTGCTCAGACGCCCGGAGCGCAGGCCCAGCGCAGCCCCGTCAACTCGGCGCTGGATGCCGCCTGGCGCGCGGCGGCGGCGGGCATCGTCGCGGGCGGCGCGGCGGCGCTACATGCGCAGATGAATCCGCAATCGGCCAAGTCGCCGGGCGCGGCGTTCCGCGATGCGGCCATCGCGGCAGCGCGCACCGCCACTGGCCCTGGCTCGGCGCTGGTCACGCAGCCGCGCGAGATTCAACTCGGCCAACTGCGCGCGGGGCAGGATGGCTCGGCCAGCGTGACGATCAGCCGGGCGGACAACGCGCCCATCAATGGGACGCTCAAGCCGCTCTCACCCTGGCTGCACCTCGACCGCACCAGCTTCAGTGGCGCCAGCTCGCTGATACAGGTGACGGCGCGCACCAGCGAGATGCACAGCGCAGGCCCACAGCGCGGCACCATCGAGGTCGCGGTGGGCAATCAGCGCATGTACATCCCCGTGCGCGTGGATGTGATCGCCGCGCCGCAGCCCAGGCCCGCTGCGCCCAGACCCGCCGCGCCGCGCCCGCAGCCCGCTTCGCCGCCATTGGGCGCCTTCGGTGGGCCGTTGGGGCGCGCTCCGGCAGCCGCGCCGCAAGGCGGCAATGCCGCAGCAGCCGCTGCCGCTCAGCCGACCGTGCAGCGTCCCGCTGTGCGCAATCCCTTTGCTGGCGCCGCTGGCGGGTTGGCGCAGCAGACGCGCTCGCTCGGCGGGCTACGCGTGGCGCTCTCGCTGGCGCTGGCGCTGCTGCTGGCCTTCGGGCTGCCCATCCTGCTGGCCGCCGTCGCGCTGCCGCAACTGGCGGCGCAGCTCCCCTCGCCCGCCATCGGCGCCTGGGCGCTGCTGCTGATCGGCGTGATCGGCGCGCTGGTCGGGGCGCCGCTGGCCTACGTTGGGTCGACCGCAGGCGGGCGCATCCGCACGAGCGTCTTGCTGGGTGGCGCGGGCGCGGCGCTGGCCGTCGCCTACGCCTCGCAACTGGGTCTGACCGCGACTATGACGCAGACCTTGCCTGCCGCCGCGCAGGTCGGCTCGCTGGCGTTGACGCTGCCGCTCTTCGTCGCGGTGGGCGCGGCCATCGGCGCGCAGCCGCTCATCAGTCGCGGCATCATGGCGGTGGCGCGCTATGTCGCCGTGCGCTACTGGATGGCGCAGATCCTCGCCGCCATCGTCGGGGGCTGGCTGGGGCTGACCATCGCGCAGACGGCGCTGAGCGCGGCGTTCCAGCAGCCCAGCTTCGCGACGGCGCTGGTGAGCGGCTGCGGGCTGATCGTGGGCGTGGCGCTGGGCGTGCTGCTGGCCAGCCCAGTCGGCGCGCTGGTGCGGCGCTTCGCGTTCGGCTGATCCATGACGGCGCCATCCCCCACCATTCCCCTCGTCGCGCTGGTCGGCCCGACGGCCAGCGGCAAGACGGCGCTGGCGCTGGCGCTGGCCGAGCGGCTGCCAGCCGCGCTGGGGCTGCGTGGCGCCGAGATCGTCTCCGCCGACTCGCGCCAGATCTACCGGCTGATGGACATCGCCACCGCCAAGCCGACCGCAGAGGAGCAGGCGCGCGTCCCGCATCACCTGCTGGATGTCGTCTGGCCGGACGAGGGCTACACGCTGGCCGAGTACCAGCGCGACGCGCAGGCCGCCATCGCCGACATCTGGGCGCGCGGACGGCTGCCGCTGCTGGTGGGTGGCACGGGCCTCTACATCCGCGCCGTGGTAGATGGCCTGGCCATTCCGGAGGTGGCGCCGCAGCCGGAGCTGCGCGCCGCGCTGGAAGCTGAACTGGCGGAACGCGGCGTGGGCGCGCTGCTCGACCGCCTGCGCGCGCTCGATCCCGTCTCCGCCGCGCGCATCGACACGCAGAATCCCCGGCGGCTGATCCGCGCGCTGGAGGTCTGCATCGCCAGCGGGCGACCGTTCTCCGAGCAGCAAGGGCGCCGCCCCACGCCGTATCATGCTCTGCTGCTGGGGTTGCGCATGGAGCGCGAGGCGCTCTACACGCGCGCCGACACGCGCATAGCACAGATGTTGGCGGCAGGATTGGTCGCCGAGACGGAGGCGCTGGTGGCGCGCGGCTACGACTGGAGCCTGCCCGCCATGTCGAGCCTGGGCTACCGCGAGGTGGGCGCCTATCTGCGCGGCGAGCTGAGCCTGCCCGCCGCCGTGGAGCGCTTCGAACTGGCGACGCATGGATACATCCGCCGCCAGATGAGCTGGTTTCGCCCCGACCAGCGCATCCACTGGCTCGACGCCGCGTTGCCTGCTGGCACGCTCGCTGCGGTAGCAGAGCAAGTGGCGCTGCCCGCGCTGGAAACGCCGACTGGCGAGTGAGGAAGGACGCTCACGGCCTTCTCTGAGGTTCACCCTGACATCCGCACGCAAGTCCACTCTGTACCAGCGCGCCGCTTTTGGAGTACACTAGAGCGCGAGTTGATCGGGCATCGCACGTCCGCTGGCGGTGGGCTGCGGAGTTCTGCGCGCCACGGAGAAAGGCTAGAACCGGCATGACGATACGGGTAGGAATCACAGGCATGGGGCTTGTGACTCCCCTCGGCAACGATGTCGCCACGACCTGGAAGGCGTTGCTCGAAGGAGTCTCAGGCGCTGGGCCTATCACCAAATTTGACGCCAGTGAGCACAGCGTGCGCTTTGCCGCCGAGGTCAAGGGCTTCGATCCGCTCAAATACTTCGACCGCAAGATGGCGCGTCGTAGCGGAACCTTCACGCATTTCGCCTATGCCGCCGCGCTCGAGGCGCTGGAGCAGTCCGGCCTGGATGTCGCCTCCATGCCTGATGACGTCGGGGTGATCGTCGGCTCCGGCGCGGGTGACCTGCAACTGATGCAGGATCAGTTCCGCATCGTGCTAGGGGATAATCCTGACCGCGTCAGCCCGTTCTTCATCACGATGTTTCCCGCCAACATGGCCGCTGGCACGCTCTCGATGATGCTTGGCCTGCGCGGCCCCAATATGGCCACCGTCTCCGCCTGCGCCACCGGTGCCAACGCCATCGGCGAGGCCTACGAGACGATTCGGCGCGGCGACGCTATCGCGATGGTCGCGGGTGGCACGGAGGCGTGCATCGTCTCCATCACCGTCGCCTCCTTCGCTTCGATGCACGCGCTCTCGCGCCGCAACGATGACCCGGAGCACGCCAGCCGTCCATTCGACAAAGACCGCGATGGATTCGTGCTGGGCGAGGGAGCAGGCGTGGTCGTGCTGGAGGATCTGGAGCATGCCAAGGCGCGCGGAGCCAAGGTGTATGCCGAGGTCGTGGGCTACGCCGCCACCTCCGACGCGCACCACATCACCGAGCCAGCTCCGGGCGGCTCCGGGCTGGCGCTGGCGCTGCGCAAGGCGATGCGCAAGGGCAACCTCACCCCTGATCAAATCGGCTACATCAACGCGCATGGCACGTCGACCTACTTCAATGACCGCGCCGAGACTGCGGCCATCAAGAGCGTCTTTGGTGAGCACGCTTACAAGCTGGCGGTCAGCTCCACCAAGTCGATGACGGGGCATATGGTCGGCGCGGCGGGCGGCGCGGAGGCCATCTTCACGGCGCTGGCGTTGCACCACGGCGTCCTGCCGCCGACGATCAACTACGAGACGCCCGACCCGGAATGCGATCTCGACTGCGTGCCGAACTCCGCGCGCAAGGCAGTGGTCGACTACGCCATCTCGAACTCGATGGGGTTCGGCGGCCACAATGCCGTGCTAGCGCTCAAGCGCGCCGAATAGCTGCCCGCGCAGGCTGGTAGCGTGCGGGCTATCGGTGGCCCGCAGGCGGAGGTGATGGGCATGCCGCCAGAACCAATCCCGCAGCAGGGCTTTCGCCGCGTCATGCACTGCGATCTGGACTGCTTCTTCGCCGCTGTCGAAGAGCTGGATGACCCCAGCTTGCGCGGCAAGCCCGTCATCGTCGGTGGCGACCCCGACCGACGCGGCGTGGTCAGCACGGCCAACTACGTCGCGCGGCGCTTCGGCGTCCATAGCGCGATGTCTGGCGCGGTGGCGCGGCGGCTCTGCCCCAACGGCGTCTTCCTGCGCCCGCGCTTCGACCGCTACCGCGAGCTCTCACACGCCGTCATGGCGATTCTGGACGATTACTTCGAGGTGCGCGAGCAGGTCTCCATTGACGAAGCCTATGGCGAGCTGCCACCGGGGGTGGTCGGCTGCACGCCTGCCCTGACCATCGCTACGCGGCTGAAGGCGCAGGTGCGCGCCGAGACAGGGCTGGTGATCTCCGTCGGCGTGGGGCGCAACAAGTCCATCGCCAAGCTGGCCAGCGACCTCTCGAAGCCCGATGGCCTGCTGGTGGTCAAGCCCGACGCCGAGGCGGAGTTCCTCCATCCACTGCAAGTGGGGCGACTGAATGGCGTGGGGCCGCACACGCGCGAGAAGCTGGCGGCGATGGACATCACCATGGTGGGTGATCTGGCGGCGCGCAGCCACGCTGAGCTGTTCGCCGCACTCGGTAAGCATGGCGCGTGGCTCTGGCAGCTCGCGCTGGGCCGCGATGATCGCCCGGTCGTCGCCGATCACGGGCCGCCCAAGAGCGTCTCCTGCGAGGACACATTCGAGCGCGACATCGCCGACCTCGACCGCGCCGCCGAGCACGTCCGTCGGCTGGCCGCTGAGGTGGCCGCGCGGGTGGAGCGCAAGCGCCTGGTGGGTCGCTCGGTGACGCTCAAAGTCCGCTGGAGCGACTTCCGCATCATGACGCGTCAGCAGCCGCTCGCCCAGCGCGCCGCCGACGCCGAGCCCATCATCGCCGCCGCAGTCGATCTGCTGACGCGCGAGATTGGGCCGCTGCTGGCGCAGGGCGGCGCGCTGCGGCTGCTCGGCGTGGGCTTGCATCAGATCGAATCGCTCGACGCGCCGACGTGGGCGCCGCGCGACACGGTGTCGGGCTATGTGCAGCTCCCGCTCTTCGATCCCTTAGATCCCGATGAGATGCGTACCGCCTGACCGCGCAGGTGTTGTGCGGTGTCGAGGCGAGAATCTGAGAGGAGACAGCGCGATGCGACTGGACATCAACGGCTCGACCATCGGCTATGACCTCTGGGGTGAGGGTGAGACGACGCTGGCGCTGCTGCATGCCTACCCGCTGAGTCGCGGCCAGTGGCAGGCGCAGGGCGAGGCGCTGGCCCGCGCGCTGGCGCTGCGTGTCGTCGCGCCCGACCTGCGCGGCTGCGGTGAATCGAGCGTGGGGAGCGAGCCGCTCACGATGGAGCGCATGGCGCAGGATATCCTGGTGCTACTCGATGAGTTGAACGCCGCTCGCGTCGTGCTGGGCGGGCTCTCGATGGGTGGCTACGTCGCGCTGGCAGCGCAGCGGCTGGCGCCGGAGCGGTTCGCGGGGGTCATCCTCGCCGATACGCGCGCCACCGCCGACACCGAGCAGGGGCGCGCGGGTCGCGAGGCGACGGCGACCTTCGTCCTGGAGCAGGGGCCGGGCGCGCTCTTCGACCGCGACGCGCCCAAGCTGCTCTCCAACCGCGTCATCACGCGACATCCAGAGATCGTCGCCCAGGCGCGCGCGCTGGCAGAGGTGAGCCAGGCCGAGGGGCTGGCGGGGCAGGCGCGCGGCATGGCGCTGCGGCCAGACTCCATCGCGCTGCTGCCGCAGATTCGCTGCCCGGCGCTCATTGTCGTCGGCGACCAGGACGCCATCACGCCGGTCAGCGATGCGCGCACGCTCTTCGAGCGTATCCCCGACGCCAGCCTCTCGATCATCGAAGACGCAGGCCACCTCTCGAATCTGGAGCAGCCGCAGCGCTTCACCGATGCCGTCGCCACGTTCCTGCGCGAGAAGATCGGCGTGCAGTCGCGAGCGTGAAGGACGTAGCGCCCTGCTCATGCGCCGCTGGTCAGGCGGGCAAGCAGGGCAGCGAGCGTCTTGCGCTCGGCGTCGCTGAGTGGAGCGAGGCTGGCGGCGACCCGCGCGGCGAAGGCGCGGTCGGACTGCTCCAGCGCGCCACGACCTGCCGCTGTTAGCGCAATGTACACCTGGCGCTGGTCGGCGTCTGGCGCGCGAAAGCGCGTCGCATAGCCCGCTGACTCCAGTGTATCGAGCAGCCGTGTGGCTCCGGCGGTGGTGAACTGCAGCAGCGCCGCCAGATCGCCCACGCGCGTCGGCTGCTCGCGCGCCGTCTGGTCGGCCAGCAGCCGCAACGCACGGCGCTGCGGGCGTGTCAGCGGCCCAAACTCGCGGCCCAGCGATCCCCACCAGTGGTCGAGCGCGG
>DATAED010000401.1:0-9876 GCA_036258195.1 Ktedonobacterales bacterium
GCCTGCTCTCGCAGGCGCGGCTGGGCCAGGATGGCGCCTGTAGCGTCTACAGTGGCGCTCCAGTCCGGTGGTAGCACGGTCGTCGTATCGTACTGCGCGACAATCGCCGGCCCCGTGAGGGCGGCGCCGGGCGTGAGCCGCTCACGCAGATAGACGGGTGTTCGGCGCCAGATGAGCCGACTGTCCGCGCCACTGAACGCCACGCGATGTGAACTGCGCGCCGCGGCGCGCGACGCCTCCTCGTCGGTCTGGCGCGGCATGGGTGGCGTGTCCACGCGCCCACGCGCCTTGACGCGCACATTCACGATCTGAACGGGTTCACGTTCATCGCTGTAGCCAAAGCGCCGCGCGTGCGCGAGGTGAAAGGCGCTCGCCATGTCGGCCCCATCATCGAATGGCACGGTCAACTCATACGATTGGCCCGCGTAGCGCAGGTCCAGGGCGCGCTCGATGAGAATGCGCCCCTCAGCGCAGCCCTCGTCGATGAGATCAAGCCGCCCCTGCTCTGCGAGCTTTGCCAGCTCCGCCGTGATGACCTCAGGGCTGCCAGTGAGTGGCAACATGATCGTGCGGACATAGTCTTTGACGATATCCGCAGCCAGCATCCCAAAGGCCGAGAGGACGCCTGCGACCGGCGGGATGAGGACGCGCGGAATGCGCAGCGATGCGGCGAGTTCGCAGGCGTGCAGCGGGCCAGCGCCACCAAACGCCACCAGCGTGCACTCACGCGGATCATAGCCGCGCTGCACCGAGATGACGCGGATGGCGCTCTCCATATGCGCAGTGACGATGCGCAGCATCCCCAGTGCGGCCTCCTCTGGCGACAGCGCGAGTCGGCGCGCGATCTTCGAAACAGCCGCGCTCGCCGCGGCAGGGTCGATGGGGAGCGCGCCGCCAAGCACATGCTCAGGAATGATCCTGCCCAACATGATGTTCGCATCCGCGACCGTGGGCTCAGTTCCGCCACGTCCGTAGGCCGCCGGGCCGGGGTTGGCGCCCGCCGAAGCCGGGCCAACGCGCAGCGCGCCGCCAGTGTCGAACCAGGCGATGCTGCCGCCGCCAGCGCCCACCGTGTGAATGTCGATCATTGGCAGGCGCATAGGGTAGCCACTGACGCTGCCCTCAGAGGTTTCCGCGATCGGTCCCGATACGTGCGCGACATCGGTGGAGGTACCCCCCATATCGAACGAGATAATCTGTTCGAAGCCGGATGCCTTCGCCATGAACGCCGCGCCAACCACACCTGCCGCCGGACCGGAGAGCAGGGTGCGCGCAGCCTCGCGCCGCGCAGTCGCGGTCGAGATCGAGCCACCGTTTGATTGCATGACGCGCAGCGGGGTGTCTGGCGGCAAGCCGCCCTCCAGTTGTCCGAGGTAGCGGTCGATGATCGGCCCGACATAGGCGTTGAGGACGACCGTGCTGGCGCGCTCATACTCACGAAACTCCGGCAGCACATCGGCTGACGCCGAGACATACAGCCCCATCGCTCTCGCCTGCTCTGCGATGATGCGTTCATGCTCAGGATTGACGAAGCTGAACAGCAGGCAGATCGCCACGGACTCCACCTGCTCGCGCGCCAGCGCCACCAGCGCCTCGGTCACAGACGCATGGTCGATCGGCAGAAGGGCATGTCCGCGCTCGTCGAGCCGTTCGCGCACCTCCAGGCGCAGTTGCGCCGGTACCAGTGGGGCCGCACGGCGCATCGCGAATCCGTAGATGCGGGGCCGCGTTTGTCGTCCTATTTCGAGTATGTCGGCGAATCCTGCCGTGGTGATGAGGGCGACGCGTGCGCCCTTGCGCTCCAGGACGGCGTTCGTCGCGACGGTAGAGCCATGAATCATGGTCATCCGGCTCTCCGCGATGCCCAGCATGGCGAGGCCATTCAGGATGGCACGCGAGGGATCATCCGGAGTGGACACCTCCTTGTGAATGCGAACGGCGCCATTCTGAATCAGGACAAAATCGGTAAATGTGCCGCCAGTGTCAACGCCGACGAGCATCGGGGCGCCCTCGGACGGAGCCCACATGCCTGACACCTTTCCTCAGCTCAGCCCGCATGCCTGGAGTGAGCCATACGGGCTGGCGCAGACGAAACACAGGCGCTGGTTATACGAGGGATCGCGTACGACCAGCGCCTGCAACAATAGGCGATGCGCGCTAGACTACTATCGCGGGAACCTCGGCAGTGCGCGCCTCGGCATTGAACGCGGCGACATCCTCGCTGAGCAGGCGGTCGAGATCGGCCCGCCGCTCGCGTGTCTGCTGGTCGAGCAGCGCAAAGACCTCGTGGGCTCCGCGCGTCGGCGCATCGTCTGACTCGTCGATCATCAAGCTGAGAATGGTGAGCCGTTCCGCGAGCCGTCCAGGACCTGGCTTCGGCTTCTCTTCGTCCAGATTCACCAGCTGACCTTCCAGCGCCGTCAGCTTCTCACGCAGCGCGTCAGCCATCTCGCGCCATCGCGCCCAATTCTCCTGGGACTTGGTCCGCTCGCTCCAGTCTACCACTTGCTTGCGAATGCGACGGAGCTGATTCACCATCTGATGAATCTCCTGCATCCGCTGATAGATCGCTTGCTTCAAGGTGAACTGTTCCTGGAGCGCCCCGGCTGCGACTCCCAGTCGCTCATCAGGTACGATGGTGAAGCGCTGACTCACCGTTGTCTCGCCCAGACGCAGACGAGCCTCGTACTCACCAGCCAGCGCGCGTGGGGCAATCCCCGCCAGCGTCTCGCGCGTCTCGCGCTCATTCGCCTTCTGGTCGTCGACCAGCGGCTCGACCGGCGTATAGCGCAGGTCCCAGACGAAGCGGTTCGCGCCCTGGCGCGCTGGGAGATACGGCTTCTGCTTGCTCTTGCTCTCGCTCTCGCTCTTGCTCTCGCTACTGAATGTCCGAATCGTCGCGCCCGTGGCGTCGTAAATGCTGAGCTCGATGGGCTCGTTCGGGGCATCGGCGAGCGCATAGTGGAAGATCACCCCGCTCGGCGGATTGGCGCCTGCATCGAGATACGTCCTGCGCGTCGACCCATCAGCCGCTTTCGCCAACCGGTATGCGACGATGAGTGGCCCTGCACTCTGATACAGCGTAAATGCCGCTGACTCGCCACCCTCTGTGCGGTTTTCGAATCGCGAGCGCACGGTATGCCTCGGCGCGAACAGGGAGAGCGTCTGTTGCGGCTGCGCGTTGCGCATCTGATAGAGCGGGCTGAGGTCATCCAAAATCCAGAAGGCGCGCCCATGCGTCGCCGCGACGAGGTCTGTCCCATGAATGACCAGGTCGTAGACAGGTGTGACTGGCAGATTGCACTGGAAGGGTTGCCAGGTGGCGCCATCGTCGAATGACAGGTAGACGCCGAGCTCCGTACCGACATAGAGCAGGCCGCGCTGGTTCGGATCTTCACGGATGACGCGTGTAATCGTCTGTTCTGGTAGGCCAGCGGAGATGCTGGTCCAGGTGGCGCCGTAGTCGTTGGTCTTGTAGAGATAGGGCGCCGTGTCGTCATGCTTGTAGCGCGTCGCGGCTACATATGCTGTCGCTGCGTCATGCGAAGATGGCTCGATGATGCTGATGAGCGCCCATTCGGGCAGCGCGGGTGGTGTGATGTTCTGCCACGTCGCGCCGCCATCGCGCGAGAGGTGGATGAGCCCATCATCTGAGCCAGCCCAGAGTACTCCCTGCTCATGCGGCGACTCGCGGAATGCGAAGATCGTGCAATAGATTTCCGCGCCACTGTTATCGTGGGTGATGGGGCCGCCAGAGGGGCCGAGCTTGTCGGGATCGTTGCGCGTGAGATCCGGGCTGATTGTCTCCCAGCTCGTTCCTTCGTCGAAGGAGCGATGCACGACATTCGAGCAGACATACAGCACGTTGGGGTCGTGGCGCGACACTTCGACCGGAAAGGTCCACTGGAAGCGATACTTGAGCTGGTTCGCGCCGACGCCACCGACGTTGTCGTTGACCACTTCCGGCCAGACGGTTACGTTGCGCGCCTGTCCCGTCTGCGGATTCCAGGCGAGGAGGCGTCCGTGGCCAGATCCCGAGCCGATGCCGCCGGCAAATACGGTGTATGGCGCCTTGCGGCCCACAGCGATGTAGCCGCTCTCGCCGCCGCCCGGCTCCGTATAGTTGCGCCAGCTGATCGCGCCCTCCGCCGCGCTGCTCGGCAGACGCATCGCAACGTTATCTTGCTGCGAGCCGTAGACGTGGTAGGGATGCTGGTCATCGGTTGTGACATGGTAGTACTGCGCTGTCGGTTGATTGAGCAGCGATGACCAGGTGTAGGCGCCGTCGTAGGTGACGCACGCGCCGCCATCATTGCCTTCGATCATGCGATTGGAATTGTGCGGGTCGATCCACAGGGCATGGTTATCGCCGTGTGGCGTCGGTACTGCGGTGAACTTGGCGCCACCGTCGGTAGACTTCCAGCATTCGAGGTTGAGGTTCCAGATGGTATCGGCGTCTTGCGGATCGGCGACAAGGTGCATGTAGTACCATGGGCGACCACGCAGCTTGCGCTCTTGATTGGTGCGCTCCCAGGTCTCGCCCCAGTCGTCCGAGCGGAAGATGCCGCCATCGTCCGCGCCATCCTTGCCGCCCGCCTCGATGATCGCCCAGATGCGGCCCGGACGCGCAGGTGAGGCGGCGACGCCGATCTTGCCCAGCAGTCCAGTTGGCAGGCCAGGCGCCCGGCTGATGTCTTTCCATGTCTGGCCGCCATCTGTGCTCTTCCACAGGCCGGAGTCCTCGCCACCGCTGACCAGCGCATGCGGATAGCGCTGCGCCTGCCAGATCGCGGCATAGAGCGTATTTGGGTTATTCGGATCCATCGCAAGGTCGTTGGCGCCCGCGCGCTCACTCTTGAAGAGCACCTGCTCCCAGGTCGCGCCGCCATCACGCGTGCGATAGACGCCGCGCTCGGCGCTCGGCCCCCAGGCATGGCCGAGCGCGGCCACATAGGCGACCTCAGGTCGCTGCGGGTGGACGATGATATCGCCGATGTGGCGAGAATCAGCCAACCCGCTCTTGCGCCAGGTGCGGCCGCCGTCCAGCGACACGTACACGCCGTCACCATGGGAGACATTCCCACGAATGGTCGTCTCACCCGTCCCAACGTAAAGGACTTCAGGCGCGGATGGCGCTAGCGCAATGGCGCCAATGGCCGCGGTCTGAAAATATCCATCAGAGATGTTTTCCCATTGTGCGCCACCACTCGTGGTCTTCCACACGCCACCCGCGCATGCCCCAAAGTAAAAGGTTCCCTGCTCCATTGGGTGTCCGGCGACGGTTACTACACGACCGCCTATATGCGGTCCGATGCAGCGCCACTCAAGGGACTGAAACATTGCGTTGTCCAATTTCCCTGTTCCTCTCGCTCGGCGTGAAGTCGCTGAGAACTACGCGACGATTGACTGTGCGTGGCGCCGTCCGTGGTGGCTGCGTCAGAGCAGGCCAAACTTCTGTGCGCTGCCGCGTCACGGCAGCGCGCCTACCTGATCCGAGAAATGGGGCGCCGCAATGTGATTATAACCAGTCGTGCCCTGGGAGTGGCTACCATCATGCGCAAGCGAACTGCAAGACATGTGCGGCGTAGTTGGGATGCTGTCGGCGAGAGAGTTGGCGCCAGTTCGAATCGGAGGTCAACAGCTTGACCGCATCACGTAACGCCTGGAGCGAGCGTGTAAAACAGCGCGAGCGACGGCTCAATCGGCCAGCTAGCGCGGCGTCTCGGCGTTGTCGCCTTCAGCGGAGTGGGTTCGGCTTGTGTGCGTACGGGGCTTTCTGCGACGCTCGCGGTAGCTCAGGACGGGCCCACCTTCGGGATCGATCGCTCGGGAGAGGAAGAAGCACAGAATCCCGATGGCGCTGGCGATCAGCCCACCCGTTAGCGCCGCAAGGTCTATCGGCTGGTGGGTCTGTTCCGCAGCAGCCGCGGTGATCGCCAACCAGTACAGCGCGCCAGCGAGCGTGATCAGCCCGGCCAGGAACGCCAAAATCGCGACCACTCCACGGAGCAGTTTCATAGCGCAGTCGCTCTCTTTCTCTCAGCCTCGCGTTCAGCGCGGAGGTCTGCGCGGAGGTCTGCGCCGAGCGCAGCCGGGCCCTCCAGTAGAATAGCACAAGTAGAACGGCACTGGATGCATGCTTCCAGTGCGCGTCAATTCAAGGGGCCGGCGCACGCCATGTCCATACCTGGCGGCGACCACAGCGCGTTTCGGATACGAGTATTTGCCGACAGCTCGTACTGTCTTTCGCTGTGCTTCGACACGGTCTATTCGGGGCGCGGGCGCGATGCCTGGCGCGCTCCATCTCTCCGACCTCCGCAAATTGGCGACAGATGAACGGCAGATTGGCGAGAGAATCCGCCCGCTGGTGACGTATTGTGAATTAATATCATCCAGCAGACCGTCTTGAGGCTCGGGGGACGGGCGCTTATCCGTGCGTTGGCAGGGTGTATTCGTGATCACGCAGGAGGCTACCAGGATGCTCAAACATCGCAGTGTCTGGTCGGTCGCGCTTGGGGCCATCATGCTGTCCGTGATGGTGTTATCTGGCTGCGGCCCCACAGGTGGTTCCAGCAGCACCACAGGAGGTCAGCCCAAATACGGTGGCACCGTCACCGACGCTCTCTACGAGCAACCCGACAACTTGATCGTCGGGCAATCGGTCGAGACATTTGCCCAGTTGGTCATGAACACCATTTGGGCGCCGCTCGTCTACATCGACAGCGCAGGAAGTCTCCAGCCTGGTCTGCTGAGCGAGATTCCCTCGACGTCCAATGGCGGCTATTCGAGCGACTTCAAGACCATTACCCTCAAGCTACGCCCTGGTCTCAAGTGGTCTGATGGTTCGCCGTTGACCTCAGCGGACGTCGTCTTCACGATGAAACTGATGAGCAACCCGGCCTACGCGCAGAAGACGGGTTGGAAAGGCAGCGAGATCGCCAGCATCACGGCATCAGATCCGCAGACCATCGTCGTCGTGCTCAACAAGGTGGATGTCACGTTCGTCTCATACAATCTGACCGACGTGCTCGACTTCTCGCCGATCCCGCAAGCGGTGTACGGCAGCATGGACCCCTCCAAGATCACGGCGTCGCCGCAAGCCTTCCAGCCGCCGGTTGCCAGTGGGCCATTCAAGATCAGTGAGCGCGTGCCGGGGTCGCACATCACTGTCGTCAAGAACTCCAACTACTACCAGGCGGGCAGGCCCTACCTCGACAAGATCGTGTTCAACATCATCACGGACCAGAACACGATCCTGACTGCCTTCCAGAGCGGACAGATTGACGCCTCCTGGTTCCTTGATGTCACCAAGGTTGCCCAATACAAGTCGCTTGCCCCAAACTACGCGCTCGCTCTGCCGAAGCAGGCGGCTACCTGGGAGGGCGCGTTCTTCAACCTGTACAGCTCGACCAACCATATCCTTGAGGACGCCAACGTCCGCAAGGCGATCAGGATGACCGTCAACACGGACGCTATGATCAAGAACATTCTGGGCGGCACCGGCCAGGCCACGTGCGACGACGCCCCGGCGACCTTCGCGCACGCCACCGACTTGATTCCATGCAACGGCTACGACCCCACAGCGGCCGGCAAGTTGCTCGACTCAGACGGCTGGACGATGGGTTCGGATAACTACCGCCACAAGGGTGGGGTCACCCTCGAGCTGCGCTGGAGCACCACGTCCAAGAATAACCGCCGCGAGGAGACCGAGCTGGCGGCGCAGCAGGACCTGAAGAACATCGGCGTCAAGATTGACATCGTCAACTATCCGGCTGACACGTACTTCGGCACGATCCTGCCGAACGGCACCTTCGATATCGGCGAGTATGCCAGCTCGGCGACTGCCGGAGATCCTGCCGACAATACCCAGTGGGACTGCGACCAGTTCCCGGCTGCGGGTGGATTCAATGTGATGCACTGGTGCGACCAGACAGCCACTACTGCTGACAAGGCCGCGACAACCAACCCGGACCAGAGCTTCCGCAAGCAGCAGTACCATACCCTGTACACCGAGATCCAAAGCCAGGTACCAATGTTCTTCCTCTACGCGTACCCGGACATCGCGATGGCCAGCGCCAAGCTTCACAACTACGCCCCCGGACCGTTCGGCCCGGAGGAAACCGTAGCAGTGTGGAACTGGTGGCTCAGCTAGACGCATGGTGGAGGCATGCCATCCAGCGTGCCTCCATCCGCTGCGCGGCGGCTCTCTTGCCGAGGTCGCCGCGCTCTTGCACAGCCAGGTCTTTCGTTCACTTGTTTCGGCATGGGCTATGCTCCGCTGATGCGAAGTTGTAGAGGCTCCGCGTCTGCGGAGCAGGGCGCCTGGTTTCACGTCCTCATGCGTACCCTGCGAGTCGTAGCCGAGCAAGTAATGGCCACCAGCTGATCAGGCGAGAGGAGTCGAAGGCAGATGGGTCGATACATCGTCCGGCGCCTGGCGCAAGCAGTGCTCATGCTCTTCGTGCTCTCTATTGCGCTCTTCTTGCTGCTCTACCTGATTCCTGGCGGGCCGCAGGCTGTGCTGTTCAATCCGCGCCTTGGTGGCGCTGCGCGCGCCGCGCTGGCTGAGAAATATGGACTGAATCAGCCGCTGCCACTGCAATATGTCTCGTACATGCAGCATCTCTTCCAGGGTAATCTCGATTCCTTCAATACCGGCCGACCGGTGCTGCTCGAAATCGGCGACCGGTTGCCATATACAGTCCAACTGTTCGCACTCTCGCTGACCTGCGCCGTCATCCTCGCCCTGTTGCTGGGGGTGATCGCCGCCATCCGCCAGTACTCCTTCACCGACTATGCCGCGACCATCGTAGCGTACTTCGGCATCGCGATGCCCGTCTTCTTCACCGCCCTTGTCCTGCAGTATCTCTTCGGCGTCGTCCTTCAGTCGTTCTTCGTGACCGTGACGGGATCCCCCTGGCCAGTCTTTGGCGTCTCATCACCCAGTGCTGACACCTATACTCCCCTCCAGCTCATTGCGGATCGGCTGCAGCATCTCGTACTGCCAACGATTGCGCTCTCTTTGCTCTTCGTCGCCTCCTGGAGCCGCTATTTGCGCTCCAGCATGCTCGACACCGTCAAGCAAGATTACGTTCGCACCGCACGCGCGAAGGGACTCAGTGGCCGCGTTGTGTTCTTCCGCCACGCCCTGCGCAATGCGCTAATTCCATTTATTACGGTTGTTGCGATCGACTTTGCCGGATTCGCCGGTGGCGCCGTCATTACCGAAACGGTATTTGGATTGCCCGGCATCGGCAAGCTCTTTTACGACTCGCTTGGAGCTCGGGATTACCCCGTCTTACTGACGTTGCTGCTCTTCGCCGCCACGATGGTCGTGTTCTTCAATCTGCTCGCGGATCTGCTCTATGGAGTCCTGGATCCGCGCATTTCGTACTCGTAACTCGGTCTCGCCGGGGAGGTAGAGCGATGGACGTCACCCAGTTCGAAGGGCCGCATGCGCCCGTGCCGCCAGTGCCCGAAGTTGTCGAGTTGACGCCCGAGCTAGCGCGCAAGCGTCGCGGACAGTTTCGCATTATCACGGACAGGTTCCTGAGAAATCGTGTCGCTGTGGCGGGGTTCGTGATCCTGGTGATCATGACTACGCTCGCCTTGTTGGCTCCCGTCATCGAGCCTGTACGGGGACAGTTCGATCCAGCCACCACACCAAACTTCGCCATCGCCTTGCAAGGCCCCAGTTTGGCGCACCCCTTCGGCACGGATAACGTTGGCCGTGACGAGCTGGCGCGCTGGCTCTATGGCGCACGTGTCTCACTGCAGGTGGGCCTCTTCGCGATGCTCGCCTCGATCCTCCTCGGCGTGACCATTGGCGCTCTGGCTGGCTTCTATGGCGGCTGGCTCGACAGTACCCTCATGCGT
>DATAED010000402.1:0-12367 GCA_036258195.1 Ktedonobacterales bacterium
GACGGTCTCGTTGGGCGCGGTATCCTGCTCGACATACCCCGCCTGCGCGGCGTTCCCTGGATCGAGCCCGGCGAGCACGTCTTCCGCGAGGATCTGGAGGAGGCCGAACGAGCCCAGGGCATAGCTGTCGGCGAGGGTGATATCCTCATCGTGCGCACCGGCCATACCCGGCGCCTCGCCGAGCTGGGGCCGTGGGATACCGCCAACGCCAAAGCGGGCATCCATCCCAACACAATGCCCTTCGTGGCCGAGCGCGGAGTCGCGGCGCTCGGCTCAGATGGGAACAATGACACCGTGCCCGGCGCCACCGAAGGCGTCGGCTTCCCGATTCACGTCCTGGCGATCAACGCGATGGGCGTCCACCTCATCGACTATCTGCAACTCGAAGGTCTCCACGCCGCTTGTGAGCGAGCCGGGCGATGGGAGTTCCTCTTCGTCGCCGCTCCGCTGCGCATCGAGGGAGGGACGGGCTCGCCTATCAACCCGATTGCCATTCTTTGAATGGCCAATCTGTGATTGGAGAGTGGATGCGGGTAGATCACCCAACTCCGACCGCGCGGCGAGGAGCGCGCCAACACCCGCGCGTCCGACCCGACCCAGCAGCCCTGCCGCCGGGTCATGGAGCGTCTGCGTAGCTGACTCAATCGTTCGCGACGGCGCTTGGCGCGCTGGGAGAAACTGGAGCTCAGCGTGTGTCGCTATGCCGCCGGAACGAGACGCGCGGTGAGAGCGATGTCCACGTTGCCGCGCAAGGCGTTAGAGATCGGGCAAAACTGTTCTGCCGCGCGTGCGGCATCGGCAAATTGCTCCTCGGTGATGCCCTGTACCTTGCCCTCGACCGCCAGCGCTATCCGGCTCACCTTGAAGCCATCGGCGACTTGCTCGAACGTGCAATCAGCGGCGACTGAGAGCTGCTCAGGTGGCGTACCTCGCTCTTCGAGGATGTGAGAGAACGCCATCGCGTAGCAGCTTGCATGGGCTGCGGCCAGAAGCTCCTCAGGGCTGGTTTTGCCGTGCGCGTGTCCCGTGCGCGAGGCCCACGAAACGGGGAGCGCGCTCGCCGCCTCCTCACCCAGGGTGAGCGAGCCGCTACCTGCTCCCAGGGTACCATCCCAGCGAACCGAGGCATGTTGTGTCGCCTGTATCATTGTGCTTCCTCCCGCGCTTGTTCGCGCGCTCTACTCGTCTGATGGCAGGCGGCGCAAGTGTGGCGCCACCGCGGTTGAGACGCTAGGAGCGCCACGGCGACCCAGCAGCGACATTTGTCACACCACGACGTATCGCCGCGCGTGAGATCGCAAGAGAGATCGCGCGACATTTGTCGCAGCCTCGCCCAATGGCTCGGACTATGCTGGCAAATAGAAGAGGCGGAACGGCGAGCCGATGTCCGCCTTACCAGACGGATGACAACCAGCCGTGGCGCACGCCGCACAGGCGCGCTTTGGCTGCGGCTAATCACCCATCGCGGTTCCCTGCTCGCGGGAGGCGCAGATGCCCCATTTGCCTCATGTGGCCCACTCAAGCCAGGCGCCCGGCGAGAAAGACGCTATGCAGGTCGAACGTCTGGCGGATTTCGTTGTGCGAGCCGGGTATGACGACCTGTCTATCCGCGCTCGGCATCTGCTCAAGGCGCACGTACTGGATGCGCTCGGCTGCGCCATCGGCGCGCTCGATGCCGAACCAGTAGCGCAACTGCGTCGGCAGGTTGATCTCTTCGGCGGCCAGCCACTGGTCACCTTCATCGGTGGCGGCCGCTCCGCGCCAGATCGCGTCGCGCTCTACAATGCTGCGCTGGTACGCTACCTTGATTTCAACGACGCCTTCCTGGCGCCGGGCGAGACCTGTCATCCCAGCGACAACGTGGCGCCCATCCTGGCGGCGAGCGAGTTCGCCGACCGCAGTGGCGCCGACTTTCTGGCGGCGCTCGCCGTGGCCTATCAGACGCAGTGCCGACTGAGCCAGGCGGCGCCTGTACGAGCGCGCGGCTTCGACCACACAACGCAGGGCGCCTACGCGGTCGCTGCAGGCGTCGCCAGGGCGCTCGGTCTCGACGCCACACGGACCGCGCACGCCGTCGCCATGAGCGGCGTGGCGAACAACGCGCTACGTGTGACCCGCACGGGCCAGCTCTCGCACTGGAAGGGGCTGGCCTATCCGTTCACGGCGTTTGCGGGTCTCAACGCAGCCTTCCTGGCGCGCGAGGGCATCACCGGCCCACGCGAGGTGTTCGAGGGTAACAAAGGGTTCATCGAGACGATCTCTGGCCCGTTCACGATTGACTGGGCGCACGAGAACCTGGAGCTGGTGACACAGACGATTCTCAAGCGCTACAACGCCGAGATCCATGCGCAGTCAGCCATCGAAGCCATCGTGCAGCTCCAGGCGCGCCACCACCTGTGCCCAGAGGACATCGACCGGGTGCGCGTCGAGACCTTTGATGTCGCCTACAACATCATCGGCGGCGGCGAGGAAGGCGACAAGCGCCGGGTGACGACCAAAGAAGAGGCCGATCATAGTCTGCCCTACCTGCTGGCGATTGCGCTGCTCGATGGCGAGGTCATGCCAGCGCAATATGCGCCAGAGCGAATCCGTCGCGACGACGTGCAGCAGCTCCTGCGCAAGGTCAGCGTGCGGCCGGTTCCGCAACTGAGCGGGCGCTTCCCACAGTTGATGCCCTGCCGGATCGAGATAGCGCTGCGCGCTGGTGGCTCCATTGAGACCCAGCGCGACGATTACGAAGGCTTCCTGACGCACCCGATGCCCTGGGAGCGCGTCGTCGAGAAGTTCAATCGGCTGGCTGCGTCCCACGCGGAGCGGGCGCTGCGCGACGAAATCGTCGAGGCGGTCGCGAATCTGGAGAGCATTCCGGTGGCCGAGTTGATGCGGCGGCTGGCGCGTGTAGGCGGCGCGCAGGCAGCGGCGGGCGCCGCACACAGCACGAACAGCACGAAGGCGAAGAAGGCGACACGCGGGCACGGCGCGTCCGCCGAGACAAGAGCTCAATCAAGACAGGAGCATACATCATGAGCGCCACACACAGTACGAGCGACCGCGCGAGCCAACAGGCCAGCGCGCGCGCGTTCGATTTCATCCATCTCAACCCGCGCGAGGACAAGCCGCGCTCGCATGGCCTGACGGAGATGCGCGGGCCGTACTACACGCCGATGGGGCCGCGCTATCTGACCGACCTGCTCGAGACCATGGGCGCCTACGTGGACAGCCTCAAGTTCGCTGGCGGCTCGTTCACGTTGATGCCGCGCGAGGCGGTTAAGGGGCTGATCGAGATTGCTCACCAGCACGACACGCTCGTCTCGACCGGCGGCTTCATCGAGCGGGTGCTGGCGCGCGAGCCAGAGATGGTCGAACGCTACATCCGGGAATGTCGCGATCTCGGCTTTGACATCATCGAGATCTCCAGCGGCTTCATCACCATCCCAACGGATGACTGGCTGCGGCTGATCGAGCAAACGCAGCGCGCGGGGCTGAAGGCCAAGCCTGAGGTTGGCATCCAGTTCGGCGCGGGTGGGGCCAGCGCCGCCACTGACCTCGCCGCCGAGGGGCAGCGCGATGTCGGCTGGGCAATCCGCCAGGCGCGGCGCTTCCTCGACGCAGGAGCCTACCTCATCATGATCGAGTCGGAGGGCATCACCGAGAACACGCCGACGTGGCGCACCGACGCCGCAGCGACGATCATCGACGCGCTGGGCCTGGAGAAAGTGATGTTCGAGGCCGCCGACCCCGACGTCTTCGCCTGGTACATCAAGAACTACGGGCCAGATGTCAACCTGTTCGTGGATCACAGCCAGATCGTACAACTGGAGACGCTGCGCGCAGGCATCTGGGGAACCAAGAGCCTGTGGGGACGCGTCGTCACCTACAAGGGCTAAACCAAAGCGACACGATCAACAGAGGGGAATCGCGCCATCTGCGCGACGGGACGGCATGACATGGATAGACAGGATGGACATCTCTCGGCAGATGAGCGACTGATGATCGAGGCGGTCGAACAGCTTGCCACCGCGCGCATCGCACCGCGCGCAGCCGAGATTGATCGGACGAACGAGTACCCGTGGGACATCAAGGATCTGCTCGCCAGGCAGGGCATTCTCATGATGCCTTTCCCGACGGACTATGGTGGTGTCGGGGCCAGCGAGCTGGCATTCGCGTGCGCTGTGGAGGCTATCGCGCGCGTTAGCATGACCGCCTCGCTGATCGTAGCGATGCAGCAGCTCGGCGCGCTACCGATTCTGCTGGGCGGCTCCGAGGAACAGAAGCGGCGCTACGTGCCACCGCTGGCGAGCGGTGAGTGGCTCGTCGCCTATGGCCTTACTGAGCCAGCGGCTGGATCCGATTTCTCCGCAATGCGCACGCGCGCTGAGCGCCACGGCGACCACTACACGCTCACCGGAGGCAAGCAGTTCATCACCAACGCTGGCCTCGCCCACGTCAACATCATCTTCGCCATCACCGATCCGGCGCGTGGCGCGGATGGCGGCATGAGCGCGTTCATCGTCGAGTCAGGAACGCCTGGATTCCGCGCAGGCAAGATTGAGGACACGATGGGCATTCGCGGCTCGCAGAACGGTGAGTTGCTGCTGGATGAATGCGTCATGCCCGTGGCGAACCGCATCGGCCAGGAGGGCGACGGCTATCGGTTGGCGCTTGCCACCTTTGACAGGGCGCGGGTTGGCATCGGGGCGCAGGCCGTGGGGGTCGCGCGCGGCGCGTTCGAGTATGCCGTCCAATACGCCCGGCAGCGCATCCAGTTCGGCAAGCCCATCGCGGAGCATGAGGGCGTGCAGTTTCTGATCGCCGATCTGGCGACACAGATTGACGCGGCGCGCCTGCTCGTTCATCGTGCGGCGATGCTGCTCGATGAACACGCGCCGGACGCCGTCATCACGAGCGCAACGTCGATGGCGAAGCTTTTCGCCTCGGATGTGGCGATGCGCGTCACAACGGAGGCGGTGCAACTCCTCGGTGGCTATGGATATACGCGCGACTACCCGGTCGAGCGCATGATGCGCGACGCCAAGATCACGCAGATCTATGAAGGCACGTCGCAGATGCAACGGCTGGCGATCGCCCGCGCCATCCTGACGACTCCGGCGGTATAATGCCTCCACATGAGACGCCCGGGCCTCTGCGCCACTCCGGCGCTGGCCTGGGCGTTCCATTTGGCGCGAGGCGACGGCGCTCTGCCGGGCGATGACTCAGTCACCTGCGCCAGTGGCTCTAGATCGCGTGTACGCTGGAGGAAGATGACTCGTTGCGGACGCCCGCCAGCTCACGCTGGATGGCGAGGTAGCCAGCCATCCAGCCATAGGTGTAGGCGGGGTGAACAATCGTCGGGTCGAGCGGCGTACCCACATGCCGCCGCTCACACGCAGCCGCCGCAGTGGCCACGATGCGGTCGGCATCCAGATAGGGATTCGCCGTGGGATGACGATAGGCGTATTCAGCGCCATCGTGGAATCCCGACCACAGCACCCAGAGCCGCTCCATCGCGTCAGCGGGAGCGCTCCCTTGTTTCCTCATACATCAAGCTCCGATCGTGTCAGTGGAGGTGATGTTGCGCGTCACCTATCTGCCCATCTCTGCTTTTAGTATGCGCGGAATCTGTGCGGGCGCCTGTGACATTTGTCGCGCTTGCTCATCGCGAATCCCACGAACCCGTTAACGCTCTCTGGCTCGTCGCGTCCACGTCAGGGCTGGCGTCTGGCGCCCGTGGCGCCCTCAGGTGTGCTGAGAATGTGACATTTCTCGCTGCGAGTCGCCTCGTGAGGAGGGTATATGAGAGACGTGGCGTTTCGAGAGCAGCGTTGCGCGTAACGCCACCATATGTATCTATATATCAATGCGATGGTTTAAACGGTGACGCTACGTGCGTCGCGCCATGACTGACAGCCGAGAGAGGCGGAAGCGCCATATGTCTGGGCCTGGTCTCAACCAACGCGATGCTCATCATGCCATCCACCGGGCGGCCTTTTCCGAGGCCGAGCGGTTGACGCTGCTGCTGCGCCAGACGCTACGGGCGGGCGACCAGCCGAGCGCGCTCCAGGTGGCTGCCCTTCTCGTCGAACACTGGCAGACACGCACACTCCGTCACGCCGAAGCCGAAGAGACGGGATGGTATCGTGAGGTTCTCGCCGAGCGACCTGAGTTACAGAGCGATGTAATCGCGCTGACACGTGACCATGAGCTGTTGCGCATCCTCCTGGACGAAATCCAGGGCATCCTCGCCGCGCGGGGCGCCGCCGCTGGCGTGGTCGAGCGGTTTGAGGCGATGCTGCTGCTCAATGGCATCCACAGCCGCGAAGAAGAGCGCCGCCTGCTCGGCGCGGAACCTGCCACTGAAGGGATGGTGGCTGGAGCTGGCGCAGACGGAGCGCCGCAGCCAGTCGCGCCCTCTGCCACGGCGCACGTTCCCCTCGCCGTCGCTCGCCCAGCGCTCTATGCGCGGCTGGTCGAGCTGCTGCGCGAGCGTGGAGTGAGTCCAACAGATCTGCAAGCCGACCTCCGCGCCAACCCGGAGGGGCAGACCATTCTGCATGCCGCCTTCGGGAGCGCGTTTGCGCAGTCTATGGATTGTCCGCTAGACGCCGATGCGCACGCTGAGGCGAGTGAGGCCACAGAGGCTGCGCTGCGGCAGATCGCCGAGGCCTGCGAACGCGCGACGCAGGCCGACTATCACGCCCGTATGCGCACGCCTACCTGAGCGCGGGCGCCCCATGCAGCCCTCCGCCAGACGCCGATCTGCGCTTCGTCAATCGACCGCTCGCTTACGGATGAAAGGACGGCCAGATGTCCAACTCTCACCTTCAGCGGCCTCAGGCCACCACCGACGACACGCGGCGCGCGTTCCTGCGCGGCGACCGCGAGGATCTGCTGGCGGTGCTTGCGCTACGGTTCGGAGCCGTGCCAGAGTCCGTTCAGGCGCACATCGCCGCCTGCGACGACACCGCAACGCTGGAGCGCCTGATTCTCGTCGCGGCGAATGTCCCCGATTGGGACAGCTTTCTGCGCGAGCTCGACGCCGGGCCACAGGCGTTCAAGCTGGTGGGCGCGAGCTACGAGCCAGACACATCTGAGTCTGGGGCCACGACTACGCCTGGCGCGACTCGCGAGCCTCGTCGGCAAGACGAGGCGCATACGAAGGGGGAGTGACCAATGCCAGACGCTTCAAACATCCCCTGGTGGCGTCGCCTGAACTATCTGCGGCATGGCGAGCGCATTGATGAGGACTGGACAGAGCTGAACCCACGATCACGCGCCTGGGAGGCGCTCTACCGTGGGCGCTGGCAGCACGATCGGGTCGTGCGCTCCACCCACGGCGTGAACTGCACCGGCTCGTGTAGCTGGCAGGTCTTCATCAAAGACGGCATCATCGCCTGGGAAACGCAGCAAACCGATTATCCTTCACTGGGCCGCGACTTTCCGGAGTACGAGCCGCGCGGCTGCCCACGTGGCGCCAGCTTCTCCTGGTATACCTACAGCCCCATTCGCGTGAAATATCCCTATGTGCGCGGCGAATTGATGGCAATGTGGCGCGCCGAGCGGACGGCGGGACGCGATCCCGTGGCGGCGTGGGCGTCCATCGTGCAGCATCCAGAGCGGCGCGAGTCATATGTCCGCGCGCGTGGCAAGGGCGGGCTGGTGCGAGCGACCTGGGATGAAGTCTCGGAGCTGATCGCGGCGGCCACGATCCACACCATCAAGACCTATGGCCCGGATCGAGTTGCCGGGTTCAGTCCCATCCCTGCCATGTCGCAGGTCAGCTATGCGTCTGGGTCGCGCTTCCTCTCACTGATGGGCGGCACGATGCTCAGCTTCTATGACTGGTACGCCGACTGGCCACCAGCCTCGCCGCAGATCTGGGGCGAGCAGACCGATGTGCCGGAGAGCGCGGATTGGTACAACGCCAAGTATTTCATCATCTGGGGCACCAATCTGCCGATGACGCGCACGCCGGACGCGCATTTCATGGTGGAAGCGCGCTACAACGGAACCAAGGTCGTCGGCGTCAGCCCCGACTACGCCGAGTACGTCAAATTCGCCGACCTCTGGCTGCCTGCCAAGGCGGGAACCGACGCCGCGCTGGCGATGGCGATGACGCACGTCATCCTGAAGGAGTTCTATGTCGAGCGCGAGACGCCGTATTTCACCGACTACGTGCGGCGCTTTACCGATCTGCCCTTCCTGGTGACGCTCAAGCAGCACGGTGACGCCTGGATGGCTGACCGTATGTTGAACGCGGCGGATATCGGCATGCAGACCAATCTGGCCGAGTGGAAGCCGCTCATCTGGGACGAGCAGCGTGGCGGGGCCGCGCTGCCGAACGGTACGCTGGGGCATCGCTGGGATGGCGCGGGGCGCTGGAATCTGAAGATGGAGGACGACGCTGGCCAGCCGCTCTCGCCCGCTCTCACACTGCGCGGCGCGACACAGGAGACGGCCCTGGTTGACTTCCCCTACTTTGGTGGCTCCTCTGGCGAGGTCGTCCAGCGCGGCGTGCCAACGCAGCGCATCCAGCGGCCCGATGGCGAGACGCTGCTGGTGACGACGGTGTTTGATCTGCTGCTCGCGCAGTGCGGTGTCGCGCGCGAGGGGCTGCCCGGCGACTATCCCACGGACTACGACGACCCACGGCCCTACACGCCCGCGTGGCAGGAGAGCATCACCGGGGTCAAGCGCGCGCTGGCGATTCAGGTCGCGCGCGAGTTCGCCGACAACGCCGACCGCACCCACGGCAAGTCCATGATCGCGCTCGGCGCCGGGACAAACCACTGGTACCACAGCGACATGATCTACCGCTGCATCATCAACCTGATCTTGCTGACAGGCTGCGAGGGGGTGAACGGCGGCGGATGGGCGCACTACGTGGGCCAGGAGAAGGTGCGCCCGCTCGAAGGCTGGCAGATGGTCTCGTTTGGCCTCGACTGGCTGCGACCCGCGCGGCAGATGCAGGGCACGAACTTCTTCTATCTGGTCTCCGACCAGTTTCGCTATGAGGATCTCGAGACGCGCACGCTCAGCTCGCCCGTGCGCGGCAGATTTCACGACGTCCATCCCGCTGACATGAACGCGCTGGCGGCGCGGCTGGGCTGGCTGCCCTCGTACCCGCAGTTCGACCAGAGCTCGCTCGATGTGGTGGAGGAGGCCAGGGCGCGCGGGGCCAAGACGGATGAGCAGGTCGTCAACGATGTCGTCCGCCGCTTGCGCGCCAATGAGCTACGCTTTGCAGCCGAAGCGCCTGACGATCCGCGCAATTTCCCGCGCGTCTTCTTTGTCTGGCGCTCTAACCTGCTCGGCTCCAGCGGCAAGGGGCATGAATACTTCCTCACCCACCTGCTCGGCGCTGATGGCCATGTGCTGGGCGATGAGAACACCGCCTGGCGCCCGACGACCGTAGAGGTACCAGACGAGGCGCCGCGCGGCAAGCTCGATCTGCTGGTGGACCTCGACTTCCGCATGACCTCGACGGGGCTGTATGCCGACATCGTGTTGCCCTCGGCCACCTGGTACGAGAAGTACGATCTCTCCACGACAGACATGCACCCCTACGTGCATCCGTTCAATCCAGCGATCTCGCCGCCGTGGGAGGCACGCTCGGATTGGGCGACATTCCGCGTGCTGTCACAAGCCGTGGCGCGGCTGGCGCAAGATCATCTGCCCGCGTGCGACGATCTGATGATGGTTCCGCTGCGGCACGACACGCCAGAGGAGCTTGGACAGCCGCTGGGGAAGGTGCGCGACTGGCGCGCGGGGGAGACAGAGCCGATACCTGGCCAGACGATGCCGCGACTGACGCTCGTCCACCGCGACTATCCCAATCTGGATCAGATGTATATGGCGCTGGGGCCGCTCGCGCGGCAATCCATCGAGTGCAAGGGCATCACGATCAGCGGCGAGCGCGCCTATGACGAGTTCGCCAGCCAGGTGGAGGCGCGTCGCGATGCGGGCATAGCGGAGGGGCGGCCATCGCTGGAGAAGGACGAGGACGTCGTTCAGGCGATCATGACGTTCTCTGGCGCAACCAATGGCCGCCGCGCGCTCGAAGAGTGGGCCGCGCTGGAGCAGCGGACGGGGCTTGCGCTGAGCGAGATCGGCAAAGGGCACGAGGCGCAGGCGCACACCTTGCAGAGCATCACTGCCCAGCCACAGCTCACGCTGGCCACGCCGGTCTGGAGCGGGCTGGAAGCGCCAGACCGCCGCTATGCGCCCTTCACGCTCAACGTGGAATATCAGGTTCCCTGGCGGACGCTGACGGGGCGGCAACACCTGTACCAGGATCACGAGCTGCTGCTGGACTTCGGCGAGGGGCTGCCCATCTATCGCCCACCGCTGGCGCTGGCGCCATTCGCGCCAGGCGATACACACGTGCCGCCCAACGAGGCGCGCAGCGTGACCGTGCGCTATCTCACCCCGCACCAGAAATGGGGCATCCATACAACCTATACCGACACGCCCCAGATGCTCACGCTCTTCCGTGGTGGCCAGACCATCTGGATCAGCGAAGAGGACGCCAGCGCGCTGGGCATCCACGACAACGACTGGGTAGAGGTCTACAATCGCAACGGCGTCATCGCCGCCCGCGCCGTTGTGAGCTATCGCCTGCCCGAAGGCGTCGCCATGATGTACCACGCGCAGGATCGGACAGTCGGCGTGCCGGCGACGGAGATCACCCAGGATCGCGGTGGCACACATAACAGCGTCACGCGCGTCATTCCCAAGCCCACCCATATGGTCGGCGGGTACGCGCAGCTCTCTTTCGGCTTCAACTACTACGGCCCATCGGGACATCAGCGCGACACCATCACCTGGATTCGCCCGCTGAAGGAGGTGAAGTGGCTTGAACATTAAAGCGCAAGTGGCGATGGTCATGAACCTCGACAAATGCATCGGCTGCCACACGTGCAGTGTCACCTGCAAGAACGTGTGGACGAACCGGCCCGGCGCCGAATACATGTGGTGGAACAACGTGGAGACGCGGCCTGGCCCCGGCTACCCCCAGGAGTGGGAGGATCAGGAGCGCTACAACGGGGGATGGGAGCTGCGCGACGGCAAACTGCAGCTCAAGGCCGGAGGGCCAGCGGTGAAGCTGGCGACGATCTTCGCCAACCCCAACATGCCAACCATCGACGACTACTACGAGCCGTGGACCTACGACTACGACGCGCTGATTCACAGTCCACACAGCGACCATCAGCCGGTCGCCCGCCCGCGCTCGGCGATGACCGGTGACTGGATTGACAACCCCATCTGGGGACCCAACTGGGACGACGACCTCGCCGGCGGGCGCGCCATCGCGCCGCGCGACCCGAACGTGCGCGGGCTGGAAGAGCATATCGCCTTCGAGTACGAGCAGACGTTCATGATGTGGCTACCGCGCATCTGCGAGCACTGCCTGAACCCGTCCTGCGTCGCGTCGTGTCCGGTGGGCGCGATCTACAAGCGCGACGACGATGGCATTGTGCTGGTCGATCAGGAGACCTGCCGCGGTTGGCGCTTCTGTGTCAGCGGCTGCCCGTACAAGAAGATGTACTTCAACTGGAACTCGCACAAGGCCGAGAAATGCACCTTCTGCTATCCGCGCATCGAGGCCGGGCTGCCAACGGTCTGCTCGGAAACGTGCGTGGGGCGCATTCGCTACCTGGGTGTGGTGCTCTATGACGCCGATCGCGTGCTCGAAGCGGCCTCGGTCGCCAATCCGCAGGATCTCTATCAGGCGCAACTTGACGTATTCCTCGACCCGCGCGATCCCGAGGTGGAGCGCGCGGCGCGGCAGGCGGGCATCAATGACGCCTGGATCGAGGCGGCGCGAAACTCGCCTGTCTACAAGCTGGCGATAGACTGGCGTGTGGCGCTGCCGCTGCATCCAGAGTACCGCACGCTGCCGATGGTGTGGTACGTCCCGTCCCTCAGCCCGATCATGAATCACCTGGCGAACGAGGAGCAGATGAGCGGGCAGGCGTACCTCACGGCGGTCGATCAGATGCGCATCCCGATGGCGTATCTGGCATCGTTGCTGGCGGCTGGCGACGTACGCCTGATCCGCGATACGCTGGTGCGGCTGGTGGCGATGCGCATGCACATGCGCCAACTCGCAGTGGGCGATGTGAATGACGAGACGCTGCTGAGTGAGTCGGGCATGAGCGCACAGGAACTCGAAGACATGGCTCGCCTGCTGGGCGTCGCCAAGTTCAACGAGCGCTTTGTCATCCCAACCGCGCGGCGCGAAGATACGCCAGACCCCGTGTACTTGCAGGGCGCCTGTGGGCTGGAGGGGATTGCGCCGCCTGAGGGTATTTGGTCGCAGTCGCGCATTCCCCTCGCGCCTAAGCGGGAGACGCAGTGATGGCTCACC
>DATAED010000403.1:0-20582 GCA_036258195.1 Ktedonobacterales bacterium
GTCGTGCGCCCGGCCATTCTCTGGAACGATCAGCGCACCGCCGCCGAGTGCGGTGAAATCCGCAGCCGTGTGGGGCGCTCGCGGTTGATCGCCATCAGCGGCAATGACGCGCTGACTGGCTTTACGGCGCCCAAGGTCCTCTGGACGCGCCGCCATGAGCCGCAGAACTACGCGCGCATCCGCCATATCCTGCTGCCAAAGGACTACCTGCGCTACTGGCTGACCGGCGAGTATGCAATGGATAAGGCCGATGGCTCCGGGACGCTGCTCTTCGATCTGGCGCGGCGCGATTGGTCACCTGAGCTGCTGGCGGCGCTGGAGATTCCCGCCGAGTGGCTGCCGCCGACCTTTGAGGGGCCAGCGATCACGGGCGTGGTCGGCTCAGCGGCGGCGGAGGCGGCGGGGCTGCGCGCCGGTACGCCCGTCATGGCGGGTGGCGGCGATCAGGCGGCGCAGGCGGTGGGAGTGGGCGCGGTGGCGCCTGGCGTGCTGGCCCTCACGCTTGGCACATCGGGCGTGCTGTTCGCCGCCACCGACACGCCCGTGATCGAGCCGGAGGGGCGCCTGCACGCCTTCTGCCACGCCGCGCCGGGCCGCTGGCACCTGATGGGTGTCATGCTGAGCGCGGCGGGCAGCTTCCAGTGGCTGCGCGACACGCTGGCGCCGGGCGTGAGTTTCGATGCGCTGGTGGCGGAAGCGGCGACCGCGCCCGCTGGCAGCGACGGGCTGCTCTTCCTGCCCTATCTAACCGGTGAGCGCACGCCCTATCCCGATCCGCTGGCGCGTGGGGCGTGGGTCGGGCTGACCGCGCGCCATACCCGCGCCCACCTGATCCGCGCCACGCTCGAAGGGGTGGCATTCGGGCTGCGCGACATGCTGGCGCTCATGCGCGAGAGCGGGATGGCGCTGCCTGACCGCGCGCGCATCTCTGGTGGCGGCGCGCGCGGAGCGTTGTGGCGCGAGATCGTCGCCAGCGCGCTGCGCATCGAGCTGGAGACGCCAGAGACGACCGAGGGCGCAGCCTACGGCGCGGCGCTGCTGGCAGGTGTCGGCGCGGGCGCGTGGCCCACTGTGGAGGCGGCGACACGCGAGCTGCGCATGACCGACTCCACCGCGCCCAACGCGGCGGACGCGCCGCGCTATGACGAACTGTATGCGCAGTATCACGCGCTGTACGGCGCGCTGGCTCCCAGCATGCACGCGCTGTCCAATTACTCGCAGCGGGAGGAAGCATGACGGCTGACGACGAGACGGAAATGACAGCGCGACGTGATGAGGTGGCAGCCAAGCTCGGCCTGCTCCGTGCGCTGATGGCGCGGCGCGGCGTGGATGCGCTGCTGCTGACCTCCGTCGCCAATACCGCCTGGCTGACCGCAGGCGCGGCGACCGCTGTGGACGAATCGCTGGAGACGGCGTCCTTCGCGCTGCTGGTAACGCAGAACCAGGCTAGAGCGCTGACCGATCCCATCGAGGAGCCGCGCCTGCGCGCCGAGGAGCGGCTGAATGCGCTGGGGCTGGGGCTGATCGTCGAGCCGTGGCATGCGCGTGGACGAGCGCTGCGTGTGATCGTCGTGGGTAAACGATTGGCCGCTGACGTGGCGTTGGCGTCGGGCGCGTCAGACGTCAGCCTGAATGACGAGTTGGTCACGCTGCGGTCGCGGTTGACGCTGGGCGAGCAGGCGCGGCTGCGTGAGGGCGCTCGCCTCGCCGCCGCCGCGATGGATGAGGTGGCGCACGCTGTGCGTCCTGGCATGACGGAGCTGGAGGCGGCGGCGCTGCTCGCGGCGGCCAGCCGACGGCGTGGGGGCGCAGCGACGGTGACACTGGTGGGCAGCGACGAGCGCATCGCGCCCTTCCGGCATCCGCTGCCGACGGCCAAAACGATCGAGCGACAGGTCATGCTGGTGCTGTGCCTGCGCTATCGCGGCCTGGTGAGCGCCCTGACGCGCACGGTCTACTTCGGCGAGCCGCCCGCCGCGCTAAGCGAGCTCTCCGAGGCGGTAGCGCGAGTGGACGCGCGGGTGATCGCCGCGACCCGCCCGGGCCGCACGCTGGGTGAGCTGTACGAGACGCTGCGCGCTGCGTATGCGGCTGAGGGCCAGCCGGACGCCATCGAGGAGCATCACCAGGGAGGAACCATCGCCTACCTCGCCCGCGAGACCTTCGCGCGCCCCGGGTCGCTGGCGCGGGTCGAGGTCGGGCAGGCCTTCGCCTGGAATCCATCGCTGCGCGGCGCCAAATCAGAAGATACGCTGCTGCTGACTGAGACTGGCCCCGAGATCATCACAGCGATCGAGGGCTGGCCCACGCTGAGCATCGAGACGGACGCTGGCCCCATCGCGCGGCCCGCCGTCCTCATCGCGCCGCCCGCGTGATGGCTGGCAGGGCGATTCCACCTCGGAGCGCCTGTGCGAGAATGGCAGGGACAGGAGGTAGTCACCTATGCGCGCTGATCGCCTGCTCGCCATCCTGCTGCTGCTGCAATCGCACCGCCGCTTGACGGCTGGCGCGGTGGCCGAGCGACTGGGGGTCTCGCCGCGCACCGTGCAGCGCGATATGCTGGCGCTCAGCGTGGCGGGCGCGCCAGTCTACGCCGAGCGCGGCTCGCAGGGTGGCTGGTCGCTGCTGGAGGGATACCATACGGATCTCTCCGGCCTCTCGCCAGACGAGATTCATTCGCTGGCGCTGCAAGCTCCGGCGCGACTGCTGGACGATCTGGGCCTGCGTCAGGCCTCCGCGACAGGGCTGGTCAAGCTGCTGTCTGGTCTCCCCGATGCGCAGCGCCGCACGGCGGAGGAGCTACGCCAGCGCGTCTATGTAGATGCGGCGGGCTGGCGCGCGACTGATGAGGCGGCGCCAATGTTTGCCGTCATGCAGGAGGCGGTCTGGCGCGATATGCAGGCGCGCATCCGCTATCAGCGCAGCGATGGCGAGTGCGTGGAGCGCGTGGTGGAGCCGCTGGGGCTGGTGGCCAAGGGGCGCATCTGGTATGTCGTGGCGCAGGTGGATGGCGAGATGCGCACCTATCGCGCCAGCCGCATCCGCTCGGCGACGCTGCTGGATGCGCCCGTCACGCGCCCGCCGGATTTCGATCTGGCCGCCTATTGGGACGCCACGCAGGCGCAGTTCACCGCCTCGCTGCCACGCTATGCCGTCGTGGCGCGGCTGCGCGCTGACCTCCTGGACTGGGCGCGGGCGATGTGGCGCTACACGCGCTTCGACGCCATCAGCCAGCCTGACGAGAGCGGCTGGCTGACGCTGAACATCACATTCGAGAGCCAACGCGAGGCGTGCTTCTGCCTGCTCGGCCTGGGCGGCGCCGCTGAAGCGCTGGAGCCTGCCGAGCTGCGCGCGCTGATTCGGGAGCGCGCCGTCGCAGTGAGCCAGCGCCACATGGCAGACGGCGAGGCATCGTACGAGACAGTGACAGCGTCGCAAGTGGAGAGCGCCGCCACACGCTGATTTGCCAGATCACCGTCAGCTCTGCTCGTTCCCCCCTTTGCCTTCCTGCTGCTCCTCCGCAGCCTCGCCAGCCTCTTCGCCCTTCTCGCCGAGCGCGACGATGCTACCTGTCTTGAAGAGAATACGCTGGAGCGTGGCTCGCCAGACGGGCTTTTGACGCAACAAGAACTCGAGATCCATGCCGAAATGTTTGAACTCCTCCTCCTGCGAGTTCTGCATGATGCTGCGCGCCTCGCTGTTCTTCTCGACAGAGATGCGCTGCTCATACCAGTTGATGGCTTCAGCTTCTTCCGTCAGCGAGACAATGATGCGCGCGAAGGTGCGCGTCTCCTCGCTCAGCTCACCGACTGGCTCGTGGTACTGGTCGAATCCCATGCCGCATGTCCTCTTCTGTCTCTACCCGCATCACCTGCGACTCTGCTGGTCGATCAGATCAAATTCCTCCCGGCTCAGGCGTAGACTGGCGCTCTGGACGTTCTCTTCAAGGTGCGCGATTGAGGCTGTGCCAGGAATCGGCAGCATGGTAGGTGAGCGCTGCAGCAGCCACGCGATGGCGACCTGGCTGGGAAGCGCATTATGCCGTTTGGCCACCTCGGCGACTGCCGTGTCCGATGTGGCGTCTTGGCCACCTGCCAGTGGAGCCCACGGAATGAAGCCGATGCCCTGCTCTGCGCAGAGGTCTATCATGCGCTCGCTCTGGGCGTGATCCATCCGTTCGGAGGCGCGATCAGCCAGATTGTAGTGATTCTGCACGGTCACAATCGGTGTGATGCGTTGGGCGCGCTCCAGCTCGTCAATGGTGACATTGGAGAGACCGATGTGGCGAATCTTTCCGGCCTGCTGTAGCTCCGCGAGCGCGCCGACGGACTCTTCAAACGGCACGCGCGGATCGGGCCGATGGAACTGGTACAGGTCGATACGATCCATCTGCAGGCGCCTGAGGCTGCCATCGAGCGCGGCGCGCAGATGCTCGGGTCGCCCATCCTGCGGCCACTGGCCCGGGCCGGTGCGGGTGAGCCCGCCCTTGGTCGCGATGACAAGCTCCGCAGGGTACGGAGCGAGCGCCTCGGCGATCAACTCTTCGCTGACCTCGGGGCCATACGAGTCGGCGGTGTCGATCAGATTGACGCCAAGGTCGAGCGCCCTGCGCAGCACAGCGATGGCGCCGTCGTGATCGGCAGGTGGCCCCCAGATGCCCGGCCCGGTGATGCGCATGGCGCCGAAGCCAAGCCGAAAGACGCTGAGCTCGCCGCCAAGTGTGAGGGAGCCGCTGGCTTCAGCCGGGCGCCCTTGAACGTGCTGGGTCATGAATCCTCCAGGACTGATCAAGTGATCTGGACGAGAGCCGCAGTCTGCACTGTCGGCGGAACTGCGTATCGTGAGCGTCATCCAGCAGAATACTGGCCGAACCCCATCACAGCGTAACACCACCGAGTAGACATACCCCACAACAGGGAATGCTCCTCGACCGCTGGTCGCCACCAATCGTCACTCTCATCTGCAAATGTTTCATTTAAGAAACAGATGATATTGTGTAACTAATACCGGCGGCAAGCTATGTGTTGTTATGTCTAATATATACAAAGAACCATTTGCGCATAATCACATCAGTAGACGTAACATTGAATATCGTACGCTCGCTTCGTGACACCCGATGATCGATCGAGGTGGTCGGGTGATGTCAAAAGAGGTGAAGGAGAAGATGGCGGAAGGTGTGGAGGAGATAGTGTGTGGAGGAGTGCAAAATGCAGGTGAAAGCTCAGAGACGTTGTGGATCGGTCTGTTGTTGAGCTGCTGCGAAGGGGCGCTGTGGGATTCGTCAGCGCCAGATGCTCGCGCCAGATGCTCGCGCCTTGACGGGCGTCGTACGACACGCCGAGCCTTCATGGGATATGAATAGGAGACGATATCAAGAGACTTGAGCGCTCGTACACCAGCGCCAGAAGCTCGGAAAGGCGCAGAAACGGAGGAATCATGTCGCAGCGCATCGCGGTGATTGCGGGAGATGGCATCGGCGTGGAGGTCATCGCCGCTGGACGTCAGGTATTGGACGCGCTCTCCGATGGGCAGTCTGGGCTGGAGCTCCAGTACACGGCTTTCCCTTGGGGAACGGCCTACTATCACGAACATGGGCGCTACATGCCCGAAGATGGGCTGCAACAGCTCAAGGACTTCGATGCGATCTACTTCGGCGCAGTGGGCGCTCCGGACGTGCCGGATGCGCTCTCGCTGTGGCAACTGCTGATCCCGATGCGCCGCGGGTTTGATCAGTACGTCAATCTGCGCCCGACACGACTGCTGCGCGGCGTGTCCAGCCCTCTCGCCAATCCCGGAGACATCGACGTGGTGGTGGTGCGCGAGAACACTGAGGGCGAGTACTCCGATGTCGGCGGGCGCATCTTCTCTGGCACCGAGCGCGAGGTTGCCATCCAGGAGAGCGTCTTTACGCGGCAGGGGGTCGAGCGCGTCGTGCGCTACGCTTTCGAGCTGGCCCGAACGCGGCGCAAGCGCGTCACTGGCGCCACCAAGTCCAATGGAATCCGCATAACGATGCCATTCTTCGATGAGGTCTTTTTCGCGGTGGCGAAGGAGTATGCTGATGTCGAGGCGGGCGTGATGCATGCCGATGCGCTCGCCGCACAGCTGGTGCTGCGCCCCACACGCTTCGATGTCATCGTCGGCTCGAATCTGCTCGGCGACATCCTCTCGGAGATCACCGCCGCCATCACCGGAGCGATTGGCATCGCACCCTCGGCCAATCTCGACCCTGAGCGGCGCTATCCCTCCATGTTCGAGCCGATTCATGGCTCGGCGCCCGACATTGCAGGCCAGGGCATCGCCAATCCCATCGGCGCCATCTGGGCGGCGGCGCTCATGCTCGACCATCTGGGGCATCCCGCCGAGGCTGCGCGCATCCTCAGCGCCATCGAGGCGACCACTGCGGCAGGTGACCTCACGCCCGACCTGGGCGGCCACGCCACGACCCAGCAGGTCACGGACGCCATCATCGCGCGGCTGAGCCATGCTCTCGTTTGACGTCGCGAAGGATCGCGCCTTATAGTGTCTCTATTGCGTGGGCAATCGGTCGCCGGGTGTTCTGTTGTCAGCTCCGGACGACATGCCCACGCGGCGCCTCCCATCCTCTGGAGGCGCTGGCCGCGAACGGCTCACACCCGCCGCAGGCACGCGGCAGGCGTTGCATACGATGATGTCCAGACGATTCCAGACGATTCTCGTAGCGCCGTCTCTGTAATGTGGCTGTGTATGCCATGCGCACGCATGTGTCGCCTACCCGCACACTGGGAGCCGCACGCCTGCCGCCCACCGCTTGAGCGCCCGCGTCACGCCTCACCGTTTGCGGAAGATTCCCCCTCAGGTCGCGCATCGAGGTGGATGCGCGCTTAGCGCTCGCGGAGGTTGGCACGTGATTCCAGACAACTTTACCTACCTCGCGCCCACCACTCTGGCCGGGGTCTGGGAGGCGCTCAACGCGCATCCCGACGATTCAAAGACACTGGCGGGCGGGCAGAGCCTCATCCCGCTCATGAAGTTCCGGCTCGCGGCGCCTGCGTATCTCGTCGATCTGCGCCACGTTCCCGGCCTCGACACGCTGGAGGAGCGCGATGGCGCGCTGGTGATCGGCGCGATGGTGCGCGAGTCGGCGCTGGAGCGCTCGTCGCTGATCCAGCGGCGCTATCCAGGCATCCACGACGCCAGCTCGGTCGTCGCCGATCCGCTGGTGCGCAACTGGGCGACGGTCGGCGGCAACCTCGCGCACGGCGATCCGGCCAACGATCATCCCGCCATGATGCTCGCGCTGGGCGCGCGGGTCGTCGCAGAGAGCCCGCGCGGGCGACGTGAGCTGGACATTGGCGACTTTCTGGTGGACACGATGGAGACCGCGCTGCAGCCAGACGAGACGCTCACCGAGATCCATGTGCCGCAGCCAGCGCCGCACAGCGGCTCGGCCTATGTGAAGTTCGAGCGCAAGGTAGGGGATTACGCCATCGCCGCTGTTGGCGTGCGGCTGACGCTCGACGGCGCGACCGTGCGTGAGGCGGGCATCGGGCTCACTAATGTGGGGCCCAAGGCGCTGCGCGCTCAGCAGGCCGAGGCGTTTCTCGTGGGCCAGCAGCTCACCGATGAGACGCTGCGCGAGGCTGGCCGCTTGGCCGCCGTCGACGCGCAGCCCAGCGCCGACCTGCGCGGCCCCGTTGAATACAAGCGCGCGCTGGTACGCACACTCACCATGCGTGCGCTGCGCGCGGCGGCTGAGCGCGCCAACGCCGTCACCCAGTAGTCAGGAGTCGCATGATGACACAGCATGTCAAGCTGACACTGAATGGCCAACCTGTCGAGGCCGACATCGAACCTCGCCTGCTGCTCGTCCACTTCATTCGCGAGGTCGCGAACCTGACGGGGACGCACATCGGCTGCGACACGACCAGTTGCGGCGCCTGCACGGTGCAGATCAATGGCGTACCCTCGAAGTCGTGCACGCTCTTCGCCGTCCAGGTGGATGGCGCCGACATCCGCACAGTGGAGGGTCTGGAGCAGGATGGGCAGCTCAGCCCGATTCAGGAAGGCTTCTTTGAGGAGCATGGCCTGCAATGCGGGTTCTGCACGCCGGGCATGATGATGACCGCCGAAGCCTTCCTGCGCGATCATCCCGACCCCAGCGAAGCAGAGATTCGGCAGGCCATCTCGGGCAACCTCTGCCGTTGCACCGGCTATGTCAATATCGTGAAGTCCATCCAGCATGCCGCACTGCGCATGCGCGAAGGGCAAGCCGCGCCGCAAGAAGCGCCAGTGACAGCGGAGGCGCCGAGATGAGCACGACCGGAACATCAACGATTGGCGGCATGGGCCATCGTGTCAAGCGCAAAGAGGATCCGCGCTTCTTGCGTGGCAAGGGCAACTATGTCGATGACATCAAGCTGCCCGGCATGCTCTACATGGACATCGTGCGCAGCCCCTACGCCCACGCCAACATTACGAAGATCGACGCCAGCAAGGCGCTGGCGATTCCTGGCGTGCTGGCGGTCGTCACCGGCAAAGACCTCGACGCCGCCGGGCTGGCCTGGATGCCCACCTTGATGAGCGACAAGCAGATGGTGCTGCCGGTTGACCGCGTGGTCTATCAGGCGCAGGAGGTGGCCGCCGTCATCGCGACGGAGCGCTACATCGCCGCCGACGCCATCGCGCAGGTCGAGGTGGAATACGACCCGCTGCCGCCCGTCATCGATCCCTTCAAGGCGATGGAGGCCGATGCGCCGCTGGTGCGCCCCGACCGCGAGCAGAAGACCAACCACATCTGGCACTGGGAGGCGGGCGACGCCGCGAAGACGGACGAGGCCTTCAAGCAGGCCGATGTCGTCGTCAAGCAGGATCTGTATATCCCGCGCATCCATGTCGCCTCCATCGAGACGTGCGGTTGCGTAGCGTCGTTCGATAGAGTTGCGGGCAAGCTGACCGTCTACATGACGACGCAGGCGCCGCATGCCATCCGCACGGTCTTCTCACTGGTGACGGGCATTCCTGAACATAAGATTCGCATCATCTCGCCCGACATCGGCGGCGGATTTGGCGGGAAAGTGCCTGTCTATCCGGGCTATGTCGTCGCCTGTGTCGCCTCGCTGCAGACGGGTCATCCGGTCAAGTGGATCGAGGATCGGTCGGAGAATCTGCAAGCCGACAGCTTCGCGCGCGACTACCACATCAGCGCAGAGCTGGCCGCCAACAATGATGGCACAATGAAGGCGCTGCGCGTCAAGACGCTCGCCGATCATGGCGCCTTCGACGCCGCCGCTAACCCCTCGAAGTTTCCTGCCGGGCTGTTCAGCGTCATCACGGGCTCATATGGGCTGGAGGCGGCGCATGTCGCGGTGGATGGCGTCTACACCAACAAGCCATCCGGCGGTGTCGCCTACCGCTGCTCGTTCCGTGTGACGGAGGCGGTACACACCATCGAGCGTATGGTGGACACACTGGCGCAGCAGCTCAAGATGGATCCCGCCGACGTGCGCATGAAGAACTTCATCCCGCCGGAGGCTTTCCCTTACAAGTCGGCGACGGGCTGGGAGTACGACAGCGGCAACTACCCCGCCGCGCTGCGCAAGGCGATGGAGAAGATCGACTACGCTGGACTGCGCAAGGAGCAGGCGGAGAAGCGCGCCAAAGGCGAGCTGATGGGCATCGGCATCTCGACGTTTACGGAGATCGTCGGCGCGGGGCCATCACACACCTTCGACATCCTCGGCATCAAGATGTTCGATAGCTGCGAGATTCGCGTGCATCCGACGGGCTCGGTGATCGCGCGCATTGGCGTGCAGTCGCAGGGACAGGGCCACGAGACAACCTTCGCGCAGATCGTGGCGGAGGAGCTGGGCCTGCCCGTCGAGAATATCACCGTCGAGCATGGCGACACCGACACGGCGCCCTATGGGCTGGGCACCTACGCCAGCCGCAGCACGCCGACCGCTGGGGCCGCCACCGCCGTCGCCGCGCGCAAGATTCGCGACAAAGCCCGCAAGATTGCGGCGCACCTGCTGGAGGCCAACCCCGACGACCTGGAGTGGCAGGATTACAAGTTCCAGGTGAAGGGGACGCCGGGACGCTCGGTAGGCATGAAGGAGATCGCCTTCGCCGCCTACACCAACTTCCCCAGCGATGTCGAGGCCGGGCTGGAGGCAGTCGACTACTACGATCCGCCGAATATGACCTTCCCATTCGGCGCCTACATCTGCGTGGTGGACATTGACCGCGGCACTGGCCAGGTCAAGATTCGCCGCTTCGTCGCGGTGGATGACTGCGGCAATATCATCAACCCGATGATTGTGGACGGCCAGATTCACGGCGGCCTGACGATGGGCATGGCTCCCGCGCTGTTAGAGGCCATCACCTACGACGAGAACGGCAACATGCAGCAGGGCACGTTCATGGAATACCTGCTGCCGACGGCGATGGAGACTCCAGCGTGGGAAACGGACAAGACGGTGACGCCTTCACCGCACCATCCCTTCGGCGCGAAGGGCGTGGGCGAGTCGGCGACGGTCGGCGCGCCGCCTGCCATCGCCAACGCGGTGGTGGATGCGCTTAGCCATCTGGGCGTCACCCATGTTGACATCCCGTTCACCCCGTGGAAGATCTACGCGATTCTGGAGGAGCACGGCGTCGCGGAGTAGCGGCGCAGAGCAGGCAGCAGAGACGTTGATGTCGTCGGCGAGCGTGAACGCGAAGGTAGGATTCGATGCATTTCACTGGCACACAGCAGATCAAGGCTCCCGTGGCGAAAGTCTGGGCGTTCGTCCTCGACCCCAATAAGGTCGCCGAGTGCGCGCCGGGCTTCAAGACGATGGAGATTCTGGGGCCGGATCATTTCAAGCCAACCCTCGCCGTCGGCATCGGCGCTGTCAAAGCCACCTTTACCCTGGATGTGCAACTGGAGGATGTGCGCGAGCCAGACCACGCCGCCATGCGCGGGCGTGGCGCCGCCGCTGGCAGCGCGGTGGATATGGTCGCGGCGATGGATCTCAAAGCCCTCGCCGAGGACGTGACCCAGATGGACTGGACGGCGGATGTCAACGTCAGCGGCACGCTGGCCAGCGTTGGCGCGCGGTTGATGGAGGGGACGGCGCAGCGGCTCACCGCCAAGTTCTTCGATTGCTTCCGCCAGAAGATCGAAGCGCCTGACGACGCAACCGCGCCGTCCACGGCGTCTGTGCCGTCATCACCAGCCAGTGAATCTACCGGCGCGCAGTGAGCAGAGAGCAGGGAACCCAGATGCGAGAGGACATCCTGGCGCAGGCGCAGCGGCTGCGCGCGGAGGGGCGCGCATTTGCGCTGGCGACGGTTGTGGCAGCGCGCCAGCCCACCTCTGGCGCGCCGGGCGCACGCGCCATCATCCTGCCCGATGGTCGCCTGGATGGCTGGGTGGGCGGGCATTGCGCTCAGCCCACCGTCATCCGCCAGGGGCTGGAGGCGCTGGCCGATGGCTCGGCGCGTCTGGTCGTGCTCAGCCCCGACACCAGCGAGCCAGGCGCCAGCCGCGACGGCGTCGTGCGCGATGGCGTGGCGCGCGTTCCCATGCTCTGCGGCAGCCAGGGGGAATTGCAGGTGTTCGTCGAGCCATTCCTGCCACGGCCCACCGTGGTCGTCGTCGGCTCATCGGTGGTCGCACGCACGCTGGCGCAGTTGGCGACCACGCTGGACTTCGAGGCGTGGGTCTGCGATCCACTGGCGGAGATGCAGACCTTCCCCAATGCTGATCGGCTCGTGCCCACGCTCGACGCACTCGCGCCGCAGCTGAGCGAGCGCAGCTATGTTATCGTTGCCACCATCGGCGAGTATGATGAAGAGGCGGCGCTGGTCGCAGTAGAGAGTCCGGCCAGCTATGTGGGGCTGGTGGCCAGCAACAAACGCCTGAGCGCCGTGCGCGCCTATCTGATCGAACAGGGTGTCACCCGCGAGCGCGCCGAGCATCTGCGCCGCGCCAAAGGTCTGCCCGGATTCGTCATCAAGCCAGAGGAGATCGCTTTCAGCGTGATGGCGGAGTTGATCGAGGCGCGGCGCCAGCGCGTCGGCCTGATGAGCGCTGTCGCGCAACAGACGCCTGTGCGCGCTGAGGCGACCGACCCCATCTGCGGGATGACGGTGGACATCGCCACCGCGCGCTACACCGTCGAGCGCGACGGCGAGACGTTCTACTTCTGCTGCTCCGGCTGCAAGCGCACTTTCGAGAAGCAGCACGCGCTGAGCAGGCGCCAGTAGGCCACCGTCGCTCCACCCCTGCTCCTCAGCGGACATGCCAATCTGATGCGCCGCTTGTCAGCGCGCCGCATTCTTGGTAGAGTGGTCGCTGATAGGGCGGCGTCTGGGTCGCCTCTGGCAGGTGCGCCTGGCGCACGGGGGAACCATCAGATGCGCGATCTCCACTTCGACGGGGACTTTCTCCGTGACTTCAATACCGCGAGTGAGCAATGGGACTGGGCGAACTGGCACGAGATCCGTGCGACCCAGGAAGCGACGGCACGTCGCCTGCTCGCAGAGGTCTTTGGCGATGGTGACGAGATGCCAGGAGCAGAGGGCGGCGTCCAGAGCGGCGAGTGAGCGGCGCTCTATCAGACACGGCACGATGAGGCGGCTGGAAGATGAGCCTTCCAGCCGCCTCTGTGGGTCACGGCGCCAACACGCTAGTGGCGCGCTGTCGAACTCTGAGCGCCGGGGTGCAGAATGACCTTGGTGTAGCCCTCGATGCGCTTATCGAACTTTTCGTATGCCTGAGGCGCCTGCTCCAGCGGGATCTCGTGCGAGACGACGAAGCTGGGCTTGGCTCGTCCGGCAATGATCAGGTCGCGCAGTTGGCGGTTATAGCGCTTGACGTTGCACTGCCCCGTTCCGATGCGCAGACCCTTCTCGAACATCTTGCCGATCGCCACCAGCAGCAGCCCCTGCTTGGCGCTGGAGTCTGGCCCGCCGGGATCGGATGGCACATAGAGGCCGGGAATGCCCAGCATGCCGGTCGGGCGCACTGAATTGATCAGCGCGTTGAGCACGGTGGCAGGCTCCTCTTTCTGCCCACCTTTCGTCACCGCCTGGTAGCCAACCGCATCGACGCCCTTGTCGGCGCCCTCGCCATTGGTCTGATCCACGATCTGCTTGACAGGGTCGCCCTGATCGAAGTTGACAGGGATGGCGCCGATCTGCTTGGCTTTGTCGAGCCGCTCTTTGATGCGATCGACCACAAAGACGCGCGAGGCGCCACGCAGCAGCGCGGAATACGCTGCCATCAGGCCAACCGGCCCCGCGCCGTAGACCGCAACCGTCTCGCCCGGGCTGACCTGCGCCAACTCACAGCCGTGGTAGCCCGTTGGAAAGATGTCCGCCAGCAGCGCGAAGTCGGCCTCGTGCTCGGTTCCGGCGGGGAGTGTCAGACAGTTGTAGTCGGCGAACGGCACACGCAGGTACTCCGCCTGCCCACCTGTGTAGGGCCCCATCGCGACGTAGCCATACGCGCCGCCCGCGAAGCCCGGATTGACGGTGAGGCAGAAGCCCGAATAGCCTGCCAGACAGTTCTTGCAGAAGCCACACGCGACGTTGAAGGGCATCACCACGCGGTCGCCCTGCTTGATAGAGACGACGCCCGGGCCGACCTCCTCGACGATGCCCATGTTCTCGTGGCCGAAGACTATCCCCGTTTTGGCGGCTGTGCGCCCCTCGTACATGTGCAGGTCTGAGCCGCAGATGGCGGACGAGGTGACTCTGACCAGTACGTCGTTCGGTGACTGAATCTTGGGATCAGGTACCGTCTCGACTGCGACCTTGAACGGTTCCTTGTACACGACTGCTTTCATCGAAGTCCTCCTGACAGAATGTACGGCGATCATCGCTCGGTCGGCGCCGCCAGAAATCGCCATCGTGGCGTCTCAGGCGCCATTCGTTCAGAGATGTGACTTTCGATCGGCAGGTCACGTCACCGTTTCACTCTCCTTTTCTCGTGGCCCTGCGGGCCGCTCCAGCTATACGCAGCCTCATCCCCAGTGTCACGGTTCGGGGGACGCCGGACTCTCCGGTTCGCTCAGATCGGTGATCGTCCACGGGCCGAAATGCTTCAGGTGATGCGCTCCGCAGCGCGTCAGGATATCGCGGCCATGCTCGATGGCATCGGGATCCGACGTGTGGACGTTGATGATCGAATGGCCCTCCTCGGCCTCGCGCGTATAGATGTCCTGGAAGTAGGCGGCGTCCGTCACGACCCTGGCGACCGTCTTGAAGGCCCAACCCAGCGGTCCACGCTGCTCATCTCTGGCAGCCATGCGCCTCAACGCCTCTGGCCCACTCAGCAGCAGAATATCCTCCTGCCGGAAGCCGCCCTGCTCCAGGGCCTTTACCGCGCGAGCGCCCGCGCGTGGCGTATCGATCACGGCGACGAGCCAGTTTGAGCCTTGCCCAGGCGCGTCGGCCATCGGGGGAACCAGCGTATCAGGTTGCTCAGACATGCGCGTTCTTCTCTTCCTACCAGCGCAGGGATCACGCACACAGCGCGCTGCGGATCCTTCCGCCCATCCTTCCTCGAATCCTCATCGAGGCGAACCTATGCGCCGCATTTGAAAGACCAACTTGAAGAGCGACTCCTACGGCGCCTGTATTTGCTGATGTCTGTCTCGTGCGTTCGCTCTGGTCGGCGGTGTCGGGATTCGTCGTTCATAGTCGATGACTATATGCAAATTTGCAGTCATGGGATGATCTGGACTACATTGTCGGCAATCCGCCAACTGGCGCATGCTTGCCACCGCACTGAGGGAGAATCCATTGACCGACCACGACTCTGCAACTAACCGCTTCACACCGCTGGTGCGCAGCCTGCCCGATACCGCTCCGTTCATCGGGCCAGAGGCGCTGGAACGCGCGCAGGGGCAGCCCTTCGCGCTGCGGCTGGGCGCCAACGAGAGCGTCTTTGGCCCCAGCCCGCAGGCGCAGGAGGCCATGCGCGTGGCGGTCGAGCGGGCGCAGTGGTACGCCGACCCGGAGTGCTGGGAAACACGCGCCGCGCTGGCAGCGCATCTGGGTGTCAGCATGGAGCATATCGGCGTTGGGGCAGGCATCGACGACCTGCTGGGCCAGGTGGCGCGGCTCTATATCGACGCGGGGCGACAGGTGGTCGCATCGCTGGGGTCGTACCCCACCTTCGCCTTCCATGTGTCCGGGCTGGGCGGCGTCATCGAGCGCGTCCCCTATCGCGATGACCGCAACGATCTGGAGGCGCTGGCAGATGCGGCGCGGCGCTCGCAGGCGACATGCGTCTTCCTGGCCAATCCAGACAATCCCAGCGGCTCGCGCTTCACAGGGGATGAGATTGCGGCGTTCCTCGCCGCGCTGCCGCAGCAGACGACGCTCCTGCTGGACGAAGCGTATAGCGAGTTCGCGCCCGCCGACACGCTGACCAGCGTCAGCCAGGATGATCCACGGCTGATCCGCTTCCGCACCTTCTCCAAGGCGTATGGCATGGCGGGCATGCGCATCGGCTACGTCATCGCTGCGCCCGCCACCATTCGCGCGCTGGACAAGGTGCGGCTGCACTTCGGCGTCAATATCGTTGCGCACGCGGGCGCGCAGGCTGCGCTGGCCGATCACCACTATCTGGCCAGTGTGGTGGCCGAGGTGGCGCGCGGACGCGAGGAGTATGCCACGCTGGCCAGCGAGTGCGGGCTGGTTGCGCTGCCCTCTGCCACCAATTTCGTCCTGTTCGATGTCGGCGGCGTGGAGCGCGCTCGCGCCACGGTGGCGGCGCTGACGCAGGCGGGCGTCTTCATCCGCATGCCCGGCGCTCCGCCGCTGGATCGCTGCATCCGCGTGACCGTTGGCGATGCCAGCGCACGCGATGCTTTCGTGCGCATCTTCCGCGAAGTCTGGCCCACACTCGCGCCGCGTTAACTCGCTGGTGGCGCGACGCCTGCTCGCCGCCTTACAATCCCAACAAGCCTCACTACGCAATTGGGCTGAACAGGATGATGGAGCGAAACAGCATGGCGCAGACAGCAGCGACACTGGCAGGCAAGACCATTCTGGTGACGGGTGGGACGAGCGGCATTGGCTTCATCGCCGCGCAGGCGCTGGCCGGGATGGGCGCCACGGTCGTCATCGTCGGCCACCACGCCGCACGCGCCCAGGACGCCGCCGCTCGCATCCGGAGCGCGACGGGCACGACGGATGTGCAGGCGCTGGTCGCCGACCTGTCATCCATGCAGGAGGTGCGGTCGCTGGCCGATCAGGTTCAGCAGCGCTGGCCGCGACTCGATGTGCTGCTGAACAACGCGGGCGGCGTCTTCATGACGCGCCAGACGACGGTGGATGGCTACGAGCACACCTTCGCCGTCAATCACCTCGCGCCATTCCTGCTCACCAATCTGCTGCTCGACCGACTCAAGGCTGACACGCCCGCGCGCATCATCACGGTCAGCTCGATGGCGCACGGGGGACAGCGCATCCATCTGGATGATCTCAACCAGACCCAGCGTGGCTACAGCGCCTGGCGGGCCTATGGTGAGAGCAAGCTGGCCAATCTCCTGTTCACCTATGCCCTGGCGCGGCGACTCGAAGGCTCAGGCGTGACCGCCAACACGCTGCATCCCGGCTTCGTGGCCACCAACTTTGCGAAGAACAATGGGCCATTGTGGCAGGTCTTCATGACGCTGGCGCGCCCGTTCGCCATCAGCCCGGAGCGCGGCGCGCAGACCAGCATCTATCTGGCCTCCTCGCCTGAGGTCGCCTCGATATCGGGGCGCTACTTCATCCGGCGCAGGCCAGCGCATTCCTCCAGCGCGTCGATGGATGTGGAGGCCCAGGAAGGTCTGTGGCGGCTGAGCGAGCAGATGACAGGGCTGGCGAGCGTGGCGCAGCGCTGAATTTCAACTCAGCTTACGCCGTCGCCGCCCTCGTAGACCTTGACGGTTGGCTCCATGCCCTTGAGGTCGACCACCTCGCGCCAAGCCTCGAATCCAGCCTGGAATGCCACCACGCCCGCCTCTGGCAGCGTAATCTCGATGGCCTCCAGCACTTCCTGCGGGCTGGCGCCATGCTTGATGGCCGCGCGGATATGGCTCTGCAAGTGTCCCTTGCCTGCACGCATAGCCGTGAGAGTGGCGCAGAATAGCAATTCCTTGGTCTTCCGGTCGAGCAGGCGCTCGCGGGTGTAAACGGCGTTGACCAGATCATTGGCAGCCTTGAGGGCATCAAAATCGGCCTCAGCCATGCCCTTGTGGTAGCCCAGCACATAGCCGCGGCTGCGCGCCATCTCGTCGATATAGGCTTGCTTCTCGTCCTGGGTCGCCATGCGCTCTTTCTCTTTCGTTCAGCCGCCGCTCGCAGCGAGTGTTTGCGCGCCGTTCACGTCAACGTTGCGGACGCCTGCGTTATACTGGAAGCAACGCCGACGTACGGCGACCGACGCCGCTGTGCCCAGTCTATCACGCAAGCCGGGGCCGCGCGCGATGACGCCTGTATGCGCGAACCCATTGCAACCAGATCAGGAAGGCAACAGGATGCGCGAAGTCTCTGTGCAACGCCTCACCGAGGCGATCAGTGAAGCGGTCATCCTGGCCAACACGGTGATGACGCCAGACATCGAGGCCCGGCTGCAGGCGGGATTGAGCGACGAGGCGACGCCCGTGGCGCGCGCCGTCATCAGCGATCTGCTGGAGAACGCCGCCATCGCGCGCGCCGAGCATGTGCCAATGTGCCAGGATACCGGTATGGTCGTCGTCTACCTGACCTTTGGCCAGGACGTGCGCTGGCTCGACGGCTCCGTCGAGGAGGCTATCAACGAGGGCGTGCGGCGCGGCTACCGCGATGGCTACCTGCGCTTCTCGGTGGTGGCTGACCCACTGCGCCGCGCCAATACCCGCGACAACACACCTGCCATCATCCACTATCGCCTCGTTCCCGGCGAGGACGTGCGCGTGGACATCCTGCCCAAGGGCTTCGGCGCGGAGAATCGCAGCCGCCTGACGATGCTCAAACCCTCGGATGGGCAGGCAGGTGTAGAGCGCTTCATCCTGGAAACGGTCAAGATTGCGGGGCCACAGGCCTGCCCGCCATTCATCGTCGGCGTGGGCATCGGGGGCGACTTCGAGCGAGTCGCGGAGTTGGCCAAAGAGGCGCTCTTGGAGCCGCTCGACCAGCCCAATAGCGATCCGCTGCTGGCCGAGATGGAGGCGCGGCTGAGCGCGACCATCAACGACATGGGCATCGGACCGCAGGGGTTCGGCGGGCGCACGACGCTGCTGGGGCTGCGCATCAAAGTCGGCGCCACACACATCGCCGGGCTGCCGGTCGCCGTCAACATGAGCTGCCATTCGACGCGCCATCTCTCGTTCCCGATCTAGCGCGCCCAGCGCAGGAGGAATCAGCGTCTCATGTCGCAATCGTCCAGTCCGGAGGGCGTCGCGCGCGAGCTGGCGCTGCCGCTCGATCCTGCGGCGGTTCTCTCGCTGCATGCAGGCGACCGTGTCACGCTCAGCGGCTCCGTGCTGGCTGCCCGCGACGCCGCCCACCAGCGCATGCACGATCTGTTGCAGGCGGGCGAACCACTGCCCTGCTCGCTGAACGGCGAGACGATCTACTACGTCGGCCCATCGCCTGCGCGTCCCGGCGAGGTCATCGGCTCGGCCGGCCCCACCAGCAGCTATCGGATGGATAGCTTCACGCCGGAGCTGCTGGCGCTGGGCCTGCGCGGCATGATCGGCAAAGGGCGACGCTCGCGCGAGGTCATCGCGGCCATCAAAGAGCGACAGGCAGTCTACTTCGGCGCGGTGGGTGGCGCGGGCGCGCTGCTGGCGCGGCGCATCACGCGCGTGGAGCCGGTCGCCTGGGAAGACCTCGGCGCCGAGGCCATCGTGCGGCTGTGGCTGGAGCGCTTCCCCGTCGTCGTCATCAACGACGCCGAGGGCCACGATCTCTACGACGACATCATCGGGCCAGGGGCATCCGATGAGTAGTGCGCTACGCACAGATAGGGGAGTCGGAGCCGCATGACCGCAACACCGACGCCCTCGAATACCCCGCCTGCGCAGCCTGGTTCAGCCCCCGATAGCGCCAGCGATGGCGGCGCGCGGCTGAGTCCTGGCCGCCTGCGCAGCCTCATCATCATCAACTTCGCCGCATCGGTCGCGTTCACGGCGATGTATTCAACGCAGCCGGTGCTGCCGCAGATTGGCGCAGAGTTCCATGTCTCGCCAGCGGAGGCCGGGCTGACGCTCTCCAGCGTCACCTTCATGCTGGCGTTCGCGTCGCTGGGCGCCGGGCAGCTCTCCGACCGCTTCGGCTCACGGCGCGTGATGCTGCTCTCCGGCGGCGCGCTGGCGCTGCTGTGTGTGGTGGCGCCCTTCGCGCCGACTTTCCCATCGCTGGTGGCCGTGCGCGCCGCACAGGGCTTCGTGGCGCCCGGGTTGACCATCGCCGGGCTGGCCTTCCTGCACAATGAACTGCCCGCCGCGTGGCGTGGGCGTGTCAGCGGCCTCTACATCGGCGCGAACACGATGGGCGGGCTGGTCGGGCGTCTGGGCGTCGGGCTGAGCGTCGAGCGCATTGGCTGGCGCGGTGGACTGGGGCTGGTCGCTGTGTGGGTCATCCTGGGGACGGCGCTGCTGCTCTTCGCCTCGCCGATGGGGTCAGCACGCGCCGCCGAATCGCGCGGTTCGGGCGCGCGCCCGCCTCTGCGCGCCATCGCCCGCAAGCTGTGGTGGGCGCCGTTCATTGGTGGGACGGTTTTCTTCCCGTTCCTCACCATCTTCTCATTCCTCACGTACCGGCTCGAAGGCGCGCCCTTTGGCCTCAGCCCGACGCTCGCCAGCCTGGTGTACCTGTCGTATGTCATTGGCGCCGTGGCCGCTGCCACCGCTGGCAACATCTCCGACCGCGTGGGGCGACGCTCGACGATCCAGTTCGCGCTGCTGGTGGTCTCCGCCGGGCTGGGATTCAGCCTCGCGCCCGTGCTGGCGCTGACGATCCTGGGCTTCACGCTGGTCTGCGTCGGCAGCCTGATGGCGCACGCCGTCGCCAACGCCTCTGTCAGCCAGGCGGCGAATCCCCTGGGCGCGCAGGCGCGTGGCACGGCGCTCTCGCTCTACACGCTCGGCTTCTACATCGGCGGCGGGCTTGGGTCGTTCGTGCCAGGGTTCGCGCTGGTCAGCTTCGGCTGGCCCGGTGTCGTGGCGCTGTGCGGCGTCGGTGTGCTGGCTGCCGCCATCTGCTCGCTCGCCACTCCACGGCGCCCGGAGCAGGGTGGAGAATCCGAGCCATCTGCGGCGGTGGGCTAGTGGCACAGTCGCGGAGGAGATAGTCTCCATGCTACATGATCGCCATGACGAGATTCCGCGCGTCCGACTGGACTGGGGACGGCAGCAAGTGGCGCATGATGCTTCAGTCAGGTTCTACAAGCGTTTGGCTAAAGGTGGTTTCAATACAGCAGTAGTGGAGTGCGCAAGAGTAAGCAACACGGATAGCAGTTAGGGGAGTCGCGGGTAGGTGCAAGGCTTTCCTTGGGCATGGCGCTCCAGGTGGAGGAGCTTGGTTACGACTCCGTGTCCAACAATGCGTTTGCCTTCACGCACCAGGAACTCTTT
>DATAED010000404.1:0-2191 GCA_036258195.1 Ktedonobacterales bacterium
CCAGGCCCGAAATCTCTCCCTGGCATACGCCTTGTTTCCTCTCTGTCACGCGGCGCGAGCCGCTGCCCGGCGCCGCGTAGTCTCATCCTCTTGCCGAGCAGCATACGCGCGCGAGATGGGGGGACGATGAGCCTGCCATGAGAGACTTCACATGCGTGGCCAGCGGCACACTCCGGCGCTATTTGGCCTGCGCCGCCGCGATCTCGTCGATCTCCTCCGCGCTCAGGCGGAAGGCGCCCGCGCCGATGACGCCATCGAGCTGCTCAGGACGCCGCGCGCCGACGATGGCGCCCGTCACCTCGGGCCTTCGCAGCGTCCACGCGATAGCGACCTCGCCAGCGGTGCGCCCGTGCCGCACGCCGATGTCGCGCAGGGTCTCGACCAGATAGAGGCTGCGTGAGAGCTGCGGCTCGGCGAACTGCGCGCTGTGGCTGCGCCAGTCGTCGCTGGGCAGCGCGGCGACCCGTGCGCGCGTCATCTTGCCCGAGAGCAGGCCAGAGGCCATCGGCGAATAGGCGATCACGCCGATGCGCTGCTGCTGGCAGAACGGCAGAATCTCCTCCTCGATGGCGCGGTCGAGCAGCGAATAGGGCGGCTGCAGCGAGGTGATCGGCGCGATCTGCTGGATACGCCGCATCTGGCTGACGCTGAAATTCGAGACGCCCAGCGCGCGCACCTTGCCCTCGCGCTGCAGCTCGGCCAGCGCCGTCCAGCCCTCCTCGATCTCGGCGTCGGGGTTGGGCCAGTGAATCTGGTAGAGGTCGATGCGCTCGACCTGCAAGCGACGCAGGCTGGCCTCGGCCTCGCGCTTCACCGACGCCCGCTTCAGGCTGCTGCTCACCTTGCGCTGCTCATCCCAGATCAGCGAGCACTTGGTGAAGATGTAGGGGCGCTGGCTGACGCCCTGCAGGGCGCGGCCCACCACCTCTTCGGAGCGACCCAGGCCGTAGACGGCGGCGGTGTCGATCCAGTTGATGCCCATATCCAGCGCGCGATGAATCGTCGCGATGGACTCGTCGTCATCCTGCGAGCCCCAGCCCGATTCCCAGTTCCCGCCGCCGATTGCCCAGGTTCCCAGGCCAATTGGGGTAATGGCCAGCTCGCTCACGCCGAGCTGGCGAGTCTCCATGGTCGTATTGACTGGCATGACGCCACTCTCCTTGTTGTGGATAGATTCGCATCATTGCGAACCATGCGCGTCGTCGCGCCAGTGTGTGGGGCGTCCCACCCCGATACCTGCATGATCCATCGACCTGTGTGCGCCGCTCTGGTCGTCTCCGCTTCAACAGATTCGGCGCCACAACGTCATATTCTACCGCGCCCTGCCCAATCTGGCGATTGCGTGCAGCCACCGTCCCATTGACAACCCCCGTTGCGCTATGGTATTACTTAGTCACACTTAGTAAGTAGCGCGATATAGTGTGACGCGAAGTAGCGGAAGTGAGTGATCGTCAATGCCGAATGGGGCTGATGCGCTGGGCGACCTGGGGCGGTTCTCTGACCCATCGCTGCTGATCCTCTCCAGTCTGGCGAGCGGGCCAAAGCACGGCTATGCCATGATGGAGGACATTCACCAGTTCAGCGGTACACAACTGGAGCCTGGAACGCTCTATGGCGCGCTGACCCGGCTGGAACGGCGCGGCTGGATCGAGCCGCTGCCAGCGGAGGAGCGGAGGCGCCCCTACCGCATCACGGCAGCAGGCCAGGTGGCGCTACGCGAGCAGTTGGCGACGATGGCGCGCATCGTGAGCACAGCGCAGGCGCGGCTGACGCCTGGATTGGGGTGAGCCTATGACCGCGATGAACCAGCAGGTACCAGAGCAGCCATCGGCGGCGGCCACGCCTCAGCTGCACGGCGCCAGCCTGCTGCTGCTGCTGTATCCCGCCGCCTGGCGTGCGCGCTATCAGGATGAGTTGGAAGCCGTGCTGGAGCAGCACACGATCACCTTCGCCACCATCATTGATCTGCTGTGGGGCGCGCTCGATGCGCGACTGGATCCCGCCTTCACCAGCGAGAGGATGTTTCGACCTATGAGTCGTCTACGTGCGAGCGCTGTGGCGCTCTTTCTGACCTTCGCCGCATTCTTCCTGGGCTATGGCGCCTTCTCGCGCCTGACGGATCCGCGTGTTCCCTTCCTGGCCGCCGCGCAGACGCATCATGAGTTGACCGCGGCGCTGAATGTCATCGTGG
>DATAED010000405.1:0-5143 GCA_036258195.1 Ktedonobacterales bacterium
CGGCGCGGTCATCACGGCGCTGTTGCTGGTCGGCCTCGCGCTGACCACCCTGCAAGCCACGGTGATCGGCCACTGGTGCACGATCTGCCTGCTCTCCGCCGCTTCCTCTGTGCTGGTCTTCGCGCTGGGCATCCGCGAGCCCATCGCCAGCCTGCGCTATCTGGCGCTGGTCTGGCTGGAGCAGGGGCGTCGGGCTGCGTGGCGTGCGCTGTGGGGCATGCAACCCTCCCAGCGGTCAGCCCACCCCGACCCGCTGGGCAGCGCGCCGACGAGGCCCTAGCAGGCCGGGATGGATGGGCTGAGTCGCACTAGGGCAGTTTGGCGGACAGTACGTCGATCTGCTGGATGTCGGGCGGCTGCGCCAGGAGCTCATCGGCGCGCGCCATGAGCGCCGACGCGATCTGGCCCGACAGATGCGCCTGCCGACCGGCGTCATCAGGGAAGACGTCGAAGATGCCGAAGGTGGATGGCCCGAGGCGGATGGCAAACCACGCCACGGTGGCTGGCTCGGCCTGCGCCAGCGGCAGCGCGCTACTGAGGAAGCTCGCCACCTCCTCTTCTTTGCCGGGCTTGGCCTCCAGAAGCGCGAGAATTCCTTTCGTTACGGTCGTCGCCATGCGCTTTCCTCCTTCTGAAACTCCTTGTCTGCTGGGGCGCGTCATCAGGCGCGCCAGATGCTCTCCAGAGTATGCGGCGCGGCGGGCGACCCGCGCTAGGCGACAGAGCGACGGCGCGCGCAGGGATAGCTGTATGCGCCGCGCACGGCGCCAGATGCCCCAGGTGTTGACGGGCAGTCTTGACTTCTTGGCCTGCGGCGGATCATAGTCTACATATGATATGCATACGAATTATATGTATGCGCACCAAAAGAGGCGTACATGAGCAGGACAGACGATACGAAGGTCGAGGGCGACGACAGCGTCTATCGTGATGCGCTCGAAGTGTTGATCCTGACGGCGATGATCGCGAAAGATGCGCGGCAGGATGCGGAGCAGCGCCTCAAAGGGTTCGGCGCTGACATCACCGCGCCGCAGTATCGGTTGCTGCGCCAGTTGCAGCAGGTGGGCAGCTCGACGATCAAGGATCTGAGCGGGGTCATGATGGTGGGGCCAGCGACGCTGGTACCCATGGTGGATACGCTCGAACGACACGGCTTCATCCGGCGCGGCGTTGATCCCGATGACCGTCGCCGCACGCCGCTGGAGTTGACGGAATCTGGGCAGCAGCGACTTGACGCTGTGCCTTTTATCCATACGGACGACCCCATCGCGCGCTTTCTACGCGAGCTACCCGAAGATGAATGCCAGAGCTTTCTCCGCCACCTCCGCAGCCTGGCTGAGGCGCTTCACGGCGCCAGTCATGGCGTGCGCCACATCAGCGACGCTGTGAACGCCTATTTTGACTTCGGCCAGCTCAGTACTGAACAGCGCACGCCGCGCGGTCACGCGCAGCGCACGAGGAGGAGCCAACCACATGAGCAGCGACACGACTAGCCCGACGGGAACGCCGGGAGGAGCGGCGGATTCCGGTGGCTCAGGCCTCACTGGACGGCAGTGGGTCATCCTGATCATCCTGAGCCTCTCGCTGGCCATCATCATCATTGACGCCAGCATCGTCAACGTCACCCTCCCCGCCATCAGCACGGAGTTCAAGGCATCCATTCCCGATTTGCAGTGGATCACCTCCTCCTATGCGCTGGTCTATGCGGCGCTGCTGATCACGTTTGGTCGCCTCAGCGACACACTGGGTCGCCGACTGCTGTTCATCCTTGGCGTGATCGCGTTTGGCGCTGGGTCGGTGATCGTGGGCGCCGCCAACGGGGTAGACATCATCATCGTGGGCCGGGTCATTCAGGGCATCGGCGCGGCGATGGCCTCTCCTTCCACCCTCTCGATCCTCTCCGTCTCCTTCACCGGGCGCTCGCGTGGCATTGCGTTCGGCATCTGGGGCGCGACGGCGGGCGCTGGTGGCGCGCTGGGGCCGCTGCTCGGCGGCGTCTTCACGACCAATTTTAGCTGGCGCTGGGCGTTCCTGATCAACATCCCTATTGTCATCATCGCCGTCATTGGCGCCCTGCTCTTCGTGGCAGAGTCGCGCGACGAGAGAAGCCGCCACCAGACCGACTTCGGCGGCATCATCCTGGCGTCGCTGGGGTTCGCCGCCATCGTGCTGGGGTTCATCGAAGCGCCAACCTATGGCTGGGTGACGCCGACGACGACCGCGTTCACTGTCGCCTCCTATTCCTGGCCGACCACCGCCCCGGTGTCGCTGCCGATGGCGGCGTTCATCGGTGGGGTGATCCTCCTGGCGGCGTTCGTCCTCGGCGAACTCTGGCTGGCGCGGAGGGGCAAGGAGCCGCTCTTCGACTTCAGCCTGCTGCGCTTCACGGGGTTCCGCTTCGGCCTGCTGACGGTGGGGGTGGTGGCGCTGGGCGAGTTTGGCATCCTGTTCATCCTCTCGCTCTATCTGCAAGAGGTGCGCGGCCTGACGGCGCTCAACACGGGGCTGCTGCTGCTCCCGTTCGCGGGTGGCGCTTTCATCACTGCGCCGATCGCTGGGGCGCTCTCGTCGCGCTTCGGAGCCAAGTGGATCATCAGCCTGGGAATGGTCGTGGAGGCAACGTCCATTTTCCTGATCAGTCGCGTGACGCAGATTGACACGCCGCTTACCCTCTTCATCCCCATCTTCCTGCTCTATGGTATCGGGTTGGGGTTGTCTATCGCGCAGTTGACCAATGTCGTGCTCAGCACCATCCCGCCGCAGTTCTCAGGGATTGGCTCGGGCGCCAACAATACGCTGCGGCAGGTCGGCGCGGCGATTGGGGTGGCGATTCTGGGCGCGGTGCTGACCAGCCAGGTCACCGCCATCAGCACGACCCAACTCACCCAGAGCACGGTGATCCCTGCGACGCTCAAGCCCGCCATCCAGCAGCTCATCAACCAGGGTGAGCCGAAGGAGGTCGTGCTCCCGGTGGTGCGACACATCGTGGATGGCGTCAACAGCCAGATGGGGCCGACAGGCGCGGCGGGTGGCGGCGCTCCCACCCGCGCAACAGGCGGTCCGCCGAAGCTCGATGAAGGGGCCATCGTGCATGCCACCAGTGTGATCCTGGACAACGCGCAGACCCAGGGGACGCGCGCGGCGGGCTTGTTCGCGGCGGTGTTCGTGCTGCTGGGCGCGATCTGCTCTTTGCTCATCCCCAATAGTGAGCCAGCCGAGGAGAGTGAGCGCCGGGAAGCCGAGGCGTTGGCGCTCGACGCAGGCTAGCTGAGCCAGGCGCTTGCCAGCCTGGCGGGCGCCTGGCTGCTTGGCTGGCGGGCGCCACACCGCGCCAGTGGGTTCAGCAGACCTGGCGTCGCCGTGGGCGACGACGCCCTCACGCGAACTGTCCCAGGGTCAGGATATTGCCCTCGCTGTCTTTGAACCAGGCGCCGCGCTCCCCGCCAAAGTCCGCAATCGCGTTGACTGTCTTGAGCCCAGGCAGATCGTACTCCTCAAACACGACGCCTCGTGCCTTCAAGTCCGCCACCACCTGCTCGATGTCGTCGACCACCCATCCGCCTTGTGTGTGTTGGCCGCTGGAAGGGCCACCCGCTGAATAGAGGAGGAAGCGCGACCCCTCCGCACAATCGTAATACAGCCCCTCTGGCGCCTCGCGTGGTTGATCAAGCCCGAGCTTCTCTGCGTACCAGCGCCGCGCTCGCTCGAGATCAGTCACCGGGAGAATCGCATCGAATCGAAAGCGTTGTAGCATCGCCCTGTTCTCCTACCCCTCTCCGCGCGCATGGAGTTGAATCGCGCGGCGTGCCAATCGTCGTCCCTCCAGTTCCGATGTACTGGAGGGCGCCATGGTTGCGCACTCCCCCGATCGTCGGGGCCACTTGCTCTGCCTGGCGCCCGGTCGCCTCAGATTGTTGGCTCGGCTAGCCGACGGCTTGATCGCATAGAGCACGTTGAATGGATTCTCCAGCGGCTTCTGTCCCACACTTCGGAAGCCGACCTCGGCGCCACCTTGAGCGAGCGAAGTGGTCATGCAGTAGAGGATGCCGAGAATCCGAACGGCGCCGAAACACGCTCAGCTGTATCGCTACATTTCGGCGCGCACAACGAACGCCGACGTATTAGGTAGCTATGTGCAGACATGCCCTGGATCTCGCGACATCGTCTGCGGCAAAGTGAACAAGCTCTATGCGCATATGAGACTGGACAGGAAGGGGATTGGAGCGGGAGACGGGACTCGAACCCGCGACGCCCTGCTTGGAAGGCAGGTACTCTACCAACTGAGCTACTCCCGCGCGGTCGCTGACGCTAGAGCTCACACCCAGCGCCGACAGGCGATAGCATACCACATCGCGCCGCGCTCGGATAGAGCAGCGAGGCCGCGAGGCAGGGCGGCTAGGGCGTGGGGCGCTCTGGCGTCTCATCGGCCAGGGGTAGCGTGAACCAGAACGTAGAGCCCTCGCCTTCGACGCTCTCGACCCCGACCGCGCCGCCGTGGCGCTCGACGATGGTCTTGCTGATGTAGAGACCAAGGCCGAGTCCAACGCCGGAGCCACTCAGCACCTCAACCCCTTCGGCCCGATAGAAGCGCTCGAAGAGACGACGCTGCTGCGTCTGCGAGAGACCAGGACCGTAGTCGCGCACCGCTACGCGCACTGTCGATTCAAGCGGCTGGATCACCACATCGACCGGCTGGTCGGCATCGGAGTACTTGAGGGCGTTGGTCAAATAGTTCGTGAGCACCTGCCCGACGCGGTCGGCGTCTGCCTCTACCATGATGGGCCTGGCGGGCGCCTCCAGGTCGATACGACGCTCCGGCAATCTCAGGATCTGCTCCTCTACGGCTTCGCGCGCCAGGGCTGCCAGGTCGTAGCGCTCTACGCGATACTCAAGCTGCCCGGCGGCGATGCGCGAAATATCCAGCAGGTCTTGAACCAGCCGATCTTGCCGCTTGATTGAGCTAGTCGCGCGCTCGAGCAAGCGCAGGAGTTGCTCCGCTGAGCCGCTCCCACGCTTCTGGCGCCCGCTTGGCGCGTCTGCGTTCTCCCGCGATTCCGTCGCGAGGAGCTGCCGCGCGCGCCGCTCGGCGAGCTGAAGGTTGGCCATGATGGTGGTGAGTGGCGTGCGCAACTCATGGCTGGCA
>DATAED010000406.1:0-11792 GCA_036258195.1 Ktedonobacterales bacterium
CAGACATGCAGCAGGCGGCGATGGAAGCGATGGATGGGTTGCTGGGCTAAGGTGGAGAGCGCATCACCCACAGGCCAGTGCGAAGACGCCTTTTTGCGCGGGTTGTCGTCACGGTTGTCGTCAAACGCGCATACTAGGGTCAACTGGAGCCTGTGGCGCAAACGCAAGATGCCGCAGGCCATGAGGCTTTGCGGCATCTGCGAGTGGTATCCAGACAAGCTATTGGTAGCGCATACGGGATTCGAACCCGTGATCTCCGCCTTGAGAGGGCGATGTCCTAGGCCGCTAGACGAATGCGCCAGGTCGCGAGGCGTTTTCACGCTCGCGAAGGGTATTTTACGCGATTGGCCGCTCTGCCGTCAAGCAAATTGTTTTTCGGCTGCCCGCCTGCGCTAGCTGCGTTTGAGGCTGGCCGGATCGAAGGCGCTGCTGGCGAGCTGGGCGCGCTCTTCGGGCGCGCTGGCCGAGGTCTCGATCAGCTCGCGCCAGGTGTCCATCAGCGCATCGTCGTTCACCATCAGCGCCGCGCGTATGGCGCCGTCGCGCACGTAGACGGCGGTGAAGGCGTCCTGCGCAGGGTCGCCACGGATGACGACCTCGGCGTCGGGCGAGGGATAGCCCAGCATGTTGATGGAGAGATCGAACTGATCGGAGAAGAAGTACGGCACATGCTGGTAGTGCTGATCGCCGCCGGTCATGTTCGCCGCCGCCGTCTTCGCGCTGGCGATGGCGTTATCCCAGTGCTCGAAATGGTACCGCCCCATCACGGGATCGAGGAAAGCAGCCACATCGCCCGCCGCATACACGTCCTCGGCGGAGGCGCGCATGTGGTCATCCACCATCACGCCATGATGCGGATCAACGTTCAGATCCGCGTCGGTCGCCAGATCGGTGTTGAGCTGGATGCCGACACCCACGAGCACCACATCGGCGGGCAGCGTCAGCGGCGCGCCCGCGCCATCGACAGGAACGATGCGCACCTGCGCCACGCGGCCATCGGCTCCCGCGATGAACTCCGCCGCTGTGTGGCCCAGATAGAAGGTCGCGCCGCGTGACGTGTATTCGTTCTCCAGATAGGCGGAGAGGTCGGGGGTGAGCGTGCCTGGCCAGACGCGGTCTACGGGGTCGACGATGGTGACTTGCGCGCCCTTGAAGAGCGCGTTGCTGGCAGCCTCCAGCCCGATGAAGCCCGAGCCGATGACCACCACATTGCGATGGGGCGTATTCAGTTGCTCGCGGATGGCGGTGGAGTCGTCGAGTGTGCGCAGTACGAAAACGCCCGGCAGATGCGCGCCGAGGATGGGCAGTGTGCGCGGGCGGCCACCTGTCGCGATCAGCGCGCGACCATAGGTGACGGTCGAGCCGTCGCTGAGCGTGGCCTGCCTGGCCGCCGTATCGAGCCGTGTCACACCGACGCCCTGCTTCACCGTCACACGCTGCTCGTCATACCACGGGGGTAGTTGCGCATAGACGCCACCATTCCCATACGTTCCATCGGGGCCGATATCGCCGCGCAGATACTCCTTGGAGAGCGGTGGTCGATGGTAGGGCAGATGGCGCTCCGCCGCGACGATCAGCACGCTGCCCTGCGCGTCGCGCTTGCGAATCTCTTCCGCCGCCGTCGCCGCAGCCAACCCGCCGCCGATCAGCAGATAATCTACGGTTGTGCGCGCATCTCCTGCAGCTCCCGTCGTCATCGCTTGCTCCTTCTGCTCGCGCTGCTGGCGTCGTGGCGATTCGCTGCGACGCCTGACTTAGCCTTCCCCCGCCAGCGTCATGCCAACCAATGCGCCCACCAGACACGCCAGCATCCGGCGCTGCCCGCACTCCCGCATGGGAATGGGTCGGCGTCGGGACGAGTTGCGCGTGGTCGGCGGATCAGGCGTTATGGGCGGGGCGCGGTCTCCTGATCCTGCGCGGGCGGTAGCGCGGCGGGGTCAGCGGCGTCTTTGTCCCGTATCGACTTCTGGAACTCTTTGATGGTCTGCCCGGCGGCTGAGCCAATCTCTGGCAGGCGCTTGGCCCCAAAGAACAGCAGCGCGATCAGTAAGATCGGGATAACAACTTCCCAGTGCAGCGGCATGCGACGCTCTCCCTTCCTGAACCTGATGTGCGGTGGGACATGCGCCTGTTCAAGCGCCCAATATGGCGTCCCTCTGTGTTCGACTAATCTGTACGGACGTGCGGCGATGTTCAAAAGCTCGGCCCTGTGGGCGCCCATGCAATGGAGTATACGCGCCTCAGGCGCCAGGTAACAATGCCCCGCCTTGCGCAGAGGCCGTTCTACGCATCAGACCTTCGGAGCCGCTGTGGCGGTCGTCGTGGGGCCAGATGGCGCTTCCTGCGCCGCGATGGATGTCTCGTTAGGCGCTTGAGGCGCGGCGACTTGCTGCGCATAGACGCCATGACACTCAGGCGGGAGCAGGCGCGCAATATGCGTCATGATTTCGTCGATGCCGCGCTCCAGATCGGCGCGGGTGTAGCGCGCGCCACTGTGGGTCAGCATGAACGGCTTGCCATAGCGCACGGTGACAGTGGGACGCCGAATGATGATGTGGCCCTTCTGGAAGACCGCCCGGCTGTTGATGATGGCGGCTGGCACGACCGGCACATCAGCGCGCAAGGCGATCAGCGCGGCGCCCGGCAGCCCGCGAATCAGCCCGCCCTCGCTGCGATGCCCCTCCGGGAAGATGCCGACCAGCTCGCCCTGGCTCAGCAGGCGCTCCGCCGTGCGCAGCGATTCGCGGTCGCCCTCACCACGCCGTATCGGGAACGCGCCCATCATGCCGATGATGCCGCCCAGCACCTTCGTCTGAAACAGCTCGATCTTGGCCATGTAGTGGGTGAAGCGCGGGATGGGACAGGCCAGTATCGGGATGTCGATCCACGCGGCGTGGTTCGAGGCCAGCATAGCCGCCCCTGTGCGTGGCACATTCTCTAACCCTTCCACCCGCAGCTTGAAGAGAAAGAGGAAAGCGAACTGAGCAAGGCGGCGGATCACCTCATAGCCAAGAGGATTGGCCGTGCCGTCCCAGCGCGCATCGCGTGGCGCGCTGACCTTCGGCGCGACATACGCTCCCTCGCGGGCAGCGTCGCGTGGCTGACGCTCAGTCTGCGCGACGGTCGCGGGGGCTGCGGACTCAACGTCGCTCGCCGCTATCGCCGCTAGCGGAGCCGCTGCGCTGCTGGAGTCGCGTGACTCGCGTGACTCGCGTGACTCGCGTGACTCGCGTGACTCACTTGACTCACTTGACTCACTGGATGCGCCGCGCCGCTGTGTAGCCTCATCCAGCAGCGCGCCGATGCGCTCGACGGTGGCGTCGAGCTGGCCGTCGCGATTCTCCACCGCGATGGCGTCGGCGGCCAACTCCATCTGCCGCTCGTCTTTGGCATCGCGCGCTTCGATGTCGGCGAGCACCTGGGCCAGCGCGGGCGCCTGGTCGCCCAAGGTCGCCACCAGCTCAGCATGGCGACGACGGGCGCGCTCCGCAGCGGGGGCAGCGAGCGCCACTTTCAGGGTGGCGTCGGGCAACACGACCTTGCCGATGTCGCGCCCGACCATCACGACGCTGTGGGCGTTGGCCATCTCGCGCATGCGGGCGATCAGCGCGGCGCGCACAGCGGGGATACGCGCGAGTGTGGAGACATGGCTGGTGACGTCGAGGCTGTGCAGGCTGGGCGCCAGATCCTCCGGCCCATGCCCGGCGAAGACACTGTATTGCCGACCATCGGCCACCACTGGCCGCGTGATGCGGATTGGCTCCGCCGCATCCAGCGCCAGCAGCCCGGCCTCGTCGTCAAGCGCCACTCCACGCCGCAACGCCAGCAGCGTCAGCGCACGGTAGAAGGCGCCGCTGTCGATGTAGAGCGCGCCCAGCCGCTGCGCGACCCGCTCGCCCACGGTGCTCTTGCCCACGCCTGCTGCGCCGTCAATGGCGACCTGGACAACCTGGGTGCCGATCGCGTCCTGTCCAGCCTGCTCGTCTTGCCCGGCTTGGTCGGCGCTCGCGGCGCGCTCCTCGTCGCTCATATCGCTCCGTCACTCCCCTCGCACACCCCTCGGCGGCGCCCCACCGATGTGCGCTGATTCACAGTCGCGCTAGTCTCGCACAGTATAGCATGGCGGTGAGATGGCGACGGGCATGGCCCCGCCCGGCAAGGGTCGCCGATAGCCAGATGTGGCGCCGCGCAATCAGAGACGGCGCCGCGCAACGTTGACACTCATAGGAACCCTTGCTATGCTCGCCGTGCCTCAGGGCAGGGCGGAGCGATGAAGCGATGAGATGCGGGCGGCGCGCCGAGGGGCGGCATGAGAGACGGGGACAGGTCAGAGTGAGGAGAGCTGGTCAGCGCGCAGGATTGCGCGGCGCCACAGGGACGTTTGGGACGCTGGCAATGCGCGCGCGCCTGCTGGCCTTGCTGTGCGCGGTGACACTGACCGTCATCCCTGGCGCGCTGATCGGCGGGCAGGTGGCGCACGCGGCGCCGCAGACGACCTTTTACGGCATCCCCGACAACCTGCTACTGACGGCCACCGATACGCCGACCGATACCGCGACGGCCCTGACGGCCACGGATACGCCCACTGATACGGCCACGCCATCCGCGACGGATACACCTACGGATACGCCAACGCCGTCCGCCACCGCCACGCCGACCAATACGCCCACGCCCGCGCCGACGGCGACGCCTACCGGCCCGGCGCCGCCCAACTACGACCTGTCCGCCACCGCTATAGCGGCGGGCTGGCCGCAGAGCGGCGGCAACTGGTGCGGCATTGCGACGGTGGCGATGGTCGCCAACTTCTTAGGGAATCCCATCTCGCAGAACGCGGTGGCGGGCATAGTGTCCAGTTCGGCCAGCGTAAGCGAATGGGGCTCGCCACCCTGGATTCCTAGCATCGGAGCGCCAGGCGTCACTGCCGACATCGCCGACGACTTCGGCACCGATCCGCGCTCACTGGCCTATGGGATGACTATAGCGACGGGCCGCTCCTATCACATGGTGGTGGACACCAACGGCGCCTGGGACGCGACGATCAACATCGTCGATACCGTCATTCGGACGCGACAGCCGGTCAGCGTCTTCGTCGATCACGGCCAGCATTCGGTGATTGTCTCCGGGGTGGACGCCACCGGCGACCCGCTGACGAATCCCAGCAGCATCACCACCATCCATGTCTGGGATCCCGGAACGAGCAGTTCGGGCATCCAGCAACACATGCATGAGCCGGTGCCGCTGCATACCTGGCTGAGCGGCAATACCGATTGGGGATATCAGTACTTCAAATATCCGTACTCCGGCAATCAATACGGCGCCTACCAGTTTGATCCTGACCCGTCGGTGGGGCCGTATACCTTTGTTCCAGCGCTCTACAACCATCTGTGGATCGGCCACTACGTCTGGATCTCGCCGTATGGCCCCTACTTCGGGCCGACCAGCCCCGACTGGGCGATGACGCCTGGCGGCGCGCTGATCGCAGGCGAGCCAACCAACGGCTGGCCTACGACGCCAACCGGCTACTCGGGCGCCGTCGCGCCGATGCCGACCAATCCGCCGCCGCCACCGCCGCCCGTGCACGTCTTCAGCAAGAAGCCGCTGCCGAAGCCCGTCATCAAGGTGGTGGCGAAGCCCAAGCCGACGCCAACGCCGCTGCCCACGCCACGACCGCGACCCTCGCCGACGCCGATCCCGCCTGCGTCGAATGTGACATCGCTGCCCATCGACCCCGCGACGCCGACCCAGCCTGTCTGCGCGGGCGTCGCCTGTGCGCTGGCCAGCCTGCCGCCGCTGTGGGGCATGGCGCTGATCGTCGCGCTGCTGCTGGGGGCGCTGCTGCTCTCGCTGGCGATGCTCTGGCCGCGCCGCCGCAAACGGACGGCCCATGCCGCGCTGGCTCTCGCCGGAGCGCCGATCCTGCCGACATTCGATGAGGGAGGCGCCGCTCCCACCGCGCAGCGTGTCGCCGTCCAGCCAGCGATTGAGCCGCAAGAGGCGCCGATGGAAGCACCCACAGACGCCGCACCAGACGCCGCTGGCCCGCTCATCGTGCCCGTGCTGGAGCCTGAGCCTCCGGCGGGCGAGTAGCGCAGACACGCGCGGCGGGCACGACGAGTCGCGACCACGATGATGATAGATGTGTCGCCTGAGGTATCGCAGGGCGGGCGCCTCACCCCAGCCCTCTCCCGCCTCGGCGGGGGAGGGGCCGGGGGTGGGGACCATCGCGCGCGCCTGCTCCCCACATCTCGCCTCCCTCCTCGTGTGTAAATAGTCACGGTTGACTAATCGTGTGAGATTCGATATACTATGACTAATCATACGTGACTAGTCATGTGTGACGGGCAACCGGTGGCGGCGCCTGGCGCATGGACGCTGGCCGCCGCGCCTGACACAACCTGCTCTGAGGGGGTATCGCAATGACACATTCGCCGCGACTTCGCGCGCTGCGCGGCGCGCTCTGGCTGAATCTGGCCCTGCTGGTGGTGGTTTTCCTGCTGGGGATGACCGTCAACCTCTACATCGTCTTTCCCACCAATTTGACGATTGACGCGATGCAGCTCGCCGCCCACACGCCGTCCATCCAGTGGCACATGATCGTCGCCTCGCTGGTTCTGCTGGTCGGCCTGGGGGCGCTGGTTCTCAGCGTGGTCGAGCGCCACGTCTGGGCGCTGGGGGCGACGCTGGCGGGGTTGGCGCTGACCCTCGTCGCCTATGGCGGCGGCATGATGTTCCTGACTAATGGCTATCAGGAGAGCGCCTCGATGATGATGGCGATTGGCTTCATCGGCGCGTTCGTCTCGTATGCGCTGGGCGCCGTCGCCGTCAACCGCCAGGGCGCCACGCACGAGGCGGCGCTGACCACCGCGCGCTAGCCCTCTTCCCGAATCCGACCGAATCCGACCCATTGAGTCCCGCCGTCCACCTGCAAACAGGTCGTGGCGGGACTCAATTGTGAGCGCGAGTGATGCAGACGAAGTTCCGGTAGCATGCTATACTGTCGATGCAAGCGCACAGGCTGCGAATTGAGAGCAGCGACGCGTGAACCACGAGGGTCTATGGAGGAAGAACGCGACATGCTGCCAGGCGACCAGTACCCGCTCGCTCCTGCGCGCCAACATCTGCTGTTGCTCGCTGCCACTCCCGGCGATTCGCTGGCGGAGGCGCTCGCGCAGGAGATGCGCCGCTATGGCTGGACTTCCGTCGTCACCGACCAGGTGGAGACGCACGCGGCAGAGGCGCAAGCCTGCATCGTGCTGCTCGCGCCGTCAGCGATGGAGAGCCGCGCCGTCAGCTCGGCGCTGAGCGCCCGCCCCGCCAACCTCATCCCGCTGGTTATGACGTCCATGGCGCCGCCCTATGCGCCCTGGGCCGTCGCTCCCATCACCTTCATGGGATCCGTCGAGCGGGTCGGCGCCGCCATTCAGCACGCGCTCGCCGGACTGCTGGGGCCAGCCGCGCCCATGCCATCCGCGCCGCCACCTTCGGCGGCGGCGCCATCCATGCCGCTCTACGCAGCCGGATACGGCGCGCAGCCGACCTATCCCATGGGAGTTCCAGGCCCCCAAGGCTATCCCGGTTATCCGAGCTACTCAGGCTATCCGGGCTATGCGGCGGATCCGCAGGCCCAGAGCGCGCCGCCCAAGCGCAGGGGCGGGCTGGCGCTGCTCTTCGCCGTGATCGGCGTCGTCGCGCTGCTCGTCGTCATTGTCGGCGGTCTGTACGCATTCCGTACCGCTCTGGCGTCCACGCACAAGGCCACTGCCAGCGGGACGGCCACAGCGACCATCGCGCTTCCCACGCCGACGGCGACTCTGCCAGCGGGCTTCAGTCCATATACCGCTCCAACGGGCGACTTCCAGATTGATCAGCCGAGCAGTTGGGCGCGCACCGCCTCGACCTCCGCTTCCATTGACGACATTCTGTGGGTCTCGAAGCAGCAACAGGCTGATATCGTCATCGGCTACGGCCCCGGTACCGCCTCGAGCGCTGATATAGCGACTGCTGAATCTGGCATCTTCAAGCAGGTTTCGCTGTCGGCAGGTGGCAATGGCTCATACAGCCACTTTACCGGGCCAACCTCGGTTTTGATGGCTGGCGAAGATTCGACGCAGGCGGCAGCGGACATCACTGTTCACGGCATTACGCTGCATGGAGTCGTCCTGGCTGTAAATCACAATGGGTCGTTCTACACCATCGCTTACTTCGGCCAGAAGAGCGATTTCGCATCGCTCGACTCACACACCTTCCAGCCCATGCTCCACAGCTTCATGTTCCTGAACTGATTCCGTTCAAAGCTCAGGCAGCAAATCGCCCCCGCTACGCCTCGATCACGAGGTGCGCAGCGGGGGCGATGGCGTGAGGCGGGAGCCGATGGGTCAGGCGCCGATGCGACGGTAGCGCGCCTCGACCCAGCCATAGAGTCCGTAGGCGACCAACCCAGCAGCCACCAGTCCCAGCAGAACGGGGCCAAAGGGCTGCGCGGCCAGCGTCGCCAGCGCCCCCGCGATGCCCTGCGCCTGCTGCGCGTTGTGATGCGCCGCCGCCTCGATCAGGAAGAGTCCGGTGACGATGAAGATAGCGCCCAGCGCGCCGATGCCGTAGCGTCCGGTGATCAGCATGATCTTGCGCTCGACCGCGTTCATCTGTCCGACCGCGAAATAGCGCTCGAAGCGCCGCTTCCACGCCTGGTAGAACAACGCGACCGCCACGCCCAGCACGACCACCCCCAGCAGAATGACCAAAAACTGGCCAAATGGCGCGGTCAGCAGGCGCGCTGTCCAGTCTTGCGCGCTAGTGTTGGAGCCTTGCGGGGCGGTGTTGCGCAGCAGCAGGCGCAGCGCGGCCAGCGCAAAGCCCAGGTAGGTCACGCCGACGACGGCAAACCCGATGCGCATGACGGTATCCTTCTTCGGATCACCCTCGCTATCGACATTGAGAGCCGCGCGGACGAATTGCCACAGCGCATAGCCGATGAAGCCCACCACGATGACGACCAGCAGCGCCTTGCCAAATGACTGCTGGTAGATCGCGGTGATGGCGCCCTGCGGATCGGTGGTCTGGCCGCCCGCACGAACGGCGCTCAGCAGCGCCAGCCAGCCAATCACGAGATAGACGAGTCCCTTGGCAGCGTAGCCGAGCCGCGCCAGCGCCGCAAACCAGGGGGAGCGCATGGCAGCGTGGGTAGCCATGCTCGCGGCCATGCCCGCCTGCTGGACGGTCTGAGGCGCTGCGTCGTCGGTTGGATGCTGATTGGCTGGGTATTGTGATGGCGTATCGGATGCATGTAGCTGTCGCATAATCGGCCTCTCTTCTCCTTGCGGCTCATGCTTAGCCGCTCAGGTGGAAAGGCAAGATCGGCGCCAAGCGCACATCAACACCGCCGTCTCGCTTGCAGCGGCGCCTTACCTGACAACAACAGCGGCGGCTTCCCTCACTCTGTGGGAAGCCGCCGCTGTTGTTTGCCTTGTTCGCCTGACAGGCGTTAGCGCTTGTCGTCTGGCTCGGCGCGATCCAGCGTGGCGCCGAGCTGGCCGGGCAGATGCCCGTTCTCGGCGCTGAGGTTGACCCCCAGACCGGGCGGCAGGCCGTGGTCGCTGATGACCTGCGTGGCGGGGCGCGCCGCGTGCGACATGCTCCCCTCTGCCGCCAGCGCGGCCAGCGTCGCCGGCTCGCTATCCTCCGGCAGTGGCATCGCGAAGAGCGCCTCGAACTCGCGTCCCTCCAGCGCTTCCTTCTTGATGAGCCGCTCGCTGATGAGCACGAGCCGCTCCTGATGCTGGCGCAGCAGGCCCTCAGCCGTATCGAGCGCGCGCAGCACGATGTCGCGTACCTCTTCATCGATCTCGCGCGAGGTCTCTTCGCTGTAGTTGCGCGACTCAGCGCCATCGGCGCCCAGGTAGCCATTGCCCTCGCGCTTGCCCAGCTGCACCGGGCCAAGCCGCTCGCTCATGCCGTAGTCCGTCACCATCTTGCGCGCGATGGAGGTGACGCGCTCGATGTCGTTGGAGGCGCCCGTCGTCACCTCGCCAAAGGTGATCTTCTCGGCGGCATGCCCGCCCAGCGCGAACGCCAGGAACTCGCGGAACTGCGACTTCGACCACAGCGAGCGATCTTCATCCGAGACGAGCCGCGTGTAGCCGCCCATCTGGCCGCGCGAGATGATCGACACCTTATGCACCGGATCGACCTTGGGCAGCAGATGTGCCACTAGCGCATGCCCCACCTCGTGATACGCCGTGATGGCCTTCTCGCGCTCGCTGATGACGCGGCTCTTGCGCGCTGGCCCCGCCACCACGCGATCCATCGCCTCCTCCAGCGTCGTCATGCTGATGGTCTGCTCGTTGAAGCGCGCCGTCAGGATGGCCGCCTCGTTCAGCAGATTTTGCAGGTCGGCGCCGGAGAAGCCCGCCGTCTGTCGCCCGACGACCTCCAGATCAACGCCCTCAGCCAGCGGCTTGTTGCGCGCATGCACCCGCAGGATCGAGACACGCCCGCGAATGTCGGGACGGTCGAGCGTCACCTGGCGGTCGAAGCGACCGGGCCGTAGCAGCGCCGGATCGAGCACGTCGGGGCGATTGGTAGCCGCCATGACGATCACATTGGTATGCGAGTCGAAGCCATCCATCTCCACGAGCATCTGGTTGAGGGTCTGCTCGCGCTCGTCGTGCGAGCCGCCGAAGCCCGCGCCCCGCTGGCGACCCACCGCGTCGATCTCATCCACAAAGACGATGCACGGCGCGGCCTTCTTGGCCTGCTCGAAGAGGTCGCGCATGCGGCTGGCGCCCACGCCGACGAACATCTCGACAAACTCCGAGCCGCTGATGCTGAAGAACGGCACACCGGCCTCGCCCGCCACGGCGCGCGAGATGAGCGTCTTGCCCGTTCCTGGCGGCCCCACCAGCAGCACGCCCTTGGGGATGCGCGCGCCGACGGCGGCGAATTTCTGTGGGAACTTGAGGAACTCGACGATCTCCTCCAGCTCCTGCTTGGCCTCATCCACGCCCGCCACATCGGCGAAGGTCGTGGACGGCTTGTCCTCGGCGAACATGCGTGCGCGGCTCTTGCCGAAGGTCATCGCCGGGTTGTTGGCGCCCTGGCCACGTCGCATGACGTAGATCAGCAGGCCGACGACCGAGAAGATGAGCAGCAGCGAGATGATGTAGTTGCCCACCGACGACCAGACGCTGGGCTGCGCGTAGGTGACGCGCAGCAGATGCGGATCATTGTAGGGGACACTGGAGTCGCGCTTGAGCGCATCGGCAAGCGAGAAACTCGGCCCCACCGACGTCTGCACGACATTGCCCTGGCCTCGGTCGAGGGTCAGCATTGAGCTATCGACGGTCAGCGTATCGACGTGATGAGCCGCCACATCGACGCGCACGTCGGAGAGCAGCGTCGAGAGATCGACCTGGCGCGGCGCTTCGCGCTGCTGCACGCCGACCACTATCGCCAGAAAGATCATGCTGACGACCACTGCGAGGATGATGACAGCGGAGCCGCGTGTCACCCGAACCTTTGGCATGAGGGAGGCCTCCGTCAATGCGGCGGGCGCTCCACTGGCCCGCTCGCGTACCCGATGTGTCTGCCGCCTGGGCGCGCTACTTCGATCCACAGACACGCCGCTCTGCAGAGGAGGCTGCCAGAGGGCGCGGCTGGCGCGCGTTATCCCTGCGCGTCGTCGCGTTGAGGTTGTGCGCTACTCCACACGGTATGACAGACATTATGTGCAACACCAGTCACTAGGACTCCCTGGAAACAGGCGGCGCTCAGGAGGGCTGTGCAGCGGGGTTGAC
>DATAED010000407.1:0-9864 GCA_036258195.1 Ktedonobacterales bacterium
GTCGAAGATCACCATCTGGGAGGGCGCGCCGACCTCGGGGTCATCCGGGCCAATGCCCTGCCAGGTCAGTGCGTAGCCGTAGGTCGTGGCGACGCGCTCGGCCCAGGCGCGACACTCGGCGCGTGTCCACTCGAAGCGGTGGTCGCGGTGGCGCAGGCGTTGCTCGCCCAGCGCCTCCCAGCGTACGTTGTACTCGCGATTGGGCGTGGTCACCACCACCCGTCCTGGCCGCGCATGCTGGAAGACGACACGCTCCATGGCAGCCAGGCGATCCAGGTCGAGGTGCTCGAGCACCTCGACCAGCGCCGCCACATCGAAGCCGCGCAGCCGATCATCGCGATAGACCAGCGAGCCCTGCGCCAGCTCGATGCGAGCGCGCTTGGCCGGGGCCATCTCCTCCAGATGCAGTCGGCGGCGGGCGCGGGCCAGCGCCACAGACGAGACATCCATCCCCAGGATGCGCGTCAGCGAGCGCTCACCCAGCGCCAGGCTCAACAGCCTGCCCTCGCCACACCCCAGATCGAGCAGCGATATGGCGCCCACCGCGCGGATGGCGGCGAGCACGGCGTTGAGCCGCTGCTCGTGCAGGCCGGGGGTTGGCTCGGCTGGCTCAGCGGGCGGCGCTGGCTCGCTCCCGTCATCTGCGGGCGCGGACGCCTCGTCCTCTGCCGTGCGCAGGGCGGGATCGCTCTCGGCCAGGCGGTCGAGCGCGGACTGCACCAGCGGGCGTTTGTAGCGCAGGTAGCGCTTGGTGATCAGCGCGCGCTCAGGATGGCTCGCCAGCCAGTCGCCGCCATGCGCCAGCAGCTTCTCGGCCTCCTCCGCGCCCACGTAGTAGTGCTTGCTGTTGTCCAGCACGGGCAGCAGCACGTAGAGATGGCTCAAGACAGCGCGCGTGGTCTGCGTGCCGTCGAGCGTGAGGGTATAGAGGTCGGCCTGACCCCACGCTGGGAAGCGGACATCCAGCGGCAGGCGGGTGGCTCCAACGGTGTAGCCGAGCGGCGCAAAGAGGCGCGTGATCAGCTCTGCGCCGGCCTCGCACGCCACGGCGTCTATCGAGACGCGCCAGCGCATCGGCTCGTTCAGGCGCTCGGCATGGCTGGTGGCGCGGCCCGCCAGCGCCGAGCCAAAGGCGGTGTTGAGCGCCACGCTCGTCAGGCTGGAGGCGACATAGGGGCGGTCGTTGATATAGTGGTCGAGACGGGTCAGCGGCGCTGGGCCGCGTACCAGGCCAATCGGGTCGATCTCGGTCAGCATGGCGACGGTGACGTGGTCATCGGCCACCTCTGGATAGAAGACCCAGACAACACCCGCCGAGAAGGGCCGCTCGAACACAGACGCCGGATTCTTTCCCAGCAGAAAGCCCACCTCTGGCGCGTTTGGCGCTGCGCAGGTCAGGGTCAGCAGCATCGCGGCGTTCCTCTCCGCTCGCCATCCAGCCACTCCACACAATTTGGCCAATCCATGACGCGATTCGACAGGCGAGCATTCAACTATCGCAGATTCCCACGCGGGACGCAAGCCCTCACGCAGGCGTAAAAGCCCCAACCGCTTGCGGCGGTTGGGGCCATTGGATGTGGTATAGGCGGATTAGCTGCGGGAGGCGTGCGCGACGTTTTGTGGCGCGGCGCTCGGCTTGCCGCCGGGCTTGCGGGTCAGGTAGAGGAAGTAGCCGCCGACCACCAGCAGGAAGAGCAGATAGAGCGAGAATTGCAGCACTGTCGGCGACTGCGCGTAGCCGATGAACGAGTGCAGCATGTCGCCCACCATGCTCTCCTCGGAGAGCAGATGCTCCGTGCTCCACAGGTGCGCATTGCCGAACGTGACCCAGCCCAGCTCCTGCAGATTCTGGATAGTGTCGGCTACCAGCCCCGCCGCGAAGATCAGCAGCAGCGCGCCCATGTAGCGGAAGAAGAGGCGGAAGTCGAGCCGGTAGCCCATGCGATAGATGGCCCAGCAGAGCAACACCGCCGCCAGCACGCCCAGCACGGCGCCAGTCAGCCACAGGACGCCGCTGGTCTGGAAGGCAAAGGCCAGCGCGAAGACCGCCGACTCCAGCCCCTCGCGCCCCACTGTGGTGAAGGCCAGCAGTCCCAGCGCGAAGCCAGAGCCAGCCACCGATGCGCGCTCCGTGATCTCCTTCTTCAACGTGCGGCTGTGGCGCTGCATCCAGAAGGTCATCGTCGTGAGCAGCACGACCGCGACGGCATAGGTGATCGTCTCGAAGACGGTCTGGAAGGTCGTGTTGTCGTACTCACGCACGGTCGAGTAGATGATGATGCCGCCGACTACCGAGCAGACCACCGCCAGCGCAACGCCGATCCAGACGGCGCGCACCTCGCGTGTCTTCCCCAACTGATGAAGCGCCGCGAGCAGGATACTGACGACCAGACTCGCCTCAAGCCCTTCGCGCAGCAGGAGGATGAATGCCGGTAGCATGCGGGAACTCTTTTCTAGCGGCGCGTCACGCTGGTCGCCCTTCGTCGCTCATCGACAGGTTGATGGGGGTTCTCGTTGTCGTCAGGCGTGGTCTGCGTCCACACTCTATACCTGACTTGTCCACTCGGATATTAGCATGACCTAATATCATCCGTCAACCTGATTCGCTGAGTGGCGACTGAGCGTCCGGTGTCAGGTAAATACCCTACATATGGCGGCTGGGCCGGGGGCATGGACGCCACTACCGTCGGCGTCGTGCCATGCCATACAATGGGACAACGATTGTTCATCGGCTTTCTGGCGTCGCTGCGCGCCGGTTATGAGGCGGCGGCGCTCCCAACTTACAACCGCACAGTCCGATGCTGCTCCACAGATGGTCTGCGCCAGAGCGAGGCGCAGACGGGCAGAAGGAGAGATTCCCGATGGCACGTGTCACACCCGATCAGATTCGCCAGATGAAGGTTCGCGGGGAGCGCATCCCCATGTTAACGGCCTATGACTATCCCACGGCGTCCATCCTCGACAGCGTGGGCGTGCCGCTGCTGCTGGTAGGCGACACGCTGGGCATGGTCATTCAGGGCAACGATAGCACGCTGCCAGTGACGGTAGATGACATCATCTATCACACACGCGCTGTGCTGCGTGGCGCCAAGCATGCGCTGGTAATCGCCGACATGCCATTTGGCTCGTTTCAAGTCAGCCCAGAGGAGACGATGCGCAACGCCGCGCGCATGATGAAAGAATCGGGCGCGCAGGCCGTCAAACTAGAGGGAGGCGTGCGCGTCGCGGCGAGCGTGCGCGCGATGGTGGATGCAGGCATCCCGGTGATGGGGCATGTCGGGCTGACGCCACAGTCGGTGAATGTCTTTGGTGGGTTCAAGGTGCAGGGCAAGACTGAGGCCTCGGCGCGTGCGCTGCTGGCCGACGTGGCAGCGCTGGAAGAGGCGGGCGTCTTCGCCATCGTGCTGGAGCTAGTGCCATCCGAGCTCTCGCGGCTCATCACCGAGCGCCTCAGCGTGCCGACCATCGGCATCGGGGCCGGGCCGCATTGCGATGGCGAGGTGCAGGTGATCCACGATGTGATGGGGCTATTCCCTGACTTCACCCCGCGCCACACCAAGCGCTACGCTGACCTGGGCGCGGCGATGCGCGCAGGGGTGGAGCAGTATGTGCATGAGGTGCGCGACCGCAGCTTCCCGACCGATAAGCAGAGCGCGCCGATCGACGCGGGCATCATCGAGCGATTGCGCCGGGACGCCGAGGGGTCCGGCGCAGCCGACGAGAGCGCGGAGGGCTGAGCGGCGTAGTCTTCGTGAGGCGGGCGCGCAATGAAAGGGCGTCTGCCACAGGGTTAGCCGGGTCGCTGGCTAGCCCGTCGGGTGGCCGTTGTCAACGAAACGGTGTGTCTGACGTTGTATCTGTAGAGCAGGCGCCGGGCGCTGCGATGCCGTGCGACCGGCGCGATGCGCCAGGACGGGCTGGCGGCGCCAGGAATGCGGAATTGTCCGGGACTTCGAAAGGGACTGGTGTGACTTCGCTGGTTGGTCAATGGCTGGGCGAGTACCAGATGGAGGCCGAACTGGGCCGCGGCACGATGGGCGTCGTCTATCGGGCGCGACACGGCCAATCTGGGAAGCCCTTCGCCGTCAAAGTCCTGATCGATGTGCTCTGCGCTGATGTCACGTTCGTCACCCGCTTCATGCGGGAGGCATCGACAGTCGCGCGGCTGAATCACCCCAATATTGTGCGCGTCTATTCCTCTGGCCGCCAGGATCAGCACATCTACTTCGTCATGGAATATTTCCAGGGCGTGACTGCTGGCCACATGCTGCGCGAACGCAAGCGGCTCCCCTGGGGCGAGGTGGTCGAGATCGCGGCGCAGGCCGCCGACGCGCTCGCCTACGCGCATGCCGAGGGGCGGCTGGTGCATCGCGATGTCAAGCCAGAGAATATGCTGGTGAACCGCTGGCGGCAGGTCAAGCTGCTGGACTTCGGCCTGGCGCGTATCGAGGGAATGGACGCCATCACGCGCGCGGGAACGGTCGTCGGCAGCCTGTATTACGTCTCGCCAGAGCAACTGCTGGGGCGCAAGCTGGACGGCCGCTCAGATGTCTACGCGCTGGGTGTGAGCATGTATGAGATGCTGACCAGCCAGCGCCCGTATCGCGGCCAGACGCTGACGGAGATGAGCGACGCCATCCTCTATGGCACGGCGATTCCCATACGCCAGCTCGAAGCGAGCGTCCCTGCCGATCTGGAGCGCATCGTGACGAAGGCGATGGCGCGCGATCTGAGCCAGCGCTACGCCTCAGCCAGCGAGCTGCATATGGATCTGCGCGCGCTTCAGGCGATCATCGCGTCGCAGCCTGCCGAGACAATGGATGGCGCCGAGGCGCGGCGGTTGACCGTCGGCGGGCCAGAGTTGCACCTCAACCTGCCCCACGCGCCCCACAGCGTCCAGGGCGAGGCGCGCGAGCCAGCGCCCAACCCGGCAGCTCAGCGGCGCACCCTGCGCTCCAGCTTTCGCCCCGCCAGCCTGGAGCCAGCGCCCCATGACGATCACCGCATGCCCCGCACGCCCGATCCGCGCTAGCCCTCACCCCAGCCCTCTCCCAGAGGGAGAGGGAGCGAAGGCGCGCCACGACGGACGATGACCCATCAATAGGTGAATCATCGCTATGGCTGCCTCCCATGACCCTGCTGAGCGCGCCAGAAAGCCCTGCCTGCTGGCGTTTGCAAGGGTGGGGTCGTATACTTCGAATGAGCGCATGTGAGCGACTCGACCGCGCAGACTGGCCGCGAGAATGCGGCATGGCGCCAGTATCCAACTTCTTTTCGCATTCATCTCTCAGGAGCGACGAGCATGGCTGACACGAAATCGAGCGCGAACGTTCCCGCATCCGGCGGATCAGGAGGCGCGGCGCCCTCGCTGGGCGAGCGAGTCGCGGGCTTTTTCCGCGCGCCCGCTAATGGCGGCGTGTTGAAACGCAAGACCTCCAGCACGTCGCGCTTCATCGTCGGCTCGATCACGTTCATCCTCGTCGCCGAGCTGCTGACCTATGCGATCGACTATGCCAACATCAAGTTCAATCTGAACCTCAATCAGCCGATTCTTCCGGGGAACTCCGCGACCTGGTTTAGCTGGTTCTTCCTCATCAATGTCGTCATCATCCTGGGCCTGTGGATTCTGCTCAACAAGATGGGATTCTTCCCCCGCGATATGTGGGCGCCGCGCAATGGCACGACCAACTCGACCGCGCGCGGTGGCTCCAGCAGTAGCTCTGGCTCCTCCAATAGAAACAGCTCGAAGGACAACGCCAATCAGATTCCCGGCATCGGCGGCACGCGCACTCGCGCTGAGCGGCGGCACGCGGCGGCGGTAGCCGATGCGGCGGCTGTGGCAGCGGCGGTGAAGTCCAAAAAGAAGGGCAATGGCGCTACTGCCGCGACGACGGCCACCAAACCTGCCAAGCGCGGCGCGGTGATCGAGGAGGTCAAGGTTGGCTCTGAGCACGACGCGGCGTATGACCGTGCCAAGGCGGCGCAGCGGCAGCGCATGCGTCGGGCGCGGCGCTAGCGGGCGCATCCCCGGTCAAATCAGGCGGTGGGAGAAGATATGATCGAGCAGCTTCGCATCGGCGCGCACGTCTTTAGCAGCGATGGTAAGCAAGTCGGCACGCTGAGCCGCGTTGTGGTCAGTGGCGCAGAGCTGACAGTGACGGAGCTGGTGGTTGATCCCGGCCCGCACCTGAGCGAGCTGCTGGAGCCGGGCGGGCTGGATAAGTCACGCGACCGCGCCGTTCCCGTCGCGCTAGCGCATAAGGTGACGGTGGATGGCATCATGCTCTCCTGCGATACCGTCGCGTTCGCCAGGCTGCCGCTCTTCGAGCGACGCCAGTATGTCGAGGCGCCGGTCGAGGCGGGCCACTCACGCTTTCGCGTGGGCGAGGTGCTGAATTACCTCGCCTCCACGTTTGGGCTAGGCGCCGCGCCCTATCTCCCCGACAGCGAGGAAATCACCTTCGATCTGCCTCCTGGCTCCGACGCGCTGCCCGAGGACGCGCCCGTCTGGCGCACTACTCCGCACGAGGAGATCGGGGTGGTCGAGCGGACGCTGGCCGACTCCACCACGCAGCGCGTCACGGGGCTGGTGATCCGCCGCAAGTCCATCGATGATCGTCTTGTGGTTGTGCCTGCCTCCGCCATCTCGACAGTCGTCGATGGCGTGGCGCATGTCGATCTCACCGATGAGGAGCTCGATCACCTGCCGCTCTACAAAGGCGACGAGTAGGCAGCTCGCCAAGCGCCCCACCCCCGGCCCCGCCCCCACTTTGCGGGAGAGGGGAGTTTCTGTCCACCCATGGGTCAGCGCGCTAGCCAACCTTGTGGGACGGGCGCGCATCTGCCCTCGCCGTTCGTTGTACACCGCAGAAATACAGCGCTCAGCGGATGCGATGAGCAGGAGGCGTAGCGGGTATGGCGAGCACACAGGATGATGGTCAGGCGCACGGCGCGGAGCCAGCCACACAGCAGCGTGAGGGCGCGCCGCGACTGCTGACGCGGCGCGAGTTTGTAGTGACGGCGGCGGCGACCGTGGCGGTGGCGGGCTGCGCGCCCTTCGCCGCGAGCAGCACGGCGCCGCATACCACCGCAAGCGGTTTCCACCTCACCCAGCCAGCGACTGTCAACTACGACGCGACCGTCCCGGCTGATCTGGCGGCTGCGGTGGTGGCGACGCTGGGAGGTCATGGTGGAGTGGAGGTCGCCTTCGCGCTCGCTTCGCCGGCGCCTCCGCCCGATTTCTTCCTCACCTTTGGCGCGCCGCCCAAAGGCTATTCCACCGGCGCGCGCATCGGGCAGAGCGCGTGGGCGCTGGCCACGCACCTGCGCGTGCCCGTCGAAGAGGTCAGCCATGCGCAAGCGCAGGGGCTGCTGAGCGGCGCGATCAACGACTGGAGCGCGGTGGGCGCGCCATACAGCCTGCCCGCGCAGGTCTTCGCGCTGGCAGGGCTGCCCACGCCAGCAGGCGTCTCGCTGGCCTCCTCGGCGCAGAAGCTGCCTACCATCGGCGCGCTGCTCGACGCCCTGCGCGCCACACCGGGCGCGGTGGCGGCGCTGCCCGCCGACGCTTTCGACTGGTCGATCCATCATGTCGGGGTCGATGGCGTGTTCCCGGCGCAGGGACGCGGCGACGTGGCGCACTCATCGCTGGGATCGGCGCCGCTGCTGCTGTGCGTCTCGGACGCGCTGGCGAAGCGCGGCTGCGATCCCGCCAGGGTCGGGGAGGCCGCGCATGCGGCGCTGGCGGGCGCGGCGCCCACGCTCGACCTGATCGCCGTGGGCGACATCATGCTGGGGCGTGGCGTACTCAACCAGATGACCGCGCGCAACGACTACCGCTTCCCCTATCGCGCCATTCACGATGAGCTGGCGCAGGGCGACCTGCGCGTGGGCAACCTGGAGTGCATGGTGACCGATCTCGTCGCGCCGCCCTCCGATCCCTCGACCTTCACCTTCATCTGTCCCTCGCAGGGCATCGATGGGCTGACCTATGCGGGCTTCGACATCGTGACGCTGGCCAACAATCACGCCAATGGCGAGGGGCAGACGGTCTTCGCCGACCAGCGCCGCCTGCTGACCAATGCGGGCATCCTGCACTGCGGCGGCGGCGACTCGCTGGCTGCGGCCACGACGCCCGCTATCAAGGCGGCCAAGGGCATGCGCGTGGCGATCCTCAGCTATGACAACATCATGCCTCAGGGGCCATTCGCCAGCGAAACGTCGTGGGGGCTGGCGCCGATCAACGTGGACACGCTGCCAGCCGATCTGGCGGCGGCGCGGCGGCAGGCCGATCTGGTGATTCCCTATTTCCACTGGGGCATCGAGTACACGAAGGATCCCACCAGCTATCAGCAGGGCGTGGCGCGGGCGGCCATCGACGCGGGCGCTGATATGGTGCTGGGCAATCATCCCCACTGGACGCAGGCCATCGAGCGCTACAACGGCAAGCTCATCATCTACTCGATGGGCAACTTCGTCTTCGATCAGGACTGGTCCGAGGAGACGCTGGAGGGGATGCTGCTGCATCTCTACTGGCGCGCGGGCAGGCTGGTGAGCGTGCGCTTCCGCCCGACCAAGGATCACAACCGCTCGCAGCCCGCCGTCATGTCGCCCGCCGAGGCGGTCGGCGACTTCGAGCGCATGTGGTCGGGGACGGATATGCTGGCCTCTGGGCTGCATGGAGCAGGGTAACGACCTCATCCCCTCAGCCCCCTTCTCCCACAGGAGAAGGGGAAGCGGAGCAAGCGGCCATGCTGGAATATCGTCCCGTCACGCGCGAGCGGCTGCCCGATTTGCAGCGCTTCTCAGAGCGGCACGGCAAGTTCCGCTATTGCTCCTGCATGCGCTGGCGCATGACGAGCGCTACGTATAGCCGCTCGTCCAAGGAAGAGCGCGTGGCGGCGCTGGATGCGCGCGTGGGGGCGGATATCCCCGTTGGCGTGCTGGCCTATCGCGATGGCGAGCCAGTTGGCTGGGTCAGTGTGGCCCCGCGCGAGACCCTGGGCGCGCTGGAGCGCTATAAGGCGCTGGCGCGTATTGATGACGCGCCCGTCTGGGCCATTACCTGCTTCTTCCTCGACCGCAGCGTGCGGCGGCAGGGTGTCACGGTGGGGCTGCTGCGGGCCGCCGTCGCCTACGCGCGCTCACAGGGCGCGACGGTCATCGAAGGCTATCCCGTCGAGCCTGGCGCGCGCCTCTACACCTACATGGGCGCGCCCGCGACGTTCCTCAAAGCGGGCTTTGTGGATGTCACCCCTGCTGGCCGCGACCGCCGCGTGATGCGCTACACCGTCTCGTGATGCAGCGGCCCGTATGGCCGTATCTCTCCATAAGCGAGCGTACGAGCGGAGGGCAGGAAGGTTCACATCCATGCGGCAGGACGACTTGCAGACGCGCGAGGTTGACGACGACTCGCGCGAGCATCCCATTCCGTCGGCGTCATCGTCCCCGCCACATTGGCGCAGCGCCGGATCGGCAGCCTTCGCGGCGCTGGCGATTGTAGCACTGACGGCGGCCGTCTTCGTCGCCATCTCCGGCCAGCCTCCAGCGCACGGCGCGACCAATGCGTCCGCCTCAGATACGCCTGCGGCGGCGCTCTCGCCAACCGCGGCGAGGCATCCGGCGCAGATATTGACGCACGGCGCGGGACTGCCAGAGGGCGTAGATGTCATCACCTTCACGCTGACAGGAGCCGATGAGGGCTGGGGAACCGGCGGCGTCATCACCAATCCAGTGGACGGCGTGCCGGATCGCGGTATGGTGCTGCACTACGTCAATGGCGTTTGGACGCAGGTTGGCCCATCGCTGCCCGGTTTTTACCTCGGTGGGATTGATATGCTCTCCTCATCGGAGGGCTGGGTGATG
>DATAED010000408.1:0-10695 GCA_036258195.1 Ktedonobacterales bacterium
GTCCTAGCCCAAGGTGCAGCGCCTCAGCAACCGAAGGTAAGCAAACGAAAGTCCCTCTCCCACCGCAGCGGTGGATGTGCAAGCAAACCAAAAGCCCCTCTCCCGCCGCAGCGGGGGAGGGGTTGGGGTGGGGCTTCCAGGCACCTGAGAGCCCCCGATGGTTCCTGGGCGAATGGTTGGGCTACTCAGCAGTTAGCAGCAGCCGCAGTCACAGCCGCCGCACTCCGGACACGGGCAGCAGTCTGGCCCCTGGCAGCAAGTCGAGTTGTTCTTCACAGCAATTCTCCTCGTTCGGCTGAAGATCGACTCCCTCGTCCTCTGGCGGCGCGCCGATGCAGCGCATGTCGGCGCAGTCGCGAAAGGCGGTCGTCTGATCGGTCTGGCACGACTCCAGCGTGCGCCGGTAGTCGTGGATCTCCGTTCGCAAGCTTAGAAGCTCGGCGATCTGCTGGTCGAGCGCGGTCAAGCGTTCGTCAACCAGCGCGAGCAGCGCCTCTTGCGCGTCCACGCAGCGCGCATCGGTCGCGCTCGCCAGCAGCGCCTTCGCTTCACTCAGGGGCGCGCCGAGCAGCTTGATACGTCGCAACAGCAGCAGCCGGTTGACATCGGCCTGGCTGTAGCGACGATAGTGGTTCTCGCCGCGTGTTGGGCGCGGCAGCAGTCCCACCTCCTCGTAGTAGCGAATCGTCTTCGCCGAGATGCCCGTGCGCTGGCTGACCTGGCCAATGGTCAGCTCGCGCTGTTGGGCGCCCTCGCGGGTGGCCCTCCCCGTCTGCTGAACGCTCGCCATCTGCGCGCCTCCTCTCATGACCGTGACCGTCCGTTCTGATCGCGCTCGAACGTCCGTAATATCAGCCTACACCTTCCAGCGACTGGAAGGTCAAGAGTCATCATTGACGGGCTGCGCTGTCAGAGATTATAATCATTCCAGATAAGAAATCAATGCAACTACTGTATCTGGCGGGCGCTGTTGCGCGCCCACAGCGGCAGGGATATAAGGGATATATTCATGCGAACCGTTGAAGCGTTGACCGCACACGTGCGGCGCCAGGGCGGCAAGGCCACCGCCCAGCGCATCCTCATCTGGAGCGCGCTGTATCAGGATCGCAGCCACCCCACGGTGGATGATCTCTATCGGCGGCTCAAGCCCGCCGCGCCCAGCCTCTCGCTGACGACACTCTACAACGTGCTGAATGAGCTGGTGGAGTGGGGCGACGTGCGCCGCTTCGACACAGGCGATGGCCACATCCACTTCGACCCCGATATCTCTGGGCATGCTGAATTGGTCTGCCTGCGCTGCCACCGTGTCGTGGACGCCCCCGATGGCGCCATCCCGGAGCCGAGCGCGCCCGCCGAGATTGCCGGATTCGCCATCGTCACGCGCTCCGAACAATTCTTCGGCTACTGCCCAAGCTGTCGGCGCGCCATCGCGGCGACGGCACGTGTGGCGGCCACAGCGACCAGCGAGCGGCGCCGATGACCTCCGGCGGACAGGGCGCACAGAGTGGTAGCATAGAGGCTTCTCGCCCGAGCGATGCGCCACGCGACGAGCTACGCGATGAGCAGAACGACATGCAGGCGAACGCCAGAGGGGATGTTATGAGTACGAGAGCGACGCGCAACTGGCAGGCGGCGCTGGCGATCATCCTGCGCACCTTCGGCCTGTTTGGCGCCGCGCGTCGGCTGGAGGGCAACATCCCGCGCGCCGCTGCACTGGATCACGCCGATGAGCGCAGTTTTGTGCTGCGCGTGGTGCAGCCGGGGCTGGCCGGGCTGATGGATGGCTCCGTCTCGACGCTGGCCCCCATCTTTACCACCGCCTTCCTGACCAACGATCCGTTCAAAGCGTTTCTGGTCGGCATGGCGACGGCGACCGGCGCAGGCATCAGCATGGCGTTCGCTGAGGGGCTATCTGACAATGGCGAGCTGACCGGGCGCGGCAGTCCCGTGCTGCGCGGCGGCGTGACCGGCGTGATGACTTTCTTCGGCGGCGCGCTGCACACACTGCCGTTCCTGGTACCTGACCTGCACACTGCGCTCGTGGCGGCCTACATCGTTGTCGCCGTCGAGCTGGTGCTGATCGCACTGATCCGCCACCGCTTCTTCCACGTCAACTGGGGCCTCTCCATCTTACAGGTCGTCGGCGGTGGCGCGCTGGTCTTCGTCGCCGCGCTGCTCTTTGGTCACGCCTGAGCAGGCGCGAACCCTCGCCCCCAGCCCCTCTCCCAGGGGGCGAGGGGAGTGGAAGACCATTCAGGAGGCGTCACGCATGCGCGTCGCGCTGCTCTCGGATATTCATGGCCATCTGCTCGCGCTCGAAGCAGTCTTGAGCGACCTCGGCAGGCGACGTGTCGATCAGATCATCTGCCTGGGCGACACCACGCTCTGCGGCCCACAGCCCAGCGCCTGCGCCGAGCGCATCCGCGCGCTGGGTAGCCCGACCGTGCAGGGCAACTGCGACGCGTCGGCGCTGCGGCTGCGCGCGGAAGGCCCGACCGCCGAGCTGATGGGCGCCTACGCGCGGTTTGGCGCATGGGTCTCGGAGATTGACCTGTGGTCGGCGCAGGCGCTCAACGACGCCGACGCCACCTGGCTGGCCGCGCTGCCGCTGACCATCACCCTCCCGCTGGATGACGCTGGCGTGACGCTGCTCTGCGCGCACGGCTCGCCACAGTCGTTCAACCACCGCCTGACGCCCGACACGCCCAACGAGCAGCTGGCGGAGCTGGTGGGGCCGGTCGAGGCGCGCGTGCTGGCCTGCGGCCACACCCACCTGCCGATGGCGCGGCGGCTGGGCGACCTCACCATCATCAACCCAGGCAGCATCGGCCTACCCATCGCCCGCGCGGACAGCGGCGCGATCTACAATCCCATCGACCGCACGGAGTACGGCATCATCGAGTATGCGGCGGGCGCGCTGCGCTGGGAGCTACGCCAGGTAGCGCTGGACGCCGACGCCGTGCGCGCGGCAGCGCGGGCCAGCGGCATGCCCCACGCCGACCGCTGGGGCAGCGACTGGACGCAGGCGTAAGCTGGTGACCTGCGATTGAACGCGCGCCTGCATGCGCCACGGCTCCGCTCCCTCTCGCTCTGGGAGAGGGCTGGGGTGAGGGCGCCCGCCCAGCGCTCAGAAGCGGCCCGCATCCACGTCGTGGATGAACTGGACAAGGCCAGCGAAGTAGACCGCCTGATCGTCGTACATGGCGCAGTGGCTGCCCTGGGGGCAGTTCAGGTAGCGCCCATGCCGCACAGCGGAGGCCATCCACTCCATGTGTTTGGGATCCATCGTGTCGTAGCGTGCGCCGATGGTGAGCGTCGGGACGGTGATCTGCCCGAGGTCAGCCGTGCGATCCCAGTTGACGAGCTTGCCACTGGCGCCTAGCTCGCTCGGCCCCTGCATCGAGACGTAGATGGCCGAGTTGAGATGCTTGAACATGCGCGTGATCGGCTCGGGCCACTCCGCAGGCGGCATGCGCAGGACATGGTAGACGTAGTGCTGCGCGATCAGCAGCTCCATGTAGCGCGGGTTCTCGTAGTCTCCCACCGCCTCATAGGCTTTGATCTCGGCCAGGGCGGCCTGATCCATGCCCGGCATCAGCGCCGTGCGCGCGTAATTGTTATAGAGGGGGATGCTGGCCATCATATTGGAGATGACCAGCCCTTTGAGATGACGCTGATACTTCAGGGCATACTCCAGCGCCAGAGCGCCGCCCCAGGATTGCCCATACAGATAGAAGTTGTCCTGATCCAGGCCGAGCGCCTGCCGCACCTGCTCTACCTCTTCGACGAAGCGCGGCGCCTCCCACAGATCGGGATCGTTGGGCTGGTCGCTGTAGTACGAGTCAAGCTGGTCGTAGTAGTAGTATTCGATGCCAGCCGCCGGAAAGTAGCTGTCGAACGCCTCGAAACACTCGTGCGTCCCCCCTGGCCCGCCATGCAGCAACAACACTTTCATCGTCGGGCTATTACCGACCCGCTTCGTCCAGACGCGGAAGGTTCCTTTGGGCGTCTCGATAGGGATCATCCTGACGCCTCCGCTGAGGAGGTCATCTCGACCGGAGTAATCCAGATATGCGGTGGCGTTGCTATCGGCGCGCTGCATTGCCATGCTCCTCTCGACACGTTCATGACGACAGCGATATGGGTACAAAATGCCCCCCGTTCCTGGCGGGAACGGAGGGTATCGCCGTGTTGGACAGGGCTGGTCAGGATCGCTTACCAGCGCGACCCGTACCCGCCGCCGCCGTTCGAGGCGCCGTGACGATTGCCGCCGCCACCGCCCATTTGCTGGTAGCAGTCGCTGCAATAGACGGGCTTGTCGCCGCGCGGCTGGAATGGCACACGCGCCTCACGCCCGCACGAGCTGCAGGTGGCCACGAACATCTCGCGGCGACCGCCGGATCCGCCACCATTCATGGTGGCCTTGCGCGCAGCGCGGCACTCCGGGCAACGGGACGGGGTGTTCATCAGCCCACGGCTGGCATAGAACTCTTGCTCGCCGGTCGTGAACAGGAATTCACGTCCGCATTCGCGACAACGAAGTGTCTGATCGGTGGCCAAGGTAGAACCTCTCTCTGTCGGCTGCAGCCACACGCCATGCGAGCGCTGCAACCACCTGTCTGCCCTGTCACTATGCAGGGCCTAGCTGAAAACCGGGGGAATCCGCTGTTGAGGAGAACTGAGGTGAAATCGTCCCAAAACCAAGGCCGACGTTCTAACCCTTGCCAACCACCGACTTACGTCTACAGCGTGTGTGTGATCCCCGTTCACACACAGGAGTTGTGACCGAGTCGCGACGCGCGACTCATGGGCGCAAGTATACCATGGCCCCCTGTTGAGTACAACCCCGGCGGATTGCCTATCTGTCGGCTTTGGAGACAAGATACGCAAGATGGCATACAGCACTCTCTGGACAATCGTTCGCCTATATGTTACGCGCGCGTGTACGTATCACATCCAGATACAATCGACTGTGCTCTTCGCGCCCCAGATGCTGCGATTGCACTCCGGGCAGCGCCGCGTGATGGATCGGTTGCGCGCCATTCTCCGGCGCCTCGCTTCGGCGAAGGAAGAGGAACCTCTCCCCCTGTCCCCCTCCCCTCCGAGGGATGGGGAACCTGCAGCAGATGTGACGCGCAGGGCAAGTGATGTAACCTTTGCCCAGCGATAACCGAAAGCCCCTCTCCTGTGGGAGAGGGGTTTGGGGTGAGGTCGCGCCGCTTACCGCGCGCGCTGGCGGCGTGGGCCGCGCGCTCCATCGGATGGCGCCGCGCCATTCTGGGCCGAGGCGCCAGCGCTGGACGCTGACGACTGTGGCGCAGTGGCAGGCGCGGACTGCTCTGGCGTGGCGTCGCTGACGGGCTGGCTTGGCGCTGCGTCGGCCAGCGTCTCGACCTGCTCGGCCATCTCAGGCGTCGCGCTCACGGCGGTGCGCTCGCTGGTCGCGCTCGCGGCGGGCGCTGCGGCGCTGGGCGCTGCGCCATCGCTCTCCACTGTCGCCGCGCCGCTCATGCCGGGTACGCGCGCCATCAGATCGGCGAGCCGCACGCCGGTTAGCGCCTCCAGGATAGCTGGCGTCTGCGCCAGCATGTTCACCATGTCCCCGGTGATACGACTGGCGCCGAGATTGCCATTGGCGCCTGATCCCGTCGAGACGATGCTGATCTTGTCTACCTTGGACAGCGGCTCCGCCATCGCCCGCACCATCTCGGGCAGGTTGGCGATGACTTTATCGAGGACGGCGGCCTGGTTGTACTCGTGGTACGCCGCCGCCTTGACCCGCATCGCCTCGGCCTCCGCTTCGCCCTTCGCGCGGATCACCTCCGCCTCGGCCAGACCACGCAGCCGCGCCGCCTCGGCCTCCGCCGCGCCACGGATGCGCGTCGCCTCGGCCTCCGCCGCCGCCTGCGCGCGCAGCGCCGCCGCACGCCCCTCGGCCTCCAGCGACAGGCGCTGCCGCTCCGCCGCCGCCAGCGTCTCCATGCGCTGCTTCTCGGCGTCCGCCACCTTGATGACGGTGGCCTCAAGCTCCATCTGGCGGCGCTGCGACTCAGCTTCCTGCACCTTCACCTGCGCCGTCTTCTCGATCTCCTGCGCGCGGGCGGTTTCCTGCACGATCTGCTGCTGCACCACCTGCGCCTGCAAATCGGTCGCCTTGTCGGCCACCACCTGCTGCTTCTTCACCTCGGCGTCATAGGTGGCGCGCTTGAGGGCCAGGTCGCGCTGGAACTCAGACTGCTTGGCCTGCGAGGCCGCCTCGGCCTCCACGCGCGCCTGGTCGGCGGACGCCTTGGCCACGGCGGCCTCGCGGGCGGCGTTGGCGGCCTGAATCTGCGTATCACGCGAGGCCAGCGCCACGGCGATATTGGCCTCCTTCTTGACGCGCTCGATCTCCGGGCGGCCCATGTTGGCGATGTACTCGTTCTCGTCGCGCACTTCCTTGATGGTGAAGGAGACGACCTCCAGCCCCATCTTGGCCAGATCAGCCGAGCTGACCTGCCGCATTTTCTCGCTGACCATCTCCGGCTCTTTGACGAGCTGCTCGACGGTCAACTGCCCGACGATGCCGCGCAAGTGGCCCTCCATCACCAGCCGGATCAGCCCCTCGCGATCTTCATCCGACTTGCTCAGGAACTGCTCCGCCGCCGTCAGGATGCTCTCCTTATCTGAGCGCACCTTGAGCTGCGTGACGGCCTCCACGCGCACCGAGACGCCCTGGCTGGTGTAGAGATTCTGCTGCGGCGCGACATCGAAGGACATCAGCTCCAGCGAGAACTCCTGCGCGCGGTTGATCAGCGGGATGACCAGCTTGGCGCCGCCCTGCGCCACCTGCGTGCCGCCCGCGCCATAGACGATCAGGGCGCGGTTCGGCCCGACCTTGCGGTAGTACGAGCTGAAGACGCGCAGCATCCCCAGAAACGCGACGACGATCACGACGACGACGATGAGCACTTCGAGTATGGGATTCATAGTGGTACGCTCAGCCCCTTCTCCGGCCACTGGCCGGGGCGCAATGTCCGCGCCGCTCGCTCCCCACGGGAGCGCACTGGAAGCGCCGACGATGCTTGCATAGCGAACTCATAGCGATGTGATACAGGGAAATGCGAAGAGAACAGTCTCGAACGGGATACTCTGGCCGCATGTGAGCAGCGGGGAGGCGCGTCACGCCCCGGTCAATCGCTCAGCGGCGATCCGGCGCCGGGCGGCGCGGCAGGCGTGGGGCCAGACTCCAGGCGCGGCTCCAGGCGCGACTCCAGGCGCGGCGCGGATGGATCGGCGCTCAGGCGCTGGCGCGTCTCGTCGAGGAAACGCTCCCACTGCTGCACCGTCGCCAGACCGCCCTCCGCCGCGACGATGACCACCTGCGCGCCTGCCGGAATGGACGCGCCATCGCTGCTGCGCGCGCCGACGCTGTGGCGGGCGCCCGCCTCGCCGCTATAGACGACCTCGCCCAGCCCGCGCTCGCGGATGGCGATGCTGACAGTGGCCAGCCGTCCCTCCAGCCGCGAATTATCGGCGGATAGCTCGCCTGCCTGCGAGGTGATGAAGATGCGCGTGAGGGCGGCATTGACGCCGATGGCCGCAACCGCGCCGACCAGGGCGGCCACCAGCAGCACGACCAGCAGCGCGGTGGCTTGTCCGGCGTTGAGCAGGTAGCCCAGCACACCGAAGACCAGCAGGAATATCAACGCGCCATTCAGGTTGAGGCTGCCCAGCAGCAGGCTCTGCGCCATCCCCCAAACACTCTCGGCGGGCGTCGTCGCCGCAGCGGCGGTCTGAGCGTCGCCATGCGCCGATGGAGCGTGCGCAGGGTGGCCGCTCGCGTCTCCGACCGCATGGCTGCTCAACGCATGGATGGGCGCGTGGCCAGATACATGGGCGGGCGCGACGCCATCCCCTGCGCCGAGGTGGCCAACATGGCCGAGATGGCCTGCATGGCCGATGTGGCCGAGATGTCCATGCCCACCGGCGCCCAGGAGAACGGCGGCCACCAGAAACAGGCCAGAGAAGAGCGCGCACCCCAGAAACAGCAACGAGAGCGGATCTGTTGCAAGCATCCCGGCGCCTCCACGCATCGCAGCATCCTGCCGATGCACGGCCAACGCCCGCTCACGCTACCAGACGCCAGCGAACGCTCAGCGGCGTTCGACGCAGCGCCCAGAGCGAGCGGGCATGCGATCAGACACCAACGGGCGTTTGTGGGGTGGCGGGCTCGTCGCTGGCGGGAGCCTCCACGCCGAGCAGCGCCTCCACGCGGCGCTTGAGCGCGGCGAAGTTGACGCCCCAGCCGAGGCCAATCGTGTGTGGAACCAGAATCTTCTCGCTCTCTGGATTCCAGAACTCGTTGGCGCTCTCCGGCCAGTCCTCCAGGCGGAAGTTATAGGGAACGCCGGCGACAGTTCCCTTCCACGTACGCGCTTCCTTTGGCTTGGCGAGTTCCTGCCCGACGGCCGCCGCAGAGAGTCCGGCGACCACACCGACGGCGAACCAGCTCCATTTGCTAGCCATACTTCTTCTTCCTGCCACGCTGTTCAGCGCGGTCTTGGTGTTTGCGGAGGCGGATGTGTCACGTCTCAGTCGCTCTGTCGCCTCGCACACATCATACCTACGAGCAGGCGCCCCGGCACGTTGCGCGATAGCCTCCTTGCGCTGGATGGACGACCTGTGACGCCTCCTTCGCCGTCAGCACGCCTGGCGCCACATCTACTACTGTCCGATGTGGAGGCGCCATGCCAGCAGTTGGCTGATTCGTCGGCGTCGCTCTGCTCATGCGCTGCCACTGAAATGTGACGCAGATCACTAGCAAGCGGGCGTGCGCGCCCCTACGATGGCTCGCAGCTATCAGGCTTGATGACACGTACTGGGGGGTAGAACGGGGAGGAGAGGCATCATGGCGCCGTTCTTTCGGTCACATCGCATCTTCAGAGGAATTGTCAGCGGGTTGACGCTGACGCTGGCGCTCAATTTTGCTATTTTCGGACTTGCTGGTTGCAGTGGATCTGGCGGCGCATCCTCAGGCACGCTCAGCGCCACCGCGACCTCGCAGCCCAGCCCCACCGCGACAGCGACACCGCAGCCGCCGTGCGCAGTGATGTTGTCGGGAGGATCGCCATCGCTCTTCACCAACCTGAGCAGCGTGCCCGGACTCTCGCTGCCCTCTGGGACATACATCACCACCCCCGCGAGCAGCGGTGGGGGTGCGGGCCAGTATCACATCCAGTCGTACACGCTCTGCTTTCAGGGAACCGAGTCCCAGATCGCCGGATCCTCCGGCTCGACCCTGGCGCATCTGGCGCAGTCAGGCTGGGCGCCCAACAACCTCTTCCCTGATCCGTCCAGCGTCTCGTATCTGGACTATTGCAGCAACAGCCACAACTGCCTGAATACCTCGGGGTCGGGCGCTCCGTTCACCTTCGTCGGATTCGACGATTACGTCAACCATCCCGGCAATGCAGTCACCTTTCAGTTGCAGGTGGCGACCATCGCCACGCCCACCTGCCTGAGCGACCCGCAGTACTACTCCGGGACGCCCAGGTACACGCTCTACTATGATGGCTCCAGCGCCAGCTCGTCTGGCCCAGCCCGCAACCACTTCCAGATGCCGCCTGCCACGCGCGTCAGCACATTCCAGGGCGGTGGGACGGCAGGCTCGACCTACGTCTACTTCTGCAGCGCGGGGACGCAGGCAAGCGTCGTCGGCTTTTTGACCCAGGCCATGTCGAACGATGGCTGGACACTCTCAGCCGCTTCGGCCAGTGGGTTCACGGCCACAACGAGCGACAATGGGCTCACGTACACCATCGCCGTGGTCGTGCAGAACCCCAACAACTACTACCTGCGCGTGTTCGTCCCCATGTAGGCGCCGACATTCGGAGCCAGAGCGGCGATGGGAGGCGTCAGCCTGGGAATGGCAGCCTACCCATCAGCGCGCTCCGGCGCTGGTGGAGCGCCGCGCACGCCGATTTCGGCTAGTGGCGTGTCTTCCATTCGGCGCTCCAGCGCAGCCAACTCAGCGGGCGAGAGCCGCAGCAGCCAGTCGAGCAGGCGCGCGAGCCGCGCTGGCTCTGGCGCAGCGCTCAGCCGCGCCCACAGCGCCGCCAGCTCGGCGTCAGGCGACGCAGGCGCATCGGTCGCGTCAGCGGGGGCTGGCGGGAGTGGCGCGCTGGCGCTGCCCGGCGGATCGCTCATCAGATAGCCGGGGTAGACGTGATAGAATCGCGCCAGCGCCTCGCGGGTGGCGCTGGTCAAATGCGCGCGCCTGCCGTTCTCCAACTGCGAGAGATACGCCTGGCTCAGCGAGACGCCGAGCTCCTGGCGCATCGCGCGGATCACCTCGTGCTGGGTGAGCGTGCGCCACAGCCCACGCCGCACGCCCTCCGCCTTGCGCAGACGACGCAGCTTCTCCGCCAGCTCCATCGCGCCCCTCGCCTTCGCGCGGTAATCGCTCCGTTCAACTCCCTTTCCATCTAGAATAGAACGATTGCCCTCGATACGCAAGCGGGCGCCGCCTTAGCGTAGGACGTTGCGCGCTCCACCACAGGCTGACCAGCAGCGCCATCAGGCCGACGAGCAGCGTCGCCACCAGCACGGCTTCGTTCAGATACGGCGGCCAGGAGATCGGCGTCGGGCCAAACGAGTGAAACCGGCCGCCGAAAAGCGCATACGCGACGGCCACCACGCCAGCGCCCACCAGCG
>DATAED010000409.1:0-2643 GCA_036258195.1 Ktedonobacterales bacterium
ATCGAAGAGCAGTACACCGAGTAGCCGGTATTGGGGTCGGAGTCCGCCGAGACATCGGGAACCTCGCGCTCACCCGTGCTGTAGGTATTGACGACCCCACCGCCCACTTGCCACGACGGCTGCATGAAGTCGCTGCTGATGCCGCCACCGCCCGCGCCGCCTTGGGAGTTCCAAGTGGACTCCGAGCCATACGTGATGCCGCCGCCGCTCATGTTCAGCGTGGTGCCGCCCACACCCAGCACATAGGGGTCGCTGGCGGGCGAGTCCACCGTCGGCGCGCCGGTCGAATAGCCAACCCGTGAGCAGTCGTCGGATCCGGCGTCGCCCGACGCCGCTGCGATGGTCTGACCCTGAGACGCCGCCTGGGCGAAGATCTGATCGAGAGAGTCGAGCATGTAGTCACCGGTGAGCGGCTCGCACAGCCCCCAGCTCGTGGTCGTCACGTTGTCGACGTTGTCGAGGACGATCTGGTTATAGGTGTCGAGCAGCCCCTGGCTGCTATTGGGGCCGGTGTAGACATCCAAGGTGGAGCTCGGCGCCAGCGCCGCCGCGACCTCGACATCCAGATCCGCCTCGATGATGCCGCTGCCATTGTCGCAGGCGCTGCCAGCCGTCGTGCAGGTGGGCGAAGCGCCATCCACGGAGTGGTTGTTAAGGCCGCCGCTCGGAAGAAAATAGGTCGACTGGTAGTGGGAGAGATCACTGGGGATGTAGGGCGCCAGCTCGAAGACCGCCAGGCGCTGACCCGAGCCAGTGCCACCAGCGTTGTACAGGCTGGTGACATCGTAGGCGTTGCGCAGTTGGCTGGGAGTGTAGCCGCCCCCTGGCCCTGCCCCGGTCGCCGCTTTCGTCTTGCTTGCCTGAGTGGTCTTGGTTGCTGTCGCCTGTATCTCATCTTGCAGCAGCGGTTTGGCCACCAGCACATTGTCCAGCCCGGCGATGTTCAGCACGTAGCCCGCCAGCGTGTCGGGGATCAGCGGCGCGCGATCTGGGCCATACACTGTGCGCTTGCCAAGCTGATATTGCAGGATCGAGACGCCAAAGACGCGCTCGGCCTGCGCCACCGAGCCTTTGGCGCTGATCAGCGTGCGGTTGGCTGAGACGCCTGTGACCTTCAGCCCTGAGCTACTCAGGAATTGGCGCACCGCCGCGACTGCCTGAGCCGAGGGAGCGAAGCGTGAGATGAACTGCTGCGCAGTGAGGTAGTGGTGGTACTGCGGCGACTTCGCGTTCTGCTGGTTGGCGATGAGGGTCGCCAGACCGTTCGGATCGGCGAGTTGCAGGCTGATCACCAGATTGAGCTGGCGCCCGCCGCTCTCCACCCCAGTGCGTTTGGCCTTCTGCAAGGCGCGTGGCACCGAGCCATTGAGTGGGATGGCATGATGGGTATGCGCGTGGAGCGGGGGCGGGCCATTCTGCGCCCGCAGGATGGATGCGCTGGAGCCGCCCAGCGCGGGGAGCGCGATGCTGATCGCTGCCACGGCGGCGAGCGTCAGCGCCTGCAATGCCCGTCGATTGGTCATGTGGGTCAGTGCAGACGTCCAGTTCCACAGCTTCGGCACAGAGATTCCTCCTCGACGCCGTGCTACGCGGTCAAGCGAGGCGACCGCCGTCCTGTCGAGCATGACTACAAGCTGCAATAGAGGTGAATGGATGGAGATCGGGGCGGCTCTAGCCGCCTCGATCCTTACTCGGTTGTATTACTGAAACGAGCGTACGCTCGGTTTCATAACATGCTGCGTAACGGTTCAGGCGAAGGCAGGGTAGAGCTGGGGGCCGGTAAAGAGCGTTTGGAGCGCGCTGAAAAGCGCGATGCCCTCACTTGTGCAGCGTGGAGAGGTGTTGGGGGGAAGGCAGCGCAAGCGAGCACAGGCAGCGCTGCCAGCCTCCGAGCGGAAACAACCTGAAGACCCTCTGCTGGGTCTTGAGCATCCGCAGAACGTACCTTGCCTAGTTGTTGTCGAAGTGGATCGTCAGGTCATCGGGGAACGCCAGCGCCTGGTCGTATCCCAGCCAGAGACGTTCGAGTATGTTGCGCGTTGGGGATTGCTCGTCTCGTCCGCGCCCTGTGAGACGCCACGGCGGCGGCGGGTTGGCGACATGTCCCGCGCGCAGGATGCGCTCGTAGCAAGCCTAAAGGTTTGTGCGCGATCACCGCCTGGGTCTTGCCGCGGGCGCGCACGACCTGGATCGCTTCGGCGCGAAACGTGGGCAGAAACGCGACTTCCGCGTCGCCTGGTTCGCCGTTCGGTTCGTCATCAGGACACGTCCTTGGAGCCTTCACCCCACGTCTACCAGTGTCCATCAAAGTGGTTCAACTTCAGGCCGAGGCTGGCGCTATTATCGAGCGGCCCGAGCCTGAAAGATGAAGAATGGCGTGCCCAGGTGCCCTTGCCATGGACCCCAGTAGAGATTGGCTGACGCTGATGCGAACCCTGCAAGACGCAACTCGTCGAGAATATCCCAGCCGAAGTGCGTGAAGCAGAGGGAGCTTCCATCGCCCACAGGATTCCCGTGATACTCAGGTGGAAAGTGGTGGATGATCGTACCATCCTCAGCGACTGACGCCCGTATGGACGAGTCGTTCTGGGTCGGAAAGAACGGAATCGTGAAGACGATCGTTCCCTCGTCGTTCAGCACTCG
>DATAED010000410.1:0-13789 GCA_036258195.1 Ktedonobacterales bacterium
GGCGCCGCAGCCACCAGCGTCTCCGCAACCACCCACTTCTGAGCAACCAGGCTGACTGCGTCTCTACGCCCCCTCGCCGCTGAGGCCCGCTGCGTGAGGCTGCGTCGATGGCGCGGACGGCGCGGGACTGGCGGCGCGCAGCGCGGGGCGCGCTCGGCCCAGCCAGCGAGCCAGCGCGCTGTAGAGCACGCGGTCGGCTCCTTCGATCACCAGGATGGCGTAGAGCACGTCGGGCACGTCGAGCCAGCGGCGCACGGCCAGATAGCGCGGCGACCAGCGCGGCTGAAACTTGTTGTTGAACGTCTCCAGCGTGTTCGTCTGGATCGCCATCCCGCCCAGCCGGGCGAGCGCCGAGCCAGCCAGCCACGCGGGCGCGCCAGAGAAGATCGAGAAATTCAGGCTGACCTCGCTCGCCCCGCGCGCTCGCAGCGCCGCCAGCGTCTCCATCAGCAGGAACTCCATCGTGGCGTTAGGGGCGTCGCGCAGGCGGCGGGTCAGGTCGAGCGAGTAGTAGCCCTCGCCGCCGGGCAGCAGCGTCAGATAGGCGATTGGCTCGCCATCGGGATCTACCATCAGCCCGACGAGGCAGGCGGCGTCCTGCGGATTGGGGAAGCGGCCCAGCGTCATGCAGCAGCCGTAGTCGCGCCCGCCGCGCGCCGCGCGCCATTCGCCGTCGATGCGCGCCAGCGCCGCCCGCAGTGTCCCGGTGATCTGGGTAGCGGGTAGCAGCGCGCAGCGATAGCCGCGCCTGGTGAGCGAGCGCTGCGCCCAGCGGAGCTTCTTGCTCAATCGCTCAACCGAGAAACTGGCCAGATCAACCACCGCCTCGCGCCCGATGGCGATACAGCGCATGCCCGCCGCCGCCGCCACTGCGCGCTCCTCCGGAGCCAGCGCCACCGCCGCTGGGATCAGCCCCTCGGCCCGCAGCCAGGCGCGAAACTCGGCATAGACGGCGTGGCGCTCGCTGGCTGGCCCCAGCATCGCCCCGATCTGCAGCGCGACCCGCCCCACCAGCTTGTAGCTGATGGCGCCGCGTCCCTGGCTGGCGATGAACGTGCGCGTGTCACCGCGATTGGCGATGTAGGCCAACGAATTGTGCGAGGAGCGCCCGAAGCGACGATAGAGGTCGCCAGCCTGCGGGTCGCGCTCGATCTGCGCCAGCGCCGTCCAGGAGATGACGAGGAAGACACCCACCAGGAAGGCGGGCAGCGCCAGATTGGCCTCGCTGAGGAAGAGGTGCTCCAGTCGCAGGTGCGCGGTCAGCGCATGCAGCGCCCAGCGGTGATCTCCCACCGTCGGGTTCCACGTCGTCAGGCGATCTTCGAGAGTGTGCAGCAGCGCCAGCACAGCGCGCCCGCTCAGCGCATAGAGCGCCTGGATGACGAGCAGCGCGCCGCCCAGTCGCGCCAGATCGACCACCGTGTAGCGCAGCGGAATGTCGTGGAAGCGCGCCCGCACGCGCCACAGCGTCACCAGCAGCGCCAGATTGGCCAGCGCCTCCTCCACATCCAGCCCCTTGGCCAGATTCGCGAAGACGGCCAGCAGCGCGCAGCCCATCAGCAGCCACGCGGCACGGCGATGCCCCTGCGCCACCGGATACGCCAGCAGCAGCATCAGCACCCCCGCGAAGAGCGTCAGATGCTGCGCCACCAGCGCGCCCTGCACAGGCAGCAGCGCCGTCAGCAGATGGTAGCGTCGCGGCCAGATGGGGAGGAGCGTCGAGCCGATATTGATCAGACCGACCAGATAGATCAGCAGGGTCCTGAGCGCCGTCCTCACCGCATACTCCTTGGCAAACCACTGCGCACAATTGCTCAGTCTGGAGTATATCAACCACGCATATCGCTGGCCATCTCAGCGGGAGAAATGGGCGAATCGGCGACACGGCGCGCAGTCCTGTCGCCCGGCGTGCTATCACATGAGCAGTAATGCGAGAAGAGCAGAGACATGCAGGGGGATGCGCCATGCCAACGTCTGCACGCGACGCATATCCGCGGATCAGCGCGCGTGACCGCGCGGAGTGGCGTGCGTGGCTGGCGGAGCATCACGCTAGCGCGCCGGGCGTCTGGCTGATCCTCCAGAAGAAGGGCAGCGGACAGGCCAGCGTCAACTATGAGGAGGCGGTCGAGGAGGCGCTGTGCTTCGGCTGGATCGACAGCCTGGCGCGCTCGCTGGATGCGACGCGCTACCAGCAGGTCTTCACTCCGCGCAAGCGCCGCAGCCCATGGTCAGCATCCAACAAAGAGCGGGTGGCGCGGCTGAGCGCGCAGGGGCTGATGGCGCCCGCCGGGCTGGCCGCCGTGGAGGCCGCCCAGCGCGACGGAGCCTGGACGACGTTCGATAGCGCGGCGAGCCAGCCGCCTACCCCAAAGCGCGAGTGAACAGCGATGCGCTGGCGGTTGAAACCGCGCCTGGATGGCCTTGCAGGCCGCCTCCCAGGCGCGATTTCAACCGCCAGCCCGCGTTTAGCCCGCCAGCTCGCGGCGCTGCGCCTCCAGCCGGGCGAGCGTGTCTTCGCCCGCGGCCAGCGCGTCGCGCTCCTTCTGGACGACATCGGGCCGGGCGCGCGTGACGAAGTTCTCATTCGCTAGCATGCCCTGTGTCCGCGCGATGGCCGCCTGTGCCACCTTGATCTGCTCATCGATGCGAGCGATTTCGCGCTCGATGTCGAAGAGGTCGGCAACAGGAATGTAGATCTCGACGCCACTGGCGACCATGCTCATCGCCTTCTCTGGCTTCGTCGCCAGCTTGCGCTCGATCTGCGGCGGCTCCGTCGCGGCGAGCTGCTCGATCAGCGCGGCCTGCTGTTTCAGCAGCGTCGTGCGCTTGCCCCCCGCCAGGATAACCCTGACGCGCGGCAGCTTGGGCTGCTTCTGCTCCTGCCGGACATCGTTGATCTGCTTGCGCGCGTCGCGGATGCGCGTGGTGATCTCCTGCAGCAGCGCGAACTCCTCCTCGGCGGTGGCATCGCTCAAGCGGGCCTGCGCCTCGGCGTCGAGGCTGGGCCAGCTAGCGATGATGAGCGCGCTGGCGGGGCGCTGGTCGGCTGGCTCCTCGGCCCACAGATGCCCCCAGACCTCTTCCGTCAGGAAGGGCATGAAGGGATGCAGCAGGCGCAGCGCCGTGTCGAGCGCCGAGCGCAGGATCTGCGCCGTGCTCTCGCGCAGTTTGGCGTCCTGGAGCTGGCGCTTGGCGACCTCCAGATACCAGTCGCAGTACTCCGACCAGAAGAACTCGAAGAGCTGCCGCCCGGCCTCGCCGAACTGGTAGTCCTCCATCAGGCGGGTCGTCTCGCTGGTCAGCCGCGCCAGGCGACTGAGGATCCAGCGGTCGGCCAGCGTCTTCGGCTGCAACGCCTCTGGCGCCGGGATGCCGCCGCCCGCGCCCTCCGTCTGGCCAATGACGAAGCGCGCCGCGTTCCAGATCTTGTTGGCGAAGTTGCGATTGCCCGCGATGCGCGTGACATCGAGCTTGGTGTCGTTGCCGGGCGTGCTGGTGGTCAGCAGCGTGAAGCGCAGGGCATCGGACCCATACTGGTCGATGACCTCGATGGGGTCGATGCCGTTGCCCAGCGACTTACTCATCTTGCGGCCAAGCTTGTCGCGAACCATGCCATGCAGATAGATGGTATGGAACGGCGCCATGCCCATGAAGTGCGTCCCCGACATCATCATGCGCGCGACCCAGAAGAAGATGATGTCGTAGCCGGTCTCCAGAACGCTCGTCGGATAGTAGCGGCGCAGGTCGGGCGTGTCGTCGGGCCAGCCCAGCGTGCTGAACGGCCACAGCCACGAGCTGAACCACGTATCCAGAACATCGGGGTCTTGCTCCAGCCGCTCCGAGCCGCAACGCGGGCAGCTCGCGGGATCCTCGCGCGCGACGACGATCTCGCCGCACTTCTGGCAATACCACGCCGGGATGCGATGCCCCCACCAGAGCTGGCGCGAGATGTTCCAGTCGTGGATGTTCTCCATCCAGTCGGTGTAGGTCTTGGTGAAGCGTGCCGGGATGATCTGCGTCTGGCCGTAGCGAACGGCATTGAGCGCGGGCGTGGCCAGCGGCGCGATCTTGACCCACCACTGCATCGAGATCAGCGGCTCGATGACCGTGCCGCAGCGCTCGCAGTGGCCCAGGGGGATGGTGTAATCCTCCTCGTGGTCGAGCAGGCCCAGCCGCTCAAGCTCGGCGACGACGCCCTTGCGCGCGTCGTAGCGATCCTGTCCGGCAAAGGCGCCTGCCGCCTCAGTCATGCGCGCATCGAAGCCGATGACCTGGATGCTGGGTAGCGCGTGCCGCTGGCCGATCTCGAAGTCGGTCGGGTCGTGCGCGGGCGTGACCTTGACAGCGCCCGTGCCGAAGTCTTTCTCGACGGCGGCGTCGGCGACGATGGGGATGCGGCGATTCATGATCGGGACGATGACAGTGCGCCCGATCAGGTCTTTGTAGCGCGCATCATCGGGATTGACGGCGATGGCGGTATCGCCCAGGATCGTCTCTGGCCGCGTGGTGGCGACCATGATATAGCCTGGCTCACCTTTCGACGCCTGCCCCTCGGCTGGCTCCAGCGGATAGCGAACATAGGTGAGCTTGCCCGGCGTGTTCTCGACCTCGACTTCGAGGTCGGAGATGGCGCTCATGCAGCGCGGGCACCAGTTGATGATGCGCTCGGCGCGATAGATCAGCCCCTCCTCATACAGGCGGACGAAGACCTCGCGAACGGCGCGCGCCAGCCCGTCATCCAGCGTGAAGCGCTCGCGCTCCCAGTCGCATGAAACGCCCAGGCGGCGATGCTGGTTCTGGATGTTGCTCTTGTATTGGTGAACCCACTCCCAGACGCGCTCGACAAAGGCTTCGCGGCCAATCTGCTGGCGGGTCTTGCCTTCTTTGGCAAGCTGCTTCTCGACGACGTTCTGCGTGGAGATGCCGGCGTGGTCTTCGCCGGGAACCCACAGCGTCTCGTCGCCGATCATGCGGTGGTAGCGGATCATGACATCTTCGAGCGCGGCGGTGATGGCATGCCCCAGGTGCAGCGCGCCGGTGACATTGGGCGGCGGCATGCTGATGACGAAGGGGCGCCGATCAGGATTGCGGCTGGGACGCGGGCGAAAATAGCCCTCGCTCTCCCACCAGTGGTAGAGGCGCTGCTCGACCGCCTGCGGATCATACGCCTTGGGGATCTGGTCGAGCCTGCGGGGAGCGCTCTGCTCCTCGGTCGTGGTGGTCTCTGTGGACTCCGTGGTCATGGGAATACTGCCCTTTCCTCCAGACAAAAAGCGCCTTCCCCTGTCAAGGACGAGGGAAGGCGCTCGTGGTTCCACCTTGGTTCGCGGGGCGCGCCGGGGAGAGATCAGACGATCAGGGCAAGGCCAGACACGCCACCGCCTCAGAGCGCGCGCTAACGGGCGCAACCCGCGCGAGACTCACCGCCGCGCCATGTACAGCGCCAGCGCTCATCTCGCAGGCGACCCGGTCACTTCGGTGGCCGTCCCAGCGGAAGCTCGCACCTGAGCGCTTCCGTCTCTGACTGGGCCGTTCCCGCCTACTTCTCCGGGTCATCGCCTTCTTGTACTTGCCAGTATATCGCCCGCGAGTGCGCGCTGTCAACGAAACAAAGCGAGCGGCGCAGCGCACGCGGGAACCCTCCAGCTCCCTCTCCCAGAGGGAGATGGCTGGGGTGAGGGCGCTCGCCCGACGATACCCCGCACAACACGTGAAACATCATCAAGGCCGAGTGCGACCACGAACATTTACAGGCCATGGCGAGCGGCGCCACGTCCATAGCTCGCCAGAGCCATGCGCGCAAATGGCGCCACAGAGCCATCGCGATGGTTCTGCGCGCCGATGGAATCTACCGCGATTCAAGGCATCCTTATGCGTGTAAGCGACGCGATGGAGCCAGCGAGGCTGGCGCAGACGCCGCTCAGGGAAAGGAAATTCTCCCATGTCCTCCCAGATGCAACCAACCGCTTCTGGCGCGCTCACGCCTGCCGCCGCCGCCGCCCTCGCAGCGTACGATGTGCGCAAGTCGCTGCCCCTCGGTCGTGAGCGGGTGGAGATACTGAAGGGCATCAGCCTGCGGATCGAGCACGGTGAGCTGGTCGCCATTGTGGGGCCGTCTGGCTCCGGCAAATCGACGCTGCTGGGCATCATTTCGGGGCTGGATACGCCGACCGCTGGCCAGGTGCTGGTGGACGGCGTGGACATCACGAAGATGGGCGAGGCGCGGCTGGCGCTGGTGCGCAACCAGAAGATCGGTATGGTCTTCCAGGCGTTCAACCTGATCCCCACGCTGACCGCGCAGGAGAACGTCGAGGTTCCGCTGTACGTTGGCAAGCATCGCGGCAGCCCATCGCAGCGCGCCAAGGAGCTGCTCAACCTCGTCAACCTGGGGCATCGGCTGGGTAATCGCCCCAGCCAGATGAGCGGCGGCGAGCAGCAGCGCGTGGCGGTCGCTCGCGCGCTGGCCACCAATCCGGCCATCGTCATCATGGACGAGCCAACCGGCAACCTCGACAAGCAGAACGGCGACAACGTGCTGCGCATGATCCGTGAGCTGCGCGCGGCCACCGGAACGACCTTCGTCATCGCCACCCACGACCCCAACGTCGCCGCCGCCGCCGACCGCGCCATCCGCGTGGTGGATGGCCAGCTCGCCAACGATTAGTCACTGCCCGCAGGGGCCAGCGAACTCAGAGAGGGATTACGACCATGTCTCAGATGTATCAGTCCACTCAGCCACAAACCACAGAGCAGATGGCGACTCCCGGCTACCTCAAGATGCAGCGCACGCTGCTGACGGCCTGCATCATCCTGGCGCCGTTGAGCATCACCCTCTACCTCGTCTCGTGGTCTGGCAATGGACGGCAGCCAATCCTCGCGGCGGCTGCGGCGGGCGCGACGGGCAACACACTGCACTTCATCGGCGGGGTCGCTGCGGCGTTCTTCCTGCCGCTGGGCTACCTGGGGATGTCGCTGCTGGGCATGCGCCGCGCGCCCTGGCTCGCCACCATCTGTGCAGCGCTCTCGCTGATCGGCTGGATTCCGTGGGCTGCGCTGATGGGCTCGGACGCGCTGGCCTTCGACATCACCCAGATGGGGAATACAGCGCAACTCGCCGATGTGTGGGGGCGCTTCAATGGCGACGCCGTCATGTCCACCTTCCTGCTGATCTACATCATCGGCCACCTGCTCAGCGCTGTGCTGATCGGCGTCATGCTCGGTCGGCTCCGCATCATCCCGGTCTGGGCCGCCTGGGCCTTCGCCCTCAGCAGTCCGCTCACGATCATCATTTTCCCGATTCACAGCCTCGTCGCCCAGAATGCGCTCAAATACGCGGTCTGCGTCCTGCTGTTCGCTGGAGCCATCCCTGCCGCAGTCGCGATGCTCAAAGGGCGCAGCTAGCTGAGCGCCATCTCAGACAAGGAGTACGACCATGAAGATGCGGATGTACTGGCGCTATGCCACACGCTCGCTGACACGCGGCGGGCAGCGCTCGCTGCTGGCGATCTTTTGCGTCGCGGTCGGCGTGATGGCGATTGTCGCGTTGCAGCTCGTCAGCAACGCCATCAATCTGGGGCTGACGAGCAATGTCCGCGCGCTCAATGGCGGCGACGTCTCGCTCTCCAGCACAGCGGCGCCGCTGACGGCCAGCCAGCTCGACAGCCTGGCGCGGCTCCAGGCGCAGGGAGTCATCACCGCCTACACGGCAGTGGATAGCATGGGCGGCGAGCTGCATCTGAGCGCGGCGAAGGGCCTGTCGCGCTTCTTCACCATCGATGCCGTCGATCCACAGAGTTTTCCGCTGGAAGGCTCACCGACTTTCACGGCCCCGCACGCTGGCGGGCTGAGCGCGCTGCTGCATGGCGCGACGGTGGTCATCACCGCGCCGCTCGCGCAGGCGTTCAATCTCAAGGTGGGCGACACGCAGCGGATCTACGCTCGCGACGGTCGGTCGGAGGATGTGACGATCGGCGCCATCATCCAGGCGCGAGGGCTGTTCCAGGGCTCGGTCCTGCTGGTCAATCAGGCGGACTATGCCGCGCTGCGCAGCACGAACAATCTGCCCATCACCTACACGGCCATCTATGCCGACGTGCCAGGGCATAGCGACGCCAACGCCGCGCACGCCGAGAAGCTGCTCCAGTCCGCCTACCCGCTGGCCAACATCCAGACGACGCAGCAGGCGCTGGCAGCTAATCAGGCGCAGGTGCAGCAAGTCCAATACTTCCTGCAGATCGTCGGCCTGCTGGCCCTGCTGATTGGCGGCGTGGGCATCGTCAACACGATGCAGGTGTTGCTGCGCCGTCGCCGCATCGAGATCGCCGTGCTGAAGACGGCGGGCTACCGGCGTGGCGACCTCTACGCGCTCTTCGGCCTGGAGGCAGGATTGATTGGACTGGTCGGCGGCGTCCTGGGCGCGGCGGCTGGCGTCGGCGCCAGCTTCGTGGTCAAGGGCCCGGTGGAGACGAGCCTCCAGACCGTCCTGCCGACGACGATTGACACTGGCACAGTCGCGGCGGGCGTCGCGGTGGGCTTCCTCACGGCGCTGATCTTCGGGCTGCTGCCCATCGTCCAGGCGGCGCAGGTGCGTCCGCAAGCCGTGCTGCGCGAGACGCCCGAGCCGATTGGCTGGCGTGGCCGCATCCTGACGGGCGCGCTGCTGGCGCTGCTGGCCGCGCTGTTCTTCGGGCTGTCGCTGAGCATCCTGCGCAATGTCGAGGTCGCGGCGCTGGCCGTGGGCGGCGCGGGAGCGTTGTTCCTGGCGCTAGGCCTGCTCTTCGGCGGCATCACGATCATCCTCCCTCGGCTGCCCATCGCCGAGTCCTTCCGCTGGTGGATGATACCGATCTTCGGCGCGCTGCTGCTGGCCGCTGGCGCGCTCACGGTCGCCGTTCCCGCGTTTGGCGCGCTCTGCCTGGTGGTGATTGTGGCGGCGCTGGTCGTCGAGGTGGCGCCGCGCCACTGGAAGGCCAATGTCAAGCTGGCGCTGCGCAATCTGGGCCGGCAGAAGGCGCGCACGGTGACGACGCTGCTGGCGCTCTACATCGGCGTCTTTGCGATTGGCCTGACGCTGGTGCTGGGCCAGAATATCAGCGCCGCCATCAATTCGTTCCTGCTGAGCGGCCATGCGCTCGATGCGGAGATCATCGCCAGCAGCGCCGACAAGTCCGCCGTGGAGCGCCAGATTGCGCTGATCCCGCATGTCAGCCACGAATCGATGGTGGCCTTCACGCAGCAGGCCGCGCCCGTGGCGGTCAATGGCCAGCCCATCGGGCCATTTGTGGCGCGGGTCACCGCCAGCGGCAAATACACCGCCAGCGATGTGGTGGGCGTGATGAATGGCGTGGCGGGCTACGATCTCTCTCACGGCCAGCGCATCGATTCTGTCGATACACCGCTCACCAGCGGGCGCACGCTGAGCGCCAGCGACGCGGGCACGCTCAACGCGCTGCTGCCGGTCGCGGCCTCGCAGGCGCCGAGCGATCTGCGCCTGGGCGATACACTGACGGTGGTCAGCCAGGTCGACCACACGCCGATGACGCTGACGATTGTCGGCTTCTACTCCGCCAAGATTCCGGCGGATGCGCCGATTCTGGCGGACATCGCGGTGGTGAACACGCTCAGCGCCGATGCGCCGCAGTACGGCTACCGCATGCATCTCGATCCGGCGACCACTGACGCGGAGCTGGCGAAGGTGCAGGCCGCTGTGCCGAACGCGCTCACCTTCAACTTCACTGACTTCGCCGATCAGTACGCGACGCTGCTGAGCAATCTGATCGCGGTGCTGGAGACAGTGACCTCGCTGGCGATGCTGGCCAGCGTCATCATCATCGCCAATGCGGTCGCGCTGGCCATGCTGGAGCGCCGCCGCGAGCTGGGCATTCTGAAGGCGGTCGGGCATTCCAGCCGCAGCGTGCTCGGCGAGACGCTGGTGGAGAACGGTGTGATCGGGTTTACGAGCGCCATGCTGGCGCTGGTGTTCGTGGTCGTCGCGGCGACCATCGTGGGCAAGGTTGGGCTGAACATCGCAGTGGTGATTCCCACCTCGACGGCACTGGGCGTGGTCGCTGCGACGGTCGTGGTCTGCATGGCGGTGGCGGCTGCGGTCGCCTGGCGCGCCGCCCGCGTGCGCCCGGTGGAAACGCTGCGCTACGAGTAGCGAGGAACCTCACCCCCTGACCCCCTCCCCTTCAGGGAGGGGGAACCCATGTCGAGAGACGTGGCGCAGGGCAGAGGCGCGACTCTATGCAGGTTCTGACTCCCCTCTCCTGCGGGAGAGGGGCTGGCGGTGAGGTTCCGCGACTATCATGGTACAGTGGATGGCGGGCGTCACGAACGCGCCTGATGAGGAGAGGAGCCGCAGATGAGCCGTTTATCTCGCCGCTTCGGCGGTCTGCGCTGGCGGCTCATGCTGTCCTTCTTCGTCGCGGCATTCGCTGCCATGATAACGCTCGAAGCGCTGTTTGTGGCCGTGCCCGACATCGCCAGCCTGGCCGCGCCACAGCATCCCATCGCGCTGGCGCAGGGTCTGACCCCGCTCTCCCCGCGCCTGGCCCCCGCCCTGGAGCAGACGCCGCCCGACCGCGCGCAGCTCGTGGCGACGCTCGCCTCCTTCAAGCAGCCGATTGCGATCACCGAGAGCCTGACGGACAATATCCGTGGCGCAGTGACGATTCAGCCGGGCCAGAATGCGTCACTCTTCGTGGTAGGGTCGGATGGCGAGGTGGTCGCCGCGCTGCCGGCCAGGGGGCAGTCGGCCAGCGACCTGGCGGGCATCGAGCGTGATCCCACGTCGCGCGCCGTCATCGCCGCGGCGCTGCGCGGCGGCTCGCCCACCGCCGAGTGGTCGCAGAGCACGGCCAGCGGGCTGACCGTGGCGGCGGCGCCCATCACCGACGCGCACGGCGCTGTGCATGGCGCGCTGTTGCTGGGCGTGAATCTGGCGGCGCTGGCCCGCCCGATCATCCTCTCGAACTTGCTGGCGTTGATTCCCAGCACCATCCTCTTCGCCGTCATCGCCAGCGTCTTCGGCGCGGCGTTTGGCTCGCTGACGGCCAGAGGATTGATCCGTCGCCTGCGCCGACTGACGACCTCAGCGGACGCCTGGAGCCAGGGCGACTTCAGCGTCGCCGCGCACGATCCTACGACCGATGAGCTGGGCCAGCTTGCTCGCGACCTCAATCGCATGGCCGAGCAGCTCCAGAGCCTGCTGCAAGATCAGCAGCGGCTGGCGGCGGCGGAGGAGCGCAATCGGCTGGCGCGCGACCTGCACGACTCGGTGAAGCAGCAGATGTTCGCCTTGACGATGCTGCTGGGCAGCGCGCAGATGGAGGTGAAGGCAGGCTCCGAGGCAGAGCGTACCCTGCAAGAGGCCGAGCGGCTGGCGGGCGGCGCCCAGCAGGAGCTAACCGCGCTGATCCACGCGCTGCGCCCCGTGGCGATGGAGCATCAGGGTCTGAGCGTGGCGCTGCGCGAGCTGTGCGCAAGCTGGGCGAAACGGACGGGCGCCGCCTTCGATGCGCAGATTCCTGATGGCCTGGCGCTGCCTCCAGCCGCCGAGCAGGAGGTCTATCGCACCGTGCAGGAGGCGCTGGCCAATGTCGCGCGTCACAGCGGGGCGACACGGGTGGACATGCGCGCCGAGCGCGATGCAGAGCGCCTGAGTCTGCGCATTCGCGATAATGGGCATGGCTTCGACACCGCGCGGGCCGACCAACAGGGCGTGGGGCTGCGCAGCATGCGCGAGCGCATCGAGGGGCTGGGCGGCACACTCCAGATCTCCAGCTCGGTTGGCGGCACGCGCGTCGAGCTGAGCGTGCCAGTGGCGCCGATGGCGCAGGGCGCCCCTGAGAATGGCCACTCGACCCCGCAGCCCGCGCCCTCCGTCGAGAGCTGAGGGCCAGGATTGAGCGATAGCGTCCGGGGAGCGCGTCTGAGAAGGAGTGAGCGATGACGCAGGCGATTACCGTGATCCTCGTGGATGACCACCAGATGGTGCGTCAGGGCGTGCGCGCCTTTCTGGAGAAGCAGCCGGACATCAGCGTGGTGGGCGAGGCAGCATCGGGCGCGGAGGCGCTGCGGCTGGCGGCTGATCTCGTCCCCGATGTGGTGTTGATGGATCTGGTGATGCCCGCTATGGATGGCGTGGAGACGACACGCCGCCTGAAGCAGATCAGCCCGGGGAGCCAGGTCATCATCCTGACCTCCTACCACGACGACGAGCATATCTTCCCAGCGATTCGCGCGGGCGCGCTCTCCTATATCCTCAAAGATGTCAGCTCGGGCGAGCTGGCCGAGATCGTGCGCAAAGCCGCTCGCGGCGAGGCGGTCATGCATCCGCATGTGGCGGCGCGGGTGATGCAGGAGCTGCGCGGCGGGCCACGCGCCAACGCGCAACTCTCCTCCGAGCTGAGCGAGCGCGAGCTGGAGGTGCTGCGCCTGATCGCCGACGGCCTGAATAATACCGAGATCGCCGAGCGGCTGGTCATCAGTGAGCACACCGTCAAGCGACATGTCAGCAACATTCTGAGCAAGCTGCATCTGGCCGACCGCACGCAGGCCGCCGTCTACGCCTGGCGCGAGGGCGTGGTGGAGAAGGACGGCTAGCGCCTGCTGGCGACTGAAGTCGCGCAGGCGGGTATTGCGGCGGCCCGCAGGCCGCCTCCCAGGCGCGAATTCATTCGCCAGCCAACCGCTGGGCGACGTATCCGCATCTCTATCAATTGCCCGCCCGTAGGCTGGCGCCGTCGCTGCGTTCACCTGCTGCATCGCGGCGTGCGAGGCGCTGCGCCAGGCACGGAGCAGGTGGCCGCATGGAGCAAGCAGATCAGCCAGAGCAGCGCACACGCAAAGGAATGCCCGCTGCGTGGGCCGCTGGCGCGACGCTGAGGCTGGCCCTCGCCGCACGCGCATGGTTCGCGGCGGGCGATGGCTGGGCGGTGGCGGCGCTGATGGCCTTGGCCATCATCATCCGGCTGCCAGAGCTGCTGGGGCTGGTTCACGCTAACGCGCTCGGCTACACCGCCGCGCTGGGAACCGCCTCGCCGGGCTTCGTGGGCGGGCAGCCGACGATTGACCCCAATATCGGCTTCACCTCGCAGGCGCTGGGGACGCAGGCGGCGCGGCAGTGGTTCGCCGGGCAGGTTCCGTGGTGGAATCCGTATGAGGGCGTGGGCTTGCCGCTGGCGGGCGAGATGCAGTCGGCGGCGTTCTTTCCGCTGACGTTGCTGCTGATCGCGCCCTGGGGGCAGACCGCCCTGCACATCTGCCTGCAAGTCATTGCGGGCGTCTCCACCTACTACCTGCTGCGCCAGATGGGCCTCTCGCGGGTGGCGGCGTTCACGGGCGGCGCGCTGTTCGAGTTCAACGGTGTCTTCGCGTGGCTGGCGAATGCAGTGGTCAATCCGATTCCCTTCCTGCCGCTGCTGCTACTGGGGGTGGAGCGCGCGCTGGCCAGCGCTCAAACCGCCCCGCCGGCGCAAGGCCGGACATGGCGCGATATCGCACGCGACGCGGCGGCTGGCTGGAAGTGGATCGCCGTGGCGCTGGCGCTCGCGCTGGTAGCGGGCTTCCCGGAGGTCGCCTATCTGGATGGCCTGCTGGCGGCGCTCTGGGCGCTCGCGCGGCTCATCTCGCTGCGCGGCTGGGTCGCGGTGGCGCCGCGCTTCGCGCTCAAGCTGGCGAGTGGACTGGTCGTTGGTGTGGCCATCGCCGCGCCGCCACTGGTCGCCTTTGCCGACTACGCGCGCGAGGCCAATCTGGGGCTGCACGGCCAGAACGTCGGCGCGCT
>DATAED010000411.1:0-3931 GCA_036258195.1 Ktedonobacterales bacterium
ATCGTTTCCGCATCGTTTCCGCATCGTTTCCGCATCGTTTCCGCATCGGCTGTGCTCGCAAGCGCCTCACAACACGACAATCTTGTGCAAAATACCCCTTCCCCTCCTGTGGCGCCTCTGGTATAATCGCCTCACTTTTCCAGCCATGCTCAGATATGGCTCGATCTCGTTCCATTGCGCGCCCAGCCTGAAGGATCTGACGGTTTCTCTGGATGTCACTGCTGAGGTAATCGCCGTGATGACACACCCACCCGTGGCGCCTGCGCGCGTGCGAGGCATCGTGACCGCATCACTGGCTACGCTGCTGGCGCTGCTGGTGATCCTGACGCTAGGCGGCCTATCGCTGAATGTGGCGCATGCCCAGGGGCCGCAGACCGGGCCGCAGCAGGCGCGCCAGCATGGGCCACAGGCGCCCAGCGGGCGGGCGCCGGGCGGGCGGCTCAGCGATCCGGTGGTGCGCGCGGCGGATGTGGCCGTGCCAGCCGTGGTGCGCATCGGCACGCTCTACAACGGCCACATCACGCTCAACGTCTGCGGCCAGTCGGTGACACTGCCGCACGGCTCGGCTGGCTACAGCGAGGGTGTGCTCGGCTCCGGCGCGTTTGTCAGCGCGCACGGCGACATCCTCACCGCCGACCACGTGATCAACGTCGATCACGACACGCTGGAGCAGCAGTTGCTGGCCGATCCCGCTGCGCAGGCCGACATCGCCGCCGCACTGAACAGCTCGCCCTGCTTCGGCTTCGGGCCAGCCATCGCGGCGGGTGACATCGGCAATGGCTTCCTGCAGATGACGGGCATCGACTACACCACCAGTTTCGACTCGCCCACATCGTATGTCTGGCGCGACACCGCGTTCAGCGGCCCACTGGCGAGCAAGGCTGGCGATAGCGCCGATCTGCTCAAAGCGATGCTGAGCGCGCCGCACGACCAGGCGCGCATCCTGGCGACCAGCGACTTCGCCCACGACGACTTGGCCGCGCTGCATGTCGACGAGCAGAACACGCCATCCATCCAGCTTGACGACTCGACGACCGTGGCGCCGCTCGATACGCTGACCATCATCGGCTTCCCCGGCAACGGCGACGCCAACAACGATCCGACCAACCTGCTGACGCCCTCATTCAATATGGCCAATGTCAGCGCCATCAAGACCAATACCGATGGCTCGGCGCTGATTCAGGTGGGCGGCAATATCGAGCACGGCGACAGCGGCGGCTCGGCGCTCGACGCCAGCGGGCGCATCGTGGGGGTCGTGAGCTTTGGCGGGCCAGATAATCAGGGCATCACGGCTTTTCTGCGCTCCAGCGACAGCGCGCGGCGGCTGCTGGCGAAGGCCAAAATGGATACGCGGCCCGGCGCCTTCGAGGTGGCCTGGCAGCGCGCCTTCGCCGACTACGCCGCGACCTATCCCGGCCACTGGCGTCGCTCCTCGACGGAGCTGACGGCGCTACTGAAGGCCTACCCGCAGTTCCGAGGCGCGCAAGCCTATATGAGCTGGGCACAGGCCGAGGCGCGCGTGGAGCCGCTACCGCAGCATCGGGCCACGCCATCGCCGCTCATGGAGGCCATCCTGGGGGCGCTGGCCGCGCTGGCGCTGGCCCTGATCGCCGTGACGCTCATCCGCGCCGCTCGTGCCACGCCGCCCAGCAAGCGCCACACGCTGCCCATCACCTATCCTGCGCCCGCCACGCTGGTGGGAGCCCTCGACGACCATCTGACCCCCGCCGCACAACGTCTGAACTGAGGCGCGACCTCTCCCCCTGTCCCTCTCCCTTAAGGGGAGGGGGAACCTCGGCGAACGATTGTGGCGCGCAGTGCAGAAAAAGCCGACGCCTGAGTCGGACGCGTACTGGAGGCGGTTTCAAGACAATCGCCGGGGGAAATAGTCTGGTTGTATGGCTGGGGTACATCTGACTGACAGGCTATGAGCTTCTATCCATCCGCTCCCGCCACCTCCCGCTGGCGCCTGTCACTCTCGGACGAGCACAGCCGTAACCTGGACACGTATATCGTATCAAGGCCTCCAGAGGGAGGAACATGATAGGCAAAGGAGATGCCACATGAACCGCCACGCTGCCCCACTTCAGTGGTTGTGTACGCTGCTACTCGTCCTGATTCTCGCGTTGAGCGTCGCTGCCTGCAGCGGATACTCGTCGCCTACGAATCCGGGTGGTGGCCCGACCCCGACGCACAGTGGATACTGAGCGTATCATGTAATCCCGTCATCCTGACAACTTCGTGTCGGTCAGAGCAGTGGCGCGTAGCTGGGCGGGCATCCATACCCCTCAGGCTCACGGCGCCGCTCGCCCGCTTCACCTTGGGAAGTACGCTCTCGGCGCCTTGCTCAAGCGATGGGCTTGAGATGGTACACCAATGGGCAGATCGTTGCGCCTGCGCGAACCCACACTCTCTACAGGCAGGGCGCCCCACGCCACCGCCACAACCCCTGAAATAGGTTCCCCCTCCCTGAAGGGGAGGGGGACAGGGGGAGAGGTCGTCACGAATGCACCCACGGTTGGCCCTGGATGTACCAGTCCGTGTTGGACTGCGGCTGGTAGTTGTACCCCGCATACGTGGGAATGGGATGCTGCGAGTTGGGATCAACGGGACACGGCGCGGTCGTTGTGCCAGCATAGGGCGCCAGGCCCGTCGTGCAGTTGAAGACTCCCCGCACCATATCGGGCGGCATCGGGAATTGCGTCCCCTTTGGCCATTTGTAGTTCTTGATTGCGTACTCCATGATGTCATGGAAGATGTAGCCAGCGCCTGCGATACCGATGACGGCGTGCAGGTCGCTGGAGTCTGAATTGCCTGCCCACACACCCAACGCCATGTAGGGTGAGTAACCCATCGTGACAATATCGCGCGGGCCGTGGATACCCTGCGACGTACCTGTCTTGGCGGCGACCGCTGGAAAGTCCAGCCTGTTGTCTGGCGCATTGCCGCCCTGCTCATTGAACTCCAGCGGGTTGCTGAAGTTGAAGTCGGGAATACGGGCGTTTGAGTCCGAGAGAATGGAGGTCATCTCATAGGCGGCCTGCGGGCTGAGCACCTGCGCGGGTTTGGGATCCGACGCCTTGTAGTCCACGACCCCATAGGCGTCCACGATCTCCAGCACCGAGCGCGGCGGCACATGCTGGCCCTGATCGGCAAAGACACCATAGGCGTTGGTGAGCTGCAGGAGCGAGATGTTCTGTGTGCCGAGCGCCGTCGAAGGACCCATCGCATTCGCAGTCAGTGAGGTGACACCCATGCGCTGCGCCTCAGCCAGAAAAGCTTGAGATGTGGATTCCTGGGCGCCGACGAACTCCATCGTCTCGGTCGCTGGCACGTTCAGTGAGTTCGCCAGCGCGTAGCGGATGCTCAGGTGTCCTGAGAAGCTGTTGGGGTCGTAATTGTGTGGCACATAGACGCCAGAGCAGCCGGGCGTCACTGTCTCCACATCGGGCTTGCCATTCACATCCGGCACAGGATTCGGATAGCAAACAGGTGAATCCTGCAACATCGTGCCGGGGTTCCAGCCCATCTGGAAGGCAGTCGCATAGACCAGCGGCTTGGTCGATGAACCCATCGAGCGGTTCTCCGACGTGGCGACGTTGTAGAAGCCCTTGACCTTCGGGTCGCGGTTGGTGTAATCCACCGAGCCGACCATCGCCAGGATATCGCCATTGTGCGGATCCATCGCCACGACCGCTGTGTTATGGATGTTGGCGGAGTCGGCCAGCGATGGCTGCGTACAGCTCCCGCAGCCGCCCGCGTAGTTTGGCCACTCCAATGTGTGCGGCTGCAAGATGTAGTACTGCGCCCGCTTGATGGCGTAGGCATCCAGGTTCAGGTCGAGCGTCGTGTAGACCTTGAGGCCATCCAGCTCGGCATCCTGGATGTTGAACGGCGGGTTTGGCAGCACATCGTTCAGGATATAGTCCAC
>DATAED010000412.1:0-5902 GCA_036258195.1 Ktedonobacterales bacterium
TCGTTGCCCGCGCGCGCCTCCGCCGTTCTGGGGATGCTCGTGATCGACGGCGTGCCGAGGTTGATGGAGAGCAGCGGCCAGCCCATCCCCAGCAGCAGCAGCGTCACCAGCAGCAGCGTGATGACCGGATGCGCCATCACCCCCAGCGCCACCTTGCGCCAGAAACCGCCGCGCTCCTCCAGCGCCTGGCTCGGCGTCTCGCCGCTAAGGTCGCGCTTCTCGCCGACGCCCACCAGCCGCCAGAGGAATGGCACGCGCAGCGCATTGATGCGCGTCCCCAGGATGCCCAGCACGGCGGGCAGCAAGGTCAGCGCCGCCAGCGCCGCCGCCGCCACCGTCACCGCCCCGCCGACGCCGAACGACGTCATGAACTGCATGCCGATCAGCATCAGGCCGACGAAGCCGATCATGACGGTCAGCCCGCTGAAGAGGATCGCCTCGCCTGCCGTCGCCACCGTCCAGCCGACCGCGTCGCGTACGCTGCGCCCACGCGCCAGCTCCTCGCGGAAGCGGCGCGTCATGAAGAGTGTGTAGTCAATCGACATGCCCAGCCCAATAATCGAGGCGATATTCAGCACGAAGACGCTGGTCGAGACGTGCGAGGCGATGACGAAGATGACCCCCAGCGCGACGGGCACCGCGAAGGCCGCCAGCAGCAGCGGCAGCACCCCCGCCACCAGCGTGCCAAAGACGATCAGCAACGTCACCAACGCGACGGGCAGCCCTTTCAGCTCGGCCTGCTCCGTGTCGGACTGGCTGAGCGTGTTGAAGGTAGCCGAGACCGGCGCCGCGCCCGTCAGGTAGGCGCGCGCGGGGGTCGCGCTGGCGCCCTGCGGCACAATCGTCTTGAAGTCGCGCGTGAACTGATCGTCTGACCCTACCTGCTGGTCAAAGTTGACCGTCACATAGGTGGTCTTCTGGTCTTGTCCCACCCCGCCCGCGACGACGCTCGTCACATGCGGGTAGGCTTTGGCCGCGCTGATGAAGTTGTTGACCTCCAGCAGATACGAGACATCCTGCACATGCGCGTCCGCTGACTGAAAGACGACCACCAGCGATGTCTTCGGCTGATGCAGCGTGTTGGAGAGGATGGAGCTCACGCGCGCCGATTCGCTGCTGCCAGCGCTGTAGCCGTTGCCGGTCAGGATCGACGGCGCCTTCGCGGCGAAGGGCACGGCCACCGCCAGCCCCACCAGCCAGATCGCCAGCACCAGCCAGCGCAGCTTATAGATCAGCCGTCCGTAGCCCACGCCCACGCGATAGAGGCCGTGCGGCTGCCCATCGTCGTGCGGGCGCTGTGGCGCCTGCTTTGGGCGCGAGAGCACGCCAGTGGCGCTGCGCGCGCCAGACGCCTCGGCGTCGCGGTCGGCGTCGCGGTCAGGGCTGCGAGCGGAGTCGAGATTGGGGTGGTCATCCAGTTGCATGGTCTATCCTCATGTATCTTCGTTTATCCGCGCTGTGCGCCGGAGAAACAGCCCGGCATCGCTGTGATCGGTCATATATGGTGATGGTTGCGGACGTTGGCGGGTAAACCCGCAGCTAAGGGTCTGCGGCCGCCAAGCCCGCCTGCGCGGGCTAGGATGCGCGCCTGATCTCCAGGCTGCGTAGGCGGCCTTCGCGGCGGAACGCCCCTAGCCTGCGGCTTTAGCCGCCCGTTTGCCCTCGCGGCGCGATCCCGCGCCACAGCGTCTCGACATGCGCCAGCAGCGTTGGCAGCGGCGCATAGCCCTCGCTGCCCTCCACCCAGTCCAGCGTCAGCGTGGCGTAGGTGGAGATCAGCAGGTGCGACGCGACCTCCGCGTCGCAGTCGGCGGCCACCTCGCCGCTCGCTTGCCCCGCGCGCAGAATCTCGGCGAACAGATTGGCCAGCGCCACGAAGCGCGCGCGCTCGCCATGAAACAGCGTCGGTGAGCCCAGCGCCGCGCGCACCGCAGCGCGTGTCAGCGTTGGCTCTTCCTCCATCCCCGCGATCAGCGCCCGCATGATGCGCTCGATGCGCTCGCGAGCGGTCAGCGCGGCCAGCGATGGCTCTGCCAGCAGCGCCACGAGCCGCGCCTGACGCTGGTCTCCCAGGGTCGCCAGCACATCCTCTTTGCTCGCGAAGAAGTTGAAGAATGTGCCAACGCCGACATCCGCCTCGCGCGCGATCTCGCGGATAGTCGTAGCCGCGACTCCTTTGCGCCGAAACAGCGTCAGCGCCGCATCGTAGATGCGCTGACGCAACTCCTCATGTCGCTGAGCGCGCTTCGATCCAGAGGCGACCTCAGAACCAGGCTCAGAGCCGACCGCAGAGCCAGACGAAGCGTCAGATGGTGAATCGGGGGCAGTCAATCCGTCGCCTTCCAAAAGATGAGACGCGCCTCAGCTTCACCGTGCTCAGTCATTGAGAGCGGGGCGACGCGCGAAAGGTTTCATCAATCGTGAACATGTTCACGAACACACGAATCTGATTGTATCGCGTCGTGTCCATGTGCCTGCGTGGAGTAGGAGGAATGGTCAAGACGGGGATGGCTGCGAGATCCTTCCCGTTCTTTTACAGTTGCGCTTGCCGACGCCACCTCACAATTTCTGACTTCGTGGCAAACGGATGATCGGCCATGTGTCAACAGTCAGATCGCGGCTATTCGGCATTGCTAGCGATCCGAGCGAGAGGCGTTTCGCTACCTGCAACTGTAAAAGCTCGTACTGGCCTGAAAAGCCCTCACTGGGCAGCAGGTGATGCGGCACACTCGGCCAGGCCGTCAGAAGATGGCCTGGCGCCTGTCACATGGGTGCTATACTCAAGCGTGGCTCTTTGCCCGCGCCCAGCGACCGCATCTCCGCATCCACGGCGCCCAGAGAACGTCGTTCTAGCATCTGCGAGAGGCCAGCAATGAACAACCTTGCCGTTTTCTCCGGCAACGCGCACCCTCAGCTTGCGAAAGACATCTGCCGCGAATTGGGCATCTCGCTCGGCAAGGCGCAGGTCTTCGAGTTCACCAACGAAAATATCTTCGTCAAGATCGACGAGAACGTGCGCGGCTGCGATGTCTTCGTCGTGCAGCCGCTCACCTCACCAGTCAATCGCTCCATCATGGAGCTGCTCATCATCCTCGACGCCTTCAAGCGCGCCTCGGCGCAGCGCGTCACGGCGGTCGTCCCCTATTACGCCTATGGCCGCACCGACAAAAAAGATCAGCCGCGCGTTCCCATCACCGCGCGCCTCATCGCCGACTGCCTCTCGGTGGCGGGCGCGGGCCGCATGTTGACGATGGATCTGCACGCCGGGCAGATTCAGGGCTTCTTCAACATCCCCGTCGACGAGCTGACCGCCAAGAATCTGATGGCCAACTACATCCGAGGTCGCCATATCCCCAACCTGACCGTCGTGGCGACCGACGCCGGCTTCGCCAAGAAGGCGCGCAACCTCGCCGAGCTGCTCGATGCGCCGCTGGCCATCGTGGAGAAGCGCCGCACCGGCAATGATGGCCGATCCGAGGCGATGAGCCTGATCGGCTCGGTCGAGGGACGTAACGCCCTGATCGTGGATGATGAGATCGACACGGCTGGCTCACTCACGCAGGCCGCGCAGGTCGTCCGCGCGCATGGCGCGGATGAGGTCTACGCCTGCGCCTCGCATGGCGTGCTGAGCGGCCCCGCCATCGAGCGGCTGGGCGCGGCTGACTTCTGCGAGATCATCCTGACCGACAGCGTGCCGCTACGCCCCGAGAAGCGGCTGCCCAACATCACCACGCTCTCCGTCGCGCCACTGTTCGCCGGGGCCATCGAGCGTATCCATGAAGAGCGCTCAGTTTCAGAATTGTTTGACGGTCACCACGAGAACAGTCAGAAATAGACGCACGGAGAGCCAGCAGGCAGGGGGCAGTGAGCGCACATGCAGGATGACGACGACTCCGCCGACCTGCCCATCTGGAATGAGTGGGAGGAAGCTGCTGGCGCTGCGGACGAAGAGCAGACGCCAGCCGAGCCCGCGGTAGAGGTCATCCACGATCCAGCGCCGTCATCTGCCACTGGCGACGATGCGGCGGATGCGGCTTTCGCGGCGCTGCTGGCCGCTCTGCGCGCGCTGCCCGGCCCCTGTGCGCCGCCCGTTGGCGAGGGCGCGTTCGACATCCTCTACGCCAGCGCACGCGAGATCGTCGTCTGGTTTGTCTCCGCGAAGGATGGCGCCGCCCAGCGCGAGGTGGCCATCCCCGCGCGGCTGGCGCGCGAGGCCTGGGCGCTCATCCGCCAGGGCGCGCCAGTGGATGAAGCGATGCTGCGCGCCATCGCCGCAGGCGCCGCTGGGGGACGCTGGCTGCTGGCGCTCTTCGCCCAGCTCCCCGGCGTCGAGGTGCGCGAGGCCGAGCAAGCCGAGCAGGCTGTCACGCTCTGCTGGCGTGGCGACCCGCCGCGCGCTCAGGGAAAGGAAGCCGCATCATGACCGACTATCACGTGACCAGCGCGCCCGATGCCGCCGCCGAAGATGAGATTACTCAGCGTCTGGTGGCCTACAACCTGCGCCACACAGCCGACCAGCCCGCCGCGCCGCAGCCACCGCAGCCGCTCCAGCTCTTCGCCTGGGATGATTCCGGCGCGTTGATCGGCGGAGTGATCGCCCGCACGCACAGCATCCCCTTCTGGTTGGAGGTTAGCATCCTATGGGTTGATGAAGCGCAGCGCGGCCACGGGCTGGGCCGCCGCCTGATGGCGCAGTGCGAGCGCGAGGCCAGCCAGCGCGGCTGCCGCTACGCTCGCCTGGCCACCTCCGACTACCAGGCGCCGGAGTTCTATCCAAAGCTGGGCTACACGCGCTATGGCGCGCTCGCCAACTGCCCACCCGGCGAAACCGTCTCCTACTTCTGGAAGCCACTACCTCTTGCCTGAGGCCGCCGCCCATCCATCCATCCACACATGCGCCCGCGCGCCTGCTCCGCGCAGCAGCCTGGCCACAGGTTCCCCTCCCTGAAGGGCGAGCGATAGCGAAGCCCTGGTTCGGGTTCAGGGGGAGAGGTCGTGCCGCTACTCTGACTGAAACAGCGCCACCGTATTGCCATCGGGGTCCTTGAACCACGCCGACCGCCCGACGCCGGCAGTCGTCGCCACATGGTTGACAGTGCGCAGCGTGGGATAGTCGTAGTCCTCGAATATCACCCCGCGCGCCTCCAGCTCGCGCACATCCGCCTCGACATCACGCGTCCAGAAGCGCACCTGGGTGTGATCGGCCTTGTTGGGCGAAGGTCGCCCATAGATGAGCAGCGTCGTTCCATCGCCACACGCAAAGACCAGATGGTTCTTGATCGTCTCTGGAGACAGCTTCAGGCCCACCTGCTGCTCGTAAAACGCCTGGCTCCTGGCCAGATCGGCTGAGCACAGCACCGCCGATAGCCTTCTCTCGCTCAACATGACGCGCCTCCTCGTTTCGGATGCGGCGCCATGCGCGCGATATTCGAGATCATCACCCGCATGGCGACCGGACTGCGCAGGGGCGAACCCGGCGCGATTTAGCGCTCTGGCGGCGGGCCTGGAGGGCCGAGGATCACGATGCCGTGTCGTGCGCTGATCGCGGCGAGCTGTTCGCGCGCGATCTGGCGGCCATCGTTCACGGGGCGACCCAGCGCGTCGTTCCGCTGGCTGAGCGGTGGCGGCAGGATGCGCTCCTCGACCGGCTGGCCTATCTCGCGCAGGAAGCCCTCGAACATGACGGGCTGTAGCCCCACCAGCGCCCTGGCTGGCTCCGACGACGCGCCGATGAACGTATGCGGGATGCCCTTTGGCCCAAAGGCGAACGCGCCGGGCGTCAGCGCCAGCCGCGTATGGTCAACGTAGAACGTGACTTCGCCTTCGAGGACGTAGAACCACTCGTTCTCGTCGGGGTGAACATGCCAGGGCGAGCCGAGGCCCTGGGGAACGATGATCTCGA